>JBFYTF010000543.1:0-7629 GCA_041300865.1 Anaerolineae bacterium
TCTTTCTCGTCCTGGGGGCCGTTCTGAGCCACTTTTTCTGGGAGTACAATCCGAAGACGGACCTGGACTATGGCCTGAAGCTCAAGCCCCCGAACCTGACCGCCACTGAAGAGGTCGAGTCGATCCACCCCTTTGGCACCGACAAGCTCGGGCGCGACATCTTTCGCCGGGTCGTTCACGGTGGCTGGAACTCTCTGCGGGTCGGCCTCGTCGCCGTGGGCATCTCGCTGGCCGTTGGAGGCATCCTCGGCCTGCTGGCCGGCTTCTGGGAGAGCATGCCTCTCGGCCCGGTGGGCAGGGTGCTCCTCTTTGTCGGCATCGGGCTGGTCTTTGGCGCGGTCGTGGCCTGGCTGTCGCAGCAGGTGTACCAGGTGCTCCTCTTTCTGATCCTGGCCGGTGTGGCTCTCTATGCGGAGAACCTGTGGCGTGGCAAGCCGCAGCGGACCTTGGCCTTTGGCCTGGCCGGGCTCCTCCTGGGTGGCCTGCCCGGTTTGTTGGTCGGCCCCCTCGTGGCCCTGGTCTGCGGCCTCGTGGGCTTGGTCGGCGGCGTCATCCTGGCCATGCCCCTCAGTGGGAACCTGGTCTCCAACGTCATCATGCGCGTCATGGACATCCTCCTCGCTTTCCCTGGCATTCTGTTGGCGATCGCCATCGTCGCCATGCTCGGGCCGGGCTTGGACAAGGGCATGATCGCCATTGGCATTGTCGGCATCCCGGTCTATGCCCGGCTGGTTCGCGCCGCTGTTCTGGCGGTGATCGAGAAAGAGTATGTCATGGCGGGCATGGCCGTGGGCGTCGGGCAGAGCCGCATTCTGTTCCGGCACATCGTGCCCAACACGCTCTCGCCCATCATCGTCCAGTCGACGATGGGCCTGGCGAGCGCCATTCTGTGGGCGGGCGCCCTGGGTTTCCTGGGCCTGGGAGCCATTCCGCCCGAGCCAGAGTGGGGGGCGATGTTGGGTGACAGCTACAAGTTCCTGACCTCGGGTGCCTGGTGGGCCGTCGTCTTTCCCGGGCTGGCCATCATGATCAGCGTCCTCGCCTTTAACCTCCTGGGCGATGGCCTGCGTGACGCGTTGGACCCGCGGCTGCGGATCTGATCCGGAGCCCCTCGGCGAAGAGGAGAGCAGTTGATGGACAGTGCAGCAGAACAACAGGTCGCGGACAGGCGCAGGCTGCTCAAGACCGCCGTCATCCTGGTGACCATCACCAGCGTCCTGAGCTTGCTTTATGCCGTCCAGTATGCCCTCGGCGGGCCCATTCGCCTATCCGCCGTAAGCCCCTTTCGCGACGTGGCAGTCCAGCCAGAGGGCGCATTGGTCGCGGCGGGCGCCGACAATGGCATCGTCTATCTCTGGGAGGTGCCGCCCGACTTTGACATAAGGCTGCCGGCCGGATTTGACCTGGCCGAGGAAGAGCCGTGGATGCAGCACCAGCTCACAGGCCACAGCGACGCGGTGCTGGCCGTCGCCTTCACGCCGGACGGCTCGACCCTCGTGTCCATCGATCGCACCGGTCGCGTCCTGACCTGGGAAGATCCGACTGGCGCATCCCCGGCCGAGCAAAGCCTGGGTGGGGCGCCCCTTGCCGCCGCTGCCTTTGATGCCGCCGTCTCGCGTGTTGCCCTGTTGGGCGAGGACGGCCGGGTTGCCGTCTGGGAGCTGGGCAGCGGGCGGGAGCTCCAGACGTTCGGCCCGGTCGAAGAGGGATCTGTCGCCGTCGAGCTCTCGGACGATGGAACCCTCGTCGCTGCCGGCGACGGTTTGCGCATCCACGTCTGGAGCATGACAGGCGAAGTGGTGCAGGAGCTGGAAGGGTACTGGAAAGATCCAGAGACCGAGGAGAACTGGCTGGGCCACACAAAGGCGGTGACCGCCCTGGCCCTCAGTCCCGACAACGAGCTTATAGCGTCAGGCAGTGTCGACACGACGGTCATGTTCTGGGATATAGAGTCCGGCGAGGTCCGGTGGCCGGCCGAGGGCCACTGGGCCACGGTGACGAGCATGGACTTTGAGCCGAGTGGCGACTTCTTGTTAACCACCGGCCGCGATAACACCATCCGCAACTTGCGCACGGCGGGAGGCAAAAGCACCGCTTCCTTCACTGGCCACCTGAACGCCGTCATGGCGGCAGCATATGGCCCTATCGACGACACCCTCGTCTCGGCCGGTGCCGATGGTACCATGCGTGCCTGGGGAGCAGTCAACCAGAATGCCCTCCACCTGGAGTGGTCCAACTATGGCTTCCAGCCGACCTGGGGTCCGACCCTGGCGATCTGGACGCTCTCTAGCGGGCTGCTCGGGCTGGTCGTAGTGTGGGGCATGAGCAGGCGGAACCTCTGGAGCCACCTTCTGGCGATCATCCTGTTCCTCATCGGCCCCATCGTCGTTCTGGGCTTGCCCCTGCTGGAGGTACTCTCCTACCCCCTCATGCTCGGCACCAAGCTCGCTATCTCCTGGCCCCTGCTGGTTCTGGCGGCCTGGTATGTTCTTCTGCTCGTCGTCCTGCTCCGCGGGCCGGTTGCCGAGGCCTTCGAGGCGCCAGAAGGTGCCGGCCTGTCGCAGCAGATTATGGTCAGCCAGCGCACCCGCCGCACGCGGCTGGGCATCTTTGGCCTGGCAGTCTGGATCGGCCTACTCGTGATCCTGTACTCGGTCCTGCGCCGCTTCAACCTCGACGTTGCCTTCATGGCCCACTTTTTCCCCTTTATCATGGCCGGCGCGGGCACGACCATCTATGTCTCGGCGCTCTCTATCCTCCTGGCCATCGTCCTGGCGATCCTCGGTGCTCTCGGCCGCCTGTCCACGAACCCCATCCCCAACGGCATCGCCAGCTTTTACATTTCGCTCATCCGCGGCACGCCCCTCCTGGTGCAGATCTTTATCTGGTACCTGGGGCTACCCCAGTTGGGCATCGTCCTCCCGGCTTTGGCTGCCGGCATCCTGGCCCTGGGCGTGAACTATGGTGCCTACATGACCGAGACGTTCCGCGCCGGCATCCAGGCCATCGGCAAGGGGCAGCGTGAGGCAGCCCAAGCCCTGGGTATGGGTGGCGCGCAGACCTTTCGTCGCATTGTCGTGCCCCAGGCGTTCCGTATCGTCATCCCGCCCATTGGCAACGATTTTATCGCCATGATGAAGGACTCTTCGCTGGTCTATATCATGGGCGTCTGGGAGCTCACCTTCCGCGCGCAAAAGATCGGCCGCCAGAATTTCCGCACCATGGAGACGTTCATCATCGCCGCCGCCTTCTACTGGCTCCTGACGGTCGTCTTCCAGTTCCTCCAGGGCAAGCTGGAGGACTACCTGGCCCGCAGTGAGAGGAGATAAGAAATGGCAGAACCCATGATCAGGGTGCGTGGCCTGCACAAATATTTCGGCCCCCTGCACGTTATCCGGGGTGTAGACCTGGACGTGATGCCGCGGGAGGTGGTGTGCATCATCGGGCCCTCGGGGGGCGGCAAGAGCACCTTCCTCCGCTGCCTGAATTTTCTCGAAGAGCCTTCGGCCGGTACCATCGAGATCGACTCGGTCGAGATCAAGGCCCGGGAGCCCGCCCGTGAGCAACGCCGTCACATCCGCGAGATTCGCCAGAAGGCAGGCATGGTCTTCCAGCAGTTCAACCTCTTCCCCCACATGACTGCCCTGCAGAATGTCATCGAGGCGCCGGTCATCGTCAAAAGGTGGTCCAAGGAAAAGGCGACCGCCAAGGGCGAGGAGCTGCTGCGCTGGGTGGGCCTCTCGGAGAAGCGCGACGAGTACCCCTCGCGCCTGTCGGGTGGGCAGCAGCAGCGGGTGGCCATCGCCCGTGCCCTGGCCATGGAGCCCAAGATCATGCTCTTTGACGAGCCGACCTCGGCCCTCGACCCGGAGCTCATTGGCGAGGTGGTGGAGGTGATGGAGCGCCTGGCAAACGAGGGCATGACCATGGTTGTCGTCACCCACGAGCTTCACTTTGCCCGCGATGTGGCCGACCGCGTAATCCTTATGGCCGATGGCGTTTGGGCCGAAATGGGTTCACCCGACCAGTTGTTCACGAACCCGAAGGAAGACCGGACCCGCCAGTTTCTGGCGCACATTCTGTGAGCAGTTAGGGCGCCCTACGTGTCCCCGCGGGACCCTCACACCTGCCCTGGCGGGCCGCGTCATGGAGGGTCCCGGACACGGCCGGTTGCCCTTGGTACGCCCTGGCCTGGCGGGGAGGACGGGCAAGCACAATCGTCGGCCCCTGATTTTGTCCCTCGCTGTGGCCCCTCTTAGAGCCGCCGGGCCACAACCATAGCCATGTCGTCAAACTGCTCGCTCGTCCCCGTGAACTCGGCGACAGAGGTGGTCAGTGCCGACAGGATGTCCGGCGCCGCCTTGCGTCCCTCATCGAGGAGCACCTGGCGCAGCCGTGGCATCTGGAAGCGCTCTCCATCGGCCCCCGTCGCATCGGGCACGCCGTCGGTATAGAGCAGCAGCACGTCGCCAGGCATCATCTGCACCGTGCGTTGTTCAAAGGGAGTGTCTTCGATAACTCCCAGGGCCATGCCCGTCCGGCAGAGCTCTTCGAGGCGATGGTCTCCGTCCTGCGCCGAAAGCAGGAGCGGGGGGTTGTGCCCGGCGTTGACGTAGGTCACCCGGCCTGTCGCCAGCTGGATCTCGGCGCAGAACAGCGTCACGAACATGCCTGCCGTCGAGTCGGCGCAGATAAGGCGGTTCGCCCTCATGATGCCCTGGGCCAGGTGTCCCGGCTGAGTCAAGCTGGCCCGCACGATGCTGCGGGTGAGGGTCATGAACAGCGCCGATGCCATACCCTTGCCGCTCACGTCGCCGATGACCAGGCCAACCTCTCCTTCCTGGGCTGCGAAAAAGTCATAGTAGTCGCCCGACGTTTGCCGGGCAGGCTGCCAGGTGGCCGCGAACTCCCAGCCAGGCACCTGCGGCGTGCTCTTGGGCAAGAGGCTGGCCTGCAGCTCGCGGGCCACCTGTAGCTCGCGCTCCATCCGCCCCTTTTCGACGGCCAGGCGATACAGGCGCGCGTTCTCGATGGCGATGGCCGCGCTGTGCGCGATGGCCGACAGCAGCTCCAGGTCGTCGGGCGTAAACAGGCCGGCCTGCAGCCGGTTGTCCACATAAATCACGCCTGTGATCCTGCCCTGGACCTTGAGCGGAGCGCACAGGATCGACCGCAGGCCCAGCGCCTGAACGCTCACGCGGAGCCGAAAGCGCTCATCCGTCTGAGCGTTGCTCGTCAGCAGGGCCTCTCCTTCCCGGGTGACTCGTTCGACTACACCTCGCGAGATCTCGAACTCCGGGTGCTGGATCGTCTGCTGGTCCATGCCCCGTGCCACGCGAAAGATCGGCTCGCCGTTCTCCTCGAGGAGCATCACAAAGCCACGCTCCGCCCGGGTGAGCTCCACCACCTGGTCCATGACCCGGCTCAGGACCAGGTCCAGGTCGAGGGAAGAGTTGAAGCTTTGAGACACGCGATAGAGCAGCGCCAGTCTGTCCACCGCAGGATTGTCTAGGTCAGAATGCATGGCCGGTTCTCCTCTTGAGCGGCTTGGAGTTTCTGTGGCCATTATAACAAAAAATCCCACCTCTGTCAACGCACCCTCTTTGCGGCCGCAGGGCCGTGTCAAACTCCGCTAACATCTGGCCCGGAGTCTGGACTCCTGCCCGCACTTGCATGAAGGCAGGCCTTTCGCGGGGGTGACGGCCGGCAAAACGGGGCCGTCATGCCCGCGAAAGCGGGCATCCACGCGTGCCCCCTGCGCGCGATCGCCGACTTTTGACGTGGCCCTCTTGTGCCACGCCGGCGATGGTGCTTTCCTGGGGACTGTGCTATAATGCCCCCGGGGGGAAGCCATGAAACAGTCCGCCGTGTTCTTGCTGCTGCTCGCCTTGCTCGTGGCCTGTTCGCCGGGCACGACTACACCGGTCGTCACAGCGCCGGTCACCGGCCCGACGTCGACGGCGCCCAGTTCGGGCTTGCCTCTACCCTCGGCGACGCCCAGCCCGGTGCCGGCCGCCTGGTGGCAGGACGACGTCTTTTACGAGGTGTTTATCCGCAGCTTCTACGACAGCGATGGCGACGGGGCGGGCGACCTGCCGGGCCTGATGGCCAAGCTGGATTACCTGAACGACGGCGACCCGGCCGGCGGCCAGGACCTGGGCGTCACCGCGCTGTGGCTGATGCCTGTGGCTGCGGCGGCCAGCTACCACGGCTACGATGTGACCGACTACATCGCCGTCAACCCCGACTATGGCACCAACGAGGACTTTCGCGCCTTCGTCGACGAGGCGCACCGCCGCGGGATGAGCGTCGTCGTCGACCTCGTGCTGAACCACACCTCCGATCAGCATCCCTGGTTCGTGGACAGCGCGTCCGGAGCCGATTCCGAGCGCCGTGATTGGTACGTCTGGGCGGAGGAGGTGCCCGACTATCCGGGGGCGCAAGCCGCGTGGCACGAAAGGAACGGCGCCTACTACTATGGCTACTTCTGGGGCGGTATGCCGGATCTGAACCTGGAGAACCCTGAGGTCACGGCCGCGCTCTACGATGTGGCTCGCTTCTGGATTGAGGAGATGGACGTCGACGGCTTTCGCCTCGACGCCGCGCGTCACTACGTGGAGGATGGGAAACAGCTCGAGAACACGGAGGAAACCCACGCCTGGCTTCAGGATTTCGAGCGCTATGTTGAGGAGCTGGACCCCGAGACCCTGACCGTGGCCGAGGTCTGGGATGTGAGCGACGTGGTGGCCACCTATGTAGGCGCGGACGTGGACATGGCCTTCGAGTTCTCCCTGGCCAAGGCCATCCTCCTCAGCGTCAATGAGGGAGCCGCGACCCCCCTCGCCTCGGCTCTCCGGGAGATCCAGCGCCTGTACCCCGAGGGGGGCTATGCACCCTTTCTCGCCAACCACGACCAGGACCGGGTATTGGACTATTTCAGCGGCGACGAAGGGAAGGCGCGCCTGGCAGCCACGGTTCTCCTCACCATGCCCGGCGTACCCTTCCTCTATTACGGCGAAGAGATTGGCATGTCGGGCTCCAAGCCCGACGAGCTGATCCGGACGCCGATGCAATGGACGCCCGGCCCGCAGGCGGGCTTTACCTCCGGCACGCCCTGGCAACCCCTGAACGAGGGAGCCGAGGAGCGCAACGTCGACGTCCAGGCGGCCGATCCCGCTTCGCTTCTTAACCATTACCGCTCCCTCATTGCCCTGCGCCAGGCGCAGCCCGCCCTCAGCAGCCTGGAGATCTACCCCCTGCAAAGCGACGCGTCGAAGGTGTTCGCCTACCTGCGCGGCGCGGGCCAAGACGCAGTCCTGGTCGTCCTGAACCTGGGTACCAAGGAAGTGGACGCCTTTGCCCTCAACAGCCGGGAGAGCCCCCTGGCGCCGGGCTCCTACACCGCCCACGATCTGCTCACCGGCAGTGAAGTGAAGCCGCTGCTCGTCGGCGAAGGTGGCGCCGTGGAGGGCTACCGGCCGCTGCCGATCCTGCCCGCGCAGAGCGCTCTGATTCTCGAGCTGGAGCCGGCAGCGCCCTGAGAGTGCCGGGTTAAGGGTGGAGGCGAACCGCTGGCGGTGCGCCGAGGTCCTGGCCCACGGGAAGGCGAGCACCAGTGCCGGCGCGCGC
>JBFYTF010000693.1:0-3285 GCA_041300865.1 Anaerolineae bacterium
AAGAGCCCGTCGCCGCTTCAGGCTGTGCTCTTGCTCGCCGGTTGCCTGCTCGTCACCGGGCTGGTGGTCAGCGGCATCCACGGTGTCTGCCTGGTGTGGCTGGCCCGGCCGCCGGCCCACAGGACGGTGCCCACCGCTTGAGCCGGCGCGAGCCTCTCGGGGATTGTGGCAGCGAACCGGGCTAGCAGGGGAGGACGAACCCAATGCTCACCAAGCCCGACGTCCAGGACGAAGAAATCGTCGCCTGCTTGGAAAATGAATACGGCCTTCCTGGCATTCAGATCACCTTCCTGCCCCTTGGCGCCGATTTCGACACTGCCGCCTATCGCGCCTCGGCTAAGAACGGGACGGCATACTTTGTCAAGCTGAGGCGGGGAGATTTCGAAAAAATCGCCGTGACCCTGCCCAAGGTTCTCAGCGAGCAGGGCATCCGGCAGATCATTCCTCCTCTGCCGACGAGCACGGGCGGGCTGTGGGCCAGCCTCGGCGTTTTTCGGCTGATACTTTATCCGTTCGTCGAGGGCCGAGATGGCTACGACGCTGCGTTGTCGGAGCACCAATGGAGGGCGCTCGGCGTTGCCCTGAGGGCGGTTCACAGCCTACAAGTGCCTGCCGCCCTCAGGAGGAGCATCCCGCAGGAAAGCTATTCCCCCCAATGGCGCGAGGCCGTCAGGATGTTCCTGGAGCGCCTGGAGCATGACGTCTTTGAGGAGCCCGTGGCAGCGGAGCTGGGTCGTTTCTTGCGCGCCAGGCGGGAGCAAACCCTGCACATGGTCTGGCGTGCCGAAGAGCTCGCCGCCGCTCTTCAGGCGCATGCCCTGGACCTGGTGGTGTGCCACTCGGATATCCACGCCGGCAACGTCCTGCTCACCGCCGGCGACGATCTGTACATTGTCGACTGGGATAGTCCCGTCCTCGCGCCCAAAGAACGCGACTTGATGTTCGTCGGAGGTGGCCTGTTCGGGCGCTGGTACTCGGCAGACGAAGAAGAGAGGGCCTTCTACCAGGGCTATGGCGCGGTAAAGCTCGAGACCAATGCGTTGGCCTATTATCGCTACGAACGTATTGTCCAGGATATCGCGGCCTACTGCGATCTGATTTTCTCGTCGGGCGAAGGAGGGGAGGATCGAGAGCAATCCCTCCGCTACGTGCAGCTCAACTACCAGCCGGGCGGGACCATCGAACAGGCGTACCGGGCAGACCGGGAATCCGGTGCGATGAAACACTGATAGGCTGACGGGGATGAGAGCAAAGAGGGTCTGCGGGCCTTGGCTTCCTGAAGTATGGACAACTGAAGTCGCATCGGCTATAATCGGAAGCCAGCGGGAGCAGACGCAGTTCGGTTGAGGAGCGAGGGCCCAAAGATGATCCCGAATCAGTGGTACGTGTTACTGGAATCGAAACAGGTGAAAAACAAGCCCGTCGGCGTCACGCGTCTGGGCGAGAAATTGGTGTTCTGGCGCGACGAGGCGGGCCGGGTGAGCTGCCTGCGCGACCGCTGTCCCCATCGGGGTGTCGAGTTGAGCTTGGGCAAGGTCATCGACGGTCATATCCAGTGTCCATTCCACGGCTTCGAGTATGACGCGTCCGGCCGGGCGGTGCTCATCCCCGCCAATGGGCGCAGCGCCCCCGTGCCCAAGGCCATTCGTGCCCACAGCTACCCCACCCACGAGGCCCACGGCTTCATCTGGGTCTGGTGGGGCGACGACGCACCCGTGGACCTGGCGCCGCCCCGATTCTTCGACGATATCGGCGAGGATTTCACCTACAGAACCGTCTACGATCCGTGGCGGGCCCACTACTCGCGGGTTGTTGAAAATCAGCTCGACGTGGTGCACGTGCCCTTTGTCCATCACGACACCATCGGCCGCGGTGGGCGCACCGTGGTGGACGGTCCGGCCATGGAGTGGGTGGACGAGGACATGTTCTACCTCTACGTCTACAATCGCGCCGACGACGGCACGCCGCCGCGCAGAGCGGACGAGCTGCCCATCCCGCACCCCAGTGGCTTTCGACTGGAGTTCATCTTTCCCAACCTGTGGCAGAACCGCATCTCGGACGACGTGCGCCTCCTGGCCGCCTTTGTACCGGTAGACCAGGAGCACACGCTGCTCTACCTCCGCTTTTGCCAGAGGTTCCTGCGTCTGCCCGTGCTGCGTGACCTGGTGACCTGGGCGGCCATGCCCTTCAACCTCAGGGTGGCCCACCAGGACCGCGTGGTGGTCGAGACCCACCAGCCCCAGCCCTCAGGCCTGCGCATCGGCGAAAAAATGATCCCGGGCGACCGGCCCATCATCGAGTATCGCCGCCGGCGCGAAGCCTTGCTGGCAGCCGCACGCCGGCCAGGAGAAGCGACCCAGGAGCAGCCCGGAGAGGCGTAGTCGAGGGATGGGGAGACGGCCGTCCTCAGAAGGACATGGCCGTGGCGAAAGTGCGCATGAACCCCGGCGTGGACGCCAGCTCGATGTAGCGCACCCGCTGCGCCAGGTCGCGCCCCTGGTCACGGAACGCCGTCGAGATGAGCGCCAGCCGCGCGCCCGTGCCCGCAGCGTTGCCCACCTGCGACACGCGGTCCGGCGGGACCCAGGGCACGAGGCCGATGATCCTCGCGCTCTCCACGTCGATGTAGGTGCCAAAGGCGCCCGCGATGATCACCTGGTCCAAGTCGCCGGCCGTGATGCCGGCGTCCTGCAGCAGCGTCTCGATGCCACAGCGGATGGCGCCTTTGGCCAGCTGCAGCTCGCGGATATCGCGTTGCGTGACCGCAATGGCGCGGCCATTGCCCGCTTCTGTCTCGGGAACGACGACAAACTCCCGGTCGCCTCCGGCCCCCCGGATGGCAGGGCCGGCGAGCCGGCCCCTGCCGTCGAGGAGACCCGCCAGGCGCAAGTGCGCGACCACGTCCAACAGCCCCGAGCCGCATAGCCCCACTGCTGGCTCATCGCCGATGGTCTTGTACTCCGCCCGACCGTCGACGATCCGGAAGCGCTCGATGGCACCAGGGCCCGCTCGCATGCCGAACTTGATGTGCGCGCCCTCGAACGCCGGCCCCGACGCGCACGACAGGCTGGACATTCGTCCGCGGTGCGCCAGGCACATCTCGGTGTTGGTGCCAATGTCGATGGCCAGCACCGTGTCGGTCCGGCCGGCCATGTCCGTGGCCAGCAGCATCGCCACGTGGTCTGCGCCCACATAGCCCGCGATGTTCGGCAGCAGGTGCACATAGGAGCCGGGGGCAAAGGGCAGGCCAAGGCCACGCGCCTTGGCGTCCACCGCGCCGCGCAC
>JBFYTF010000716.1:0-10574 GCA_041300865.1 Anaerolineae bacterium
GCTGCTGTTATCCGAGTAGACACCGTAGACGCCCTCGGTCACCACCTCCACGCCGTACCGTGCGGCGACGCCGGCCAGGAAGTCCGGCCAGGGCAGCCTTTCGTCGCCCAGGCGGCCGTACGGCCAGCTCACGAGCTTAAGCTCAGCGGGCACGCCGTCCAGCGGCCGGCTCAGGCAATCGACTTGGAGCATGGCCACGGTGCGGTCCAGAAGCTCCTGGTGCGTGGCGACGAAATGGCCGCTGCCGTAGAGGCTCAGCTCCTCGCTGCCGAACCAGGCGAGGTAGAGATCGGTGGGCGGCTGCACGTAGGCCTCATCGAGAACGCGGGCCACTTCGAGAAGGATGGCCGAGCCGCTCCCGTCGTCCATGGCGCCCGGGGAATTGGGGCTGTCGATGTGGGCGCCGAGGATGACCGCGCGCGAGGGATCGGCGCCCGGTATGCGGGCTACGAGGTTGCCCGACCTGCCCGGAGCAAGCAGGTCGGCATCCCAGACCAGGCGGGCAGCCTCGACGCTCCGCAGGTCGTCCCAGCCCTCGATACCCACCGCCTGCAGGTCTTCCAGGCGCACACTCAGGCTGGGCACGACCGGGCCCTGCTCCACCCAGGTAAGGGCGCTGCCGTCGCCCACGAAGGCGCCGTGGCTCTCGCCCGGCTCGTTGGAAAAGGCCGTCACCAGGACGATGCCGGCAGGACCCTTTCCTACGACGGCGGCGGCGCGGCTGACGGCCTCGCCGGTATCCATGATGGAGCGATCGATGATGGCATAGTCCAGGAAGACGACATCTCCCCGCAGATCACCCGCGGCATCGAGCTCCTTGAGGGTGCGCACCAGCACAGCCGGCCCGGCGGCGATGACCGGATCCGCATCCAGGTCGTCCAGGGCGCCGTCCGAGTCAAAGCGGGTCGCCTGAACCACGTCGTCGCGGGGCCCGCGCAGGCCGTCCGCCGGTACTTCGCGCTCGGCACCGTCGACGGTCACGTACAGGCGGCTATCGTGCAGCTCGGCAGCCAAGAAGACGTCGAGCTCCTGCCGCTCCACCTCGAGCCCCGCGGCCTTAAGGTAGGGCATGCCGGCCAGCCGCCCGGCCACGTAATCCAGGGCCTCCACCTCACCCTGGCTGGCCGAGTTACGCCAGCCAGAATGGGGCTGGATGGCGGTCAGGTCCTCCAATGTGGCAAAGAGGCTCTCCAGCGATAGGAGCGCAAAGGGATCGCCCGGCTCGGGGCGGGCGGTGGGAGTGGGGGTTGCCGGCGGAACAGGGGTGGACTCCGCTGTGGGCTGCGGCGTGGGCTCGCGGGTGGTGCCCGCCTGTGACGGCGAGGCCACCTCCTCAAGCACCGGTGCCGTCCCCACCGCTTCGCTGCGGGATGATATCCCATCCGCTTCGCTACGGGATGATATCCCATCCGCTTCGCTACGGGATGATATGGCGGTGGGCAGTGGTTGCGGCGTGACGGTCGGGCTCGAGGGTGCCGAGCAGGCGAGCAGGGTCGCGGCCAGAAGTGCCAGCAGGTAGCGTGTCGATCTCGGCCTCATCCTTGGTCCTTTCCAGGCGCCCCCGCCGGACGCAGGGAGCCAACTTCACTGGATCAACCCATCTCCTGGCCCCGCCGTTCACGCGGGACGGGCGGCGGCGATCGCGCCCAGTCTCGTCTCGGAGGCAGACCCGGCGCGATTGGGCTGTGCAGAACAGGTTGGGACCTGGCCATCGCGTGCTTTGCCTCGATGCGCGCACTTCACTCGACACCAAAAGGGCCAGGTCTTTACGTTAACGCCTGCTTGCAGCCCCCGTGTGGCCCTTGGTCCGGGCCGCCAAGTGTGTTAAGATGATGCCGGTGCGTCGCACCTGGCAGCGCAACCTTTGATCGCGCCGGCCGTATAGGGGTGTGCATGGAGGACAGGATGGACCAAGAAGGGGCCTGGATAGAGCAGGCTCTGCGGGGCGACCGGTCGGCCTTTGGGCAGTTGGTCCAGGCCTATGAGAGGCCGGTTTACAACCTAACATACCGGATGCTGGGCGATTCGGCCGAGGCCGAGGACGCGGCCCAGGAGACCTTTGTGCGCGCCTACACCAAGCTGGCTACCTACCAGCCGGAGCGCAAGTTCGTTAACTGGCTGCTGTCCATTGCCTCGCACCACTGCATCGACCGCCTGCGGCGCAGGACCCGGGCTCCACAGCTGTCCCTCGACGGCCCGCTGCCCCCGCAGTGGACCACGAGCAGCGCGCCGCGGCCGGACCAAGTAGCGAGTGCCAGACAGGAACGGGAGCGGGTGCGCCGGGCGCTCGACACGCTGCCCGCCGACTATCGGGCGGCAGTTGTGCTCCGCTACTGGTACGACTATTCGTACCAGGAGATTGCGGACATTATGGCCACCACCGAGAGCGCCGTCAAGTCGCGCCTGCACCGTGCCCGCCGCATGATGGCAGGCCAACTGGAGGCGGCCTGAGCCGGCACCGGGGAGGAGAAGCAATGCAGAAATGGAATGGTGAGCATGACGAACAGATGACCGCCCTGATGTCGCTGGCCCTCGACGGGCTGCTGGACGAGCAGGACCGTCGGCGACTGGAGGAGCACCTGGACGTCTGCCCGAGCTGCCGCGACGAGTGGGAAGCGATGGGTGAGATCGCGACCTTGTTCGAGGCCTCGCCCCTGGTTGGCCCGCCCCTGGGCTTTGCCATCCGCGTCGATCGCCGGCTGGCCGAACAGGACAAAAGGCGGAAGCGGCTCTTTGGCGGGATGGCGGTGGTGACCAGCGGGCTGTCGCTGGCCGGGCTGACGGTTGGCATCCTGGTGCTGGTCGTGGCCGCCGTCGTCGCCTGGCTATCGCTGGGCGACCTGCCCTCGGTGCAACAGGGGACCAGCGCGGCACTGCAGTTCGCCTCGGGTGCGGGCCTCCTGGCCAAGGGCGCCAGCCTCTTCCTGGGCGACCTGCTAGCACGCTACGCGGCGCCGCTGCTCATCGGCCTGGGGTTCGCCCTGGTGGTCCTGGTCGGGCTGTGGTTCTGGCTCTTGAACAGGCGCCCTGGAAACTCGAACGGCAACGGATACGTATAGCAGGTGCGGTCATCGTTGACGGCCGCCCGCCGCGGAGGATGGGCAACTGGACCCGGGCGGAACAGCCCGGCCGTCCTCTCCCTTGACGAGGGCGTTGCTGGGAACGTGAGGAGGAAAAGGTGAAAAAGATCGGGGTGTTGTTGGGGTTGATGCTGATGCTCCTGCTCTTGCCGGCCGGCACGGCTCTGGCCGACGGGCCGCTGACGCAGCAGGACGGGGGCCAGGTCTATTTCGACGAGGACCTGACCCTGGAGACGGGCGAGGTTGTAGACGGCAGCCTGGGCCTGGTGAACGGCGATCTGACCGTGCCCGCAGGCAGCACGGTGCGCGGCGACGTCTTTGTGACCAACGGCGATGCCGACATCGCCGGGCGCATCGAGGGCAACGTGGCCGTGGTGAGCGGTGACTTGACCCTGGCGCCGGGCGCTGAGGTGCGGGGCGATGCCCTGAACACCGGTGGCAACTCGGATCTGGCAGGCACGGTCATGGGCGACGTGTCCACTCTGTTCGGCCACCTGCTCCTGCGGAGCACGGCGGTTCTCCACGGCGACCTGGCGGTCCTGTCGGGCAGCATGGAACGGGAGGCGGGCGCCCAGGTGCAGGGCGAGTCGATGCCCAACCTGCGCCTGCCCGACTTAACGGAGCTGGAGAGGATCCTGCCCGTGGTGCCGCGCGCGCCCGAGATGCCCGAGATGCCCGCCCGGCCGACGCGGCCCGTCATCCCGGAGATTCCTGCCGTGCCGGCGGTCCCGGCCGTGCCGGCGTGGCCACAGGCTGAAGGCTTCTGGTCGCAGGTCGGCCGCTTCTTTGGCCGTGCCGCCGCCGCGGGCACCATGACGCTCCTGGCCGTAGCCGCGGGCGTGCTCCTGGTCCTCATCTGGCCGCGGCCCGTGCGCCGCGTGGCAGAGTGCATCGAGCTGCTGCCCGTGCAAAGCTTTGGACTGGGGCTCCTGACCTTCCTGCTGGCCGCCGGACTGGAGGCTTTGGCCGGGGTGTTGATGATCCTGGTCATCCTGCTGGCCGCGCTGCTGATGAGCACCGTCGTGCTCATTCCCATCGGCCTGCTGTTGCTCCTGCTGGCGGGCCTGGTGCTGCTGCCGGTGCCCCTGGCGCTGGCGGGCGGCGTGCTCCTGGGCTGGGTAGGCCTGGCCGAGGTCGTGGGGCAGCGGGTGCTGAACGCGCTGAAGGCGCGCGAGGCCAAGACGCTGGGCTCGGTGCTTGTCGGTATGCTCCTGACCGGCGCCGTGGTCGCCATCCTCTGGATCCTGGAGCCGGTGTGCTGCGGCTGGCTGCTGGCCGTGCTGTTGAGCAGCGTCGGCCTGGGCGCCGTGTTCCACACTCGCTTTGGACGGCAGCCCTGTCGCGGCGCGCATGCTGCCGCCGCCCCGGCGGGCGGCCTGCTGCCCCCGGAAGCCATGGACGACGAGGCGGGCCGGCCCGACGTGCCGGCAGCGCCGTAGGGCACGATCCGACGATTTGAGCAAGGGCGCGGGGTGTTGCCGCCGGCAACCCCCGCGCCTTCTTGTCCGGCAACTGTCAATGCTTTCTTCTTCGCCTCGCCATCTTACGCCCTGCTCCAAACTATGGTATAATGGCCGCCATGGAACCCTCAATTTCTGGTCGCCTGCTGGGCCTGCAGGCGCGTGTGGCCCGCCCCTTCTGGGGAGTGATGGGGGCCTGGTCGGTACTCTGCGGCGGCCTGGCCTCCAACGCGCTGCGGGCCGAGGGGGAGGACCTGCTCACCCTGGCCCTCGTGCTGCTCCTGGCCGACGTGGCCTGGGGCACCCTGTGGGACCTGGCGGCGGGGACCGGCTGGTTCGCCTCGCTGCCGGCGGGCTGGCCGCCACGCCAGCCGGCCAACCTGCCCGGGCTGCCCTACACCCAGCGGCGGGCGCCGGCCGGCCGCCTGCTGCGCAGCCTGAACCGCCTGGTCGGCTGGTGGCGGGAAAGCTTCTGGCCCCAGGCCGGACACGCCTTCCTGGGGCTGCTGGCGGCGGCCCTGCTGACCGCCGTCCTGAGCCTGCTCCTGCCGGCAGCGCTGCGGC
This sequence comes from Anaerolineae bacterium, assembly GCA_041300865.1. GTDB lineage: Bacteria > Chloroflexota > Anaerolineae > JAAYZQ01 > JAAYZQ01 > JAAYZQ01. Next base: position 5,105 of record JBFYTF010000716.1, read on the forward strand.
TCCTGAACGCCGTCTTGGTAGCCCTGCTCGGCCTGGGAGCCGCAGCACGGCACCGGGGGCGGGAACCCCTGGCCGGCGAGGCCTTTGCGGCCGTAGCGCTCGGCTGGCTGGCCGGGCACCTGGCCTTCGCCCCGCCGGAAGGGGCCAGCGCGCTGCTGGCCCTCTGCCTGGCGGCCGCCGCCTGGGGCGGCCTGCGCCTGGCCCGCGGCCGGCGCGGGGCGCTGCTGCTCCTCGACGGTGGGCAGGCCGGCGCGGCCGTGCTCCTGGCCGCCCTCAAGCAGCCCCTGCCGGCCGGGCTGGTCGGGCTGCTCCTCCTGGGCCAGGTGGCCCTGCAGCCCTCCCTGGGCAGCGCCGCGCCGGGTGAGGTCGCGCGCCGGACCTGGCCGTGGCTCATGGCGGCCATGCTCGTGGCTGCCCTGGCCGTGCCGTGAGCCCCTTCTGGTTCCTGGTGGGCACCGGTAGCGCCGTTGCGCTTGGGGTGCTGGCCTGGTGGCAGATGATCGTCGCCGAGGGCGCGTACCTCGGCCCACGGGTAGTGGCCTGGACCTACGACGTGGTGGCCAGCCGCTACGACGACATCAAGCAGTTCAGCCCGCGGCATGAGAGCTGGTTCGTGGCCGGGCCACTGCTGCAGGCCCTGGCCGGCGTCCGGCGGCCGCTGGTTTTGGACGTGGCGACGGGCACCGGACGCCTGCCTCTGGCGCTGCTGCGCGAACACCTGGCGGCGCAGGGCGGGCGCATCGCGGCGCTGGACCTGTCCGCGGGGATGCTCCGGCAGGCGCGGGCCAAGCTGCGGCCCCACGGCGAGGCGGTGCGCCTTGTCCGCCACGATGCCAGCCGGCTGCCCTTTGAGGACGCCACGTTCGACGCCGTCACCAGCCTGGAGTCGCTGGAGTTCATGCCCCGGCCGGCGGCGGTTCTGGAGGAGATGGTACGCGTGCTGGCGCCGGGAGGCGTCCTCCTGGTCACCAACCGCGTAGGCCGCCAGGCAAGGCTTCTGCCGGGGCGGGCGCTCGCCCGGCCTGCCTTTGAGGCGCTGCTGGCCGGGCTGCCCCTGCGCGAGATCGACGTCCGGCCCTGGCAGGCAAGCTATGACCTGGCCGTGGCGCGGAAGCAGGGCTCGCCGCGGCCGCCGGGCAATGGCGAGCGCGATCCCCTGTCGCTGCTCCTCTGCCCGGCCTGCGCCCGCCGGCTGGAAAGGACCGGCGTGGACCTCGCCTGCCCGGGCTGCGCCCGGCGCTATCGTCTGGACGAAGGCATTGCCGACCTGGTGGTGGCCAGGGAACAGAAGGGACCATGAAAAGCACAATCATCGCTGACACTCGGGTCGCCTTGCCCGACCCCGGCCGCCTGGCCACGATGAGCCTTTTCCACGTGGACAAGCAGACCCTCACCGGCAAGATCATTCCCCTCTGATGCCCGCGCCCGGCACGTGCCGGGCCTGCGGCCGTTTTGTAGGCCCTGAGACGCGGTGCCCGTACTGCGGGATGGGCGGGCGGATGGCGCTCGGCGCGCTGCGCTGGGCCAGCCTCGCTCTGGCCATCGCCGGCGTCGCCGTGCTCTTGTTCCTGGCCGGCAATAGCCGGGTGCCGGTGCTGCGCATCGGCGACCTGGCGCCGACCATGAACTGGGCCTACCTGCGGGTGGAGGGCACCGTTTCACGGCAGCCCACCTTTGATGCGGAGAGCGGCGCGCTCAAGCTCTGGATCCGTGACGAGACCGGCGAGCTCCTGGTCATGGCCTACCAGAGCGAGGCGGAGGCCCTGAGGTCGACAGGCCAGGTGCCCGTCATGGGCGACAGGCTGGCCGTGGAGGGCACGCTGCGGGTGCGGGAAGAGTTCTGCACGCTGGTCATCAGCCTGCCCAATGACGTCAAGATCAACGCGGCAGAGGCGTTGCCCTTGGCCATCGGCGAGGTGGAGGCCGGACTGGCCGGCCAGAAGGTGCGGCTGCGGGGCGCCGTGCGCGGCGTGCGCAGCCCCTACGACGGCCTCCAGATCCTCAGCCTGCGCGACGAGACGGCCGCCATTGACGTGGTCCTGCCCGGCGTCGGCGACTCGGCAGCGTTCCTCCCCCGCCTCGTGCCCGGGCAGGCACTGGAAATCACTGGTGCCGTGGACCTATACGGCGGCACGCCCCAGGTCTCGGTCGGGCGTTGGACCGACCTGCTGCTGCTCGAGGGCGAGGTGACCATTGCTCCGAAGCGCCGGGTCGGAGACCTGGCGGCGGGCGACGTGGGGCGGTGGGCGCGGGTGCGGGGCACGGTAGCAGGCACGCAGGACTTGACCGCAGGGCTCAAGCTCGCCCTGGAGGATGGCACCGGGCAGGTGACAATCCTCCTCTGGGACGACCTGTTGGCTTCGTTGCCCGTCCAGGAACTGGACCGGGGTGCTACCCTGGAGGTCCAGGGACAGGTGGCCGAGTACAGGGGTGAGCTCGAGATCGTGCCCGAGCTTGTCTCCGACGTGCTCCTGCTGCTCCCCCCCGCTCCCCGGGAAGTACCCTCGCGGACCGTCGGCGAGCTGTCGGCCGGTGACCTGGGTACCGTTGTGCGAGTCGAGGGTGTCCTCCTGTCGCTGCGGCCCTTTTCGGCAGGCAGGAAGGGTCTGCTGGATGACGGCACGGGCACGGTGACGCTGCTCCTGTGGCAGGACGTGTACGACGCCCTGCCGGACCCGGACAACGTGCAGCCCGGCGCCCGGCTGCGGGTCGAAGGCGAGGTGGCCGAGTACGGGGGCGCCCTGGAGGTCGTGCCCATCGCGCCGGCCGGCGTCGCCGTCGTTGGCCGGGCAACCCTCCAGGTGCCCGAGATGGCGCTCGGCCAGATCCAGGCCGAGGACGCGGGCCAGACGGTGCAGGTGGCCGGCCAGGTCACGGCTGCAACCCCGTTCTCTCGCGGCCTCAAGCTCACTTTGGACGACGGCTCGGGCACGATCACCCTCCTCCTCTGGCAGGAGGTGCTGGATGCCCTGGCCGGCGGCGAGGTGCCGGCGCCGGGTGCCAGCGTCACAGTGCGAGGCGAGATCGCCGAGTACGAGGGCGACCTGGAGATCATCCCCGCTTCGGCCGGCGCTCTGCAGGTCGAGGGGCCGGCGGCGACCGCGGCCCTCGACGCAACATCGCCGCCCTCTGCGCCCACCATCGCTTCTGCAACGACCGCCGCGCACACCGAGGCAACCGCCGGCCCGGCGACGCCCGCTCCCGCCGCGCCAAGCCTGGCCCCCCTCCGGACCATCGGCTCGCTGGGCAGCGCCGACGCGGGCAGCGCTGTGACCCTCGACCGCGCAGGCATCGCCGAGGTTATCTATTTCTCAAAGGGGGTCCAGTATCGGCTGACCGATGCCACGGGCAGCATCGTCCTGCTCCTCTGGCAGAACGTCCTGGAGGAGGTTCCGCAGCGACTGGATCTGTATCCCGGCAGCCAGGTGCGCGTCAGCGGCCAGGTCCAGGAGTACCAGGGCCACCTGGAGATCGTGCCGCGGGACGCCGGAGGCGTGTCGGTTCTGGCTCGGGGCGACCGCCCGCCCGTCGAGGAGCGCTCCCTGGGCAGCATCACCCCCTCGGACGAAGGGCGGGTGTTTGCTGTAACCGGCACGGTAATCCGCAGCGAGAGCCGCGGCTGGCTCCACCTGTGGATCAGCGACGGCACGGGCGAGATGCTAATTTACCTGCCGGAACGGCTCATCCCCTACCTACCGCCAGGACTCGACCCTGGTGTGCGGCTGGTGATCACCGGCGAGGTGGACATCTACCAGGGAGTGCTGGAGATGGTTCCCCAGTCCGGCAGCGACGTGGTGCGGCGCTGATGCCCGGGCCGGATCTGCTCTACCTGGGGGGCGCGGCGATCGCCGGCACGCTGGCCGCGGCCCTCCTGGCCTGCGTCCCAGGCCTGCACGTCTACAGCGCCGCGGGACTGGTGGTTGCCCTGGTCGCCCGAGCGCGCGGTAGCCTGCCAGAGGATCTGCTGGCCATGTTTCTGCTGGGAATGACCGTCGGCTATGCGGTGGTGAATACGGTGCCGGCCATTTTTGGCGGAGCTCCGGACGAGAGCACGCTCTTTGTCGTGCTGCCCGGCCAGCGCTATCTTTCCCAGGGCAAGGGGATCGAGGCCGCAGCCGTGACAGGCGCCGGCAGCCTGGGTGGTCTGCTGGCACTGCTGCTGTTGGCCCCGCTCCTGCCGCGCGTTCTGCCCGCCCTACGGGGCATTGTGGCGCCACACCTGCACTGGATCCTGGCAGCGGTGGCCCTCTACATGCTTCTCAGCGAATGGCCCAAGGGGTTCGATCGTCAGAAAAGCCGCGCCGGCCGCCTGGCCGGGGGATGGCGCTCGCCTGGGGCGGGCCTGTTGACCTTTGCCCTGTCGGGGCTCCTGGGCATAGCCCTCTTCTACGGCAGCCTGGTGCCGGCCGAAGCCGGCTTTCAAAACCTCTTTCCGGCCTTCACGGGCTTGTTTGCCATCCCCTGGGTAGCCACCAACATGGTCTCACGCGTGCCAACGCCACGGCAAGAGGCAGCCGGGCCGCTCGATTTGACACCCGGGCTCCTGGGGAGAGGGGTCGCTGCCGGGGCCTTGGGCGGGTTCTTTGCCGCCTTTTTCCCGGCGGTGACCGGTGGCATCGGCGGGCTCCTGGCAGGCCAGGCCACGGCTCAGCGCGACGACCGGCTTTTCCTCGTGAGCCAGGGCGCCAGCAAGGTGGTTTACTATGCCGGCGCCTACCTGCTCCTGTTCGTCCCCGGACTGCACCTCAGCCGTGGAGGCATGTCCTCGATGCTGGGCACGCTGTACACCCCGCGCACGCCGGCGCTCTACTGGACGGCCGTCGGAGCAGTCCTACTCTGCGGGGCCTTGGCCTTTGGCCTGCTCCTGGTCCTGAGCCGCGGCGCCTCCTGGCTGGTGGCCCGCGTCGACTACCGGTCCATAGCGGCCGCAGTGCTGGTGTTGCTCGTAACCCTCGTCCTGGCCGTCACCGGTCCCGGAGGGCTGCTGGTAGCGGCAGTGGCTACGGCCATCGGCCTGATACCACTCCTGTGGGGCTGCCGTCGGTCCGACTGCCTGGGGGTGCTCCTCGTACCCCTCACCTTGCAGCTCGCCGGCCTGGGGCCGGCGGTCGCAGCGTGGCTTGGCCTGGCTTGACTCCCGGGAGCGGCGCCAACTTGCCGGCAGCCATGCAGGCGCTCGCTTGGTTGTGCACGGTCACGTAGCGCCTGCGGCAGGGCTCGCTCTCACTGTGGAGCGCCGCGGTTAACATTTACCCTGCCGGGCAGGTACCGCCAATCCGCAGCCGGCCGCTGGCGCCTGAATTCTGCCGCTCAGCGAGTCTTGGGCCGCAGGACTGTTGTCCCCCGGCCGCGGGAGCCTGGGGGAGGGCACGGCGGCTTCGTCGGCCCCGTGCCCCTTCGCCCCCGGTTGTCGTTCCGTGCCCCTTGTGCTATAATGATGAGCGCCGGACCACCACCGGCAGATCGGAAG
>JBFYTF010000037.1:0-12677 GCA_041300865.1 Anaerolineae bacterium
GACTCGACCTCTTCAGTGGCGGTCAGGTTCGGGGGCTTGAGCTTCAGGCCATAGTCCAGGTCCGTCTTCGGATTGTACTCCCAGAAAAAGTGGCTCAGAACGGCCCCCAGGACGAGAAAGACCACCAGGGCCAGGCCAAGGCGGCCGGTGGTGCTGGACAGCAGCCGCTGCCAGGCGTCGCCCCACAGCGAGCGATGGCGGCGCACGGCAAAATCGCGAAAGCCGACATTGCCGGCATCTGCTCGCGGCGGGCCGGGCGTCAACGGTACGTCGGACATGGCATCCTCATTCATAGCGGATCCGCGGATCTAGAAAAGCGTAGGACAGGTCCACAAATAGGTTGGCCAGCACAAAGATGACGGCGATGAGCAGTGTGCCGCCCTGGACGACGGGATAGTCGCGGGCCAGGATGGCATCATAGATCCATTTGCCGATGCCCGGCCAGGAGAAGATGGTCTCTGTCAGGATGGCGCCTGCCAGCAGCGCGCCGGTCTGCAAACCGATGATGGTAACCACCGGCAAGAAGGCGTTTTTGAGGGCATGGCGGGAAAGAACCATCCGCTCGCGCAGCCCCTTGGCGTGGGCGGTCCGGATATAGTCCTCCTGGAGGACCTCCAGCATGCTGGAGCGGGTCATCCGGGCGATGATTGCCATGGGCAGCGTGGCCAACGCAACGGCGGGCAAGATGAGATGCTTGATGGTGTCGGCCAGAGCCTCCATGTTGCCGGTGATGATGCTGTCGATGATGTAAAAGTTGGTGATTGTCTCCAGCTTGATCGCGGGATCAAGCCGGCCGCCGGTGGGCAGCCAATCGAGCGCCACGGCAAAGAGCATGATCAGCATCAGGCCCAGCCAATAGATAGGCATCGACACACCGGCGAGGGAGCCGAGCATCGTGGTGGTATCGAGCAGCGAGTTGCGCCGGGCGGCGGAGACGATGCCGGCGACCACGCCCACGACGGCCCCGATCGTGATCGAGATGAGAGCCAGCTCGGCCGTGGCCGGGAAGCGTAGCTTCATCGTCTCATTGATGGCGATGCGGCGGTGGATCGAGTTCCCCAGGTCACCGCGGAGCAGGCGGCCGAGGTAAAGCAGATACTGGCTGTCAAGGAACTGGGGCAGGTCGCCTTCGGCCAGCGCGTCACGGTCCAGGAACAGGGGCCGGTTCAACCCCAGCTGCTCCCGGATGCGCTCCACGTTCTCCGTGGCCGCGTGCTCGCCCAGCATGGCGACGGCGGGGTCGCCCGGAATGAGGCGCATGAACAGAAAAATCACTATGGTCACGCCCACCAGGGTCGGGATCACCGAGATGAGGCGACGGATCAAGTAACGGGTCAAGAAGTCCTCCAACCAGGACGTCAGGGGGTGTGGCAACTAGAGCAGCCACACCCCCTTCGGTCTTCCTTTAGGCTGTTACCGGTTCACCGTCGAACAGGTGCACAGGAACAGCCCTAGGGCTCCAACACCACGCCCTCATAGTAGTCGGCGCCCACGGGCTGCGCCACGTAGCCACTCACCCTGGTCGAAAAGATCAGCGGTGTGTTGTTGTGCCCGATCCACACGCGCGCCAGATCGTCGTGCAGCAACACCTCGATCTGCTTGTACATCTCCTCGCGCGCGGCCGGGTCCGGGTCCATGGCGGCCTGATAGCACAGGTAGGCGACGTCCGTGTTGGCGTACCAACCCTCGCGCTGATCAGGGGACTTGACCCACTCGGACGGATCCACGTCGGCCTTGCGATCGTCGCCGCCAAAGCCAAAGAAGTAGCCGTGGAAGTTGTCCGGGTCACCGTTGTCACCACCCCAGCCGAGCTGGTACAGGCCCATCAGCTGGCCCGTCCGGCGCAGGCCGAGATAGGTCGGCCAGTCGCCGGCGAGCTCGAGGGTGACGTTGATACCGGCTTTGGCCAGGTCGGCTGCCATCGCCTCGGCGACCTGTTTGGGGCTCGGGAAGTAGAAGCGGTCGATGGGCAGGTAGTAGAGGCGCAGCGGGATTTTGTCGCCGGCGGCATAGACGACGTTCCCGTCGGCGTCGACGACGTCCTCGGCGACGGTCACTTCGCTGATGCCATCGGGGAAGCCGGCGTCGGCCAGGAACTGGCTGGCCATCTCGGTATCGTACGGCCACGGCTCGAGGGCGTCGTTGTGGCCCATGACGAGCGGCGGCAAGAAGTTGGTGGCCTCTTCACCGTAGGCCCCCCAAATGTTCTCCGCCAGGTCTGTGCGGTTGATGGCATGCACCACCGCCTTGCGGAAGTTCAGGTCCTGCATCTCCTCAATCTTGTAGTTGAAGGCCACGTAGCCGGTATTGAGGGCCGGGCGGGCCTCGATATACAGCGAGGGGTCCGCCTCGGCGACGGCCAGATCCTCGACCACGGCCTGCTCCAGGCCGTGGATGTCGCCGGCCTGCAGGGCCAGGAAGCGCGCCGAGGCATCGGGGATCACGCGCCAGACGATCTCGTCGATGGTTGGCCGGCCGCCCCAGTAGTCATCGTAGGCCGCGACGGTGATGTGGTCTTCCTGCACCCACTCGACGAACTTGAAGGGACCAGTGCCCACACAGCCGGCAGAAGGCAGGCCATAGTCCTCGCCGTACTGCTCGAAGGCCGCCGGGCTGGAGATGGCAAACATGTCCATGGCCAGGTTAGCCAGGAACGGGGCTACAGGCGTACTCAGCGTGAACTTGATGGTGTACTCGTCCACCGCTTCCACGCTGGTGATCGTGCTGGCATCATCAAAGCCACCCCACATGTACTCATAGTACTCGAACACCTGGGTCTCAAAGTGGTAGGGGTTGTCGGTAAAGCGCCAGCGCTCAAAGTTAAAGACGACTGCATCGGCGTTGAAGGGGGTCCCGTCGTGGAACGTGACACCCTCGCGCAGTGCGCAGGTCCACTCGGTGGCGTCCTCGTTGGGCGTGCACTCGGTGGCCAGGGCGGGAATGGGCGTTGTGGAGCCGGGCTCGTACTGGTAGAGGGGCTCCAGGCACTGACCGGTCACGCGAAAGCTCTCGCCGTCGGTGACGATGGCCGGGTCCAGCTGGACCGAGTCGCCGCCGCGGCCAAAGATGAACGTGCCACCGCCGCCGGCCGGAGGCTCTGCCTCTTCGCCGGGCTCGATGAGCGTGGTGATGTCGAGGCCGTAGTACTGCATCGACAGATCGGCCAGCGTGCCGTCGTCATGCATTTCGGCAATGACCTCGTTGAGGCGGGCGAGCATCTGGTCGGCCGGCCCGCGGCTTTTGTCGAGGGCAAAGGCCAGCGGCTCGTAGAAGGCCGGGGTGCCGATGAACTTCAGGGGCAGGCCCTGGTCGATGGCGTTCTGAATAGTCGGCTGGGCAGACATCACGGCGTCGAGGCGGACGCCGTCGCCCAACTGCAGGTCCTCAATGGCTTCGGCATCGGTGGAGTAGGGCTGGATCTCGATGCCGGCCGGCGGATCGTACATGATCTCGCCGCCCATGATGGCCAGGGTGCCCTGCAGGTAAGCCTCATACGTGGTAGCCGTGCCGAGGCCAACAGTCTTGCCGTCCAGGTCCGCGGGTTCCGCGATATCGGTGTTGTCGCGGTGCACGGCAAAGGACGCGGGGGTGTAGTAGTAGGGATCTGTGAACCACAGGACCTCGGCCCGGGGCTCGGTGGGCGTCATGGAGCCGATGCTCAGATCCCAGCGACCACCCCAGTTGCCTGCAGTAATCAGGTCCCACTCGGGGGTCACGAACTCGACCTCAACACCCAGGCGCTCGGCGACGTCCTGGGCAACCATGACGTCAAAGCCGTCGAGATCGCCCGCGTCGTTGATAAAGCTCTGCGGTGCATAGTTGGGGTCGGTGGAGACGACAAGCTTGCCGGCTTCGAGGACCTGGTCGAGCAAGTCCTGTTCGCCTGTCTCCGGAGGTGTGGTTGCCTCTGGGGCCGCGGTTTCCTCAGGAGCGGCGGCCTCGGTCGGCACCACTTCTTCCTCTGGTTCCGCAGTGGGCTGGCAGGCCGCAAGCATGGTGGCCAGCATCATCAGCACCAGCAGGATGCTCACTAACGTACGTTTACCGAACATTATTCTCCTCCTATATTTCGGTTGGATCTACTGCCGCAACGCTGACGGTTGTCTTGATCTGGCACCCCACCCCCTTTCTGTTCGTGCGCCGGATTTGCTATGCCCTCAGACCTCGAGAGCGCAGTTCCATAGCGTTACGCGGGAACGCTCCCGCCACTGTCTGTTGGCAACATGTGGCGGAAACAAGTATAACAAAGGACCGCCAAACTGTCAAGCCAAAAGCGCAAACGTCGGGTGTCACTAAAAAAACGCGGGCCAGGAGCCTGTCGTTCACCGCCGGCTACTCCGCGGCCGTATGGCGAGCGATGGCCGCGACGATCAGGTGTGCCAACTGGAGACGAAAGGCCCAGCGGCGGGGGTCGGCTTCCATCCTGGCCAGCCAGGCCGCATAGCCGCCGGCCGCCTCGATCTCCGGACCGAAGCGATCTGCCGTCTCGAACTCGAGGCCTTCGCAGGCCAGGTAGCCCAGGCGCCAGGTGGGCTGGAACGGGTCATCTGCCTGCAACAGAAGGAGGGGCCACTCGGCGTCGGTGCCCACAGTCGGGTCGCTGGACAGGGCCAGCAGCCGTTCGGCCGCCGGGCGCGAGAGGCCCCGAGAACCGGCGCCCACGTCCCAGGGCAGCCTCGTCGCCAGCAAAAAGACCCGGTTGAAGAGTGCCTCGGTCTCGGTCTGGTAGGCAGGGTGTGTCGCCCAAGCGCGATGCGTGCGGCCCAACACGAGGAGGTCGTAATGTCGCAGACTGCGGATCACCTGCTCCAGCTCGGTGGGGAACCTGGCTGCCCAGTGGAGTGCCCGATCAAAGTCGCAGAGGTGAAGGTATTCGGTTCCGGCCTCCAGCCCGGCGCGGACCGTCTCACGGCGCACGGCACCGACGCCCAAGATGCCTGGCCGGTCCTCCTCGTCCACGCGCACCAGGGCGCCGTGTGCGCGCAGGAGGGCCAGAATGCTCGGATGGGTTTGCCGCGAACAGAAGGCGGTCAGGACGGCATAGCGCCCGGCCAGGGCCGGTAGCTGCGCCTCGAGCAGGTCCGCCAGACGGCCGCCCGCCTCATGGACGGTGAGGGCCAGGGCGACCGTCACCGGGCTGCTCATCGGGCCGCGGCATCCAGGCGCACTTGCGGCTGCTGGCGGCCCTTCATTCGCGGGATTCCTCGACCACGAGCTCACCCAGGAGCAAGCCATCCTCCGGCGCTCCATCGCCCGGCAGCACAACCGGCAGCCGTTCGCCACTGGCCGGTGAGTAGAGGCCCAGGCGCAGGGCATAGCGGCCAGGAGCCAGGTCGCGGGGCAGCAGCAGCCCGCGGCGATCGATGATGGTCTGGCCGGGGCTCCAGGTGCTTGTTGGCAGCGTGCCGCCCCCCGGCTGCGAGTCGCTCTGGGCCAGGGGAGGGCCGCCGGCCGCCAGCAGGTGCACAAACACAGCATAGTCCGCAGCGAGGGGTTCGGTGGTGCGCCAGAACAGGCTGAGAGGAACGATGTCGCCCGCGTGCCACTTGCCGGCGGGCAGGTTGTAGCCCAGGAAGCGAATTGAGCCGCCGATGGTGGCGGGCACCTGGACGTTGGGCGCGGCAGCCATCTCACCTGCACCTGTGCCATACTCGATCACTTGCAGGCTGTCAGACCATTCGTGGCCGGCGCGGAACGCATTCTCATTCAGCCAGCTCTCGGCAGCAACCTGCACCTCGCCGGCAGCTCCATCGCCCACGATCAAGAACACGCGCCCGTGCTCGGCGGCGAGGGCCTCCAGGCCGGCCCGGTCCTCAGCGGCGAAATAGACGTCGGCTGCACCCTGGAAGTGGGCCACGAAGGGCGCGACCATCGCGCGGGGCGTGATGACGATGGCGTCCCCGGGCGTGGTGCGCGTTGCCAGGCCCTCAGCCAGCTTGGCGATGTACTCGGCCGGGTAATCGGGAGGCAGCCGGTAGCGCGCCCGGTAGAGATAGACCGTGTCGTCGTCGGGCAGGCGATATGTGGTCTCCAGCTCGAAGGCCTGGTCAAAGAGAGGCCGCGAACCCGCCAGGATCTCCTCAATGAGCTCCTTTTGCACCGGGTTGATGCCCGAGTTAACCCGCTTCAGCGCCACATATTGGTGGCCAAAGAGGCGGTGAAAGGGCGAGGTCTCGTCAAAGCGCTCGATGAGGCTCTCCACTCGCAGGTGATTGTACTCGGTGAGGATGAGATAGTTGAAGGCTCCCGCATTGATCTGGCTGGTGTTCAGGAGCAGTGCCAGGCTGCCAAGCTCGCTGCCCGACGCCAGCCGCTCATCTTCCATCCGAGCCAGGATGTCGGGCTGGATCCAGTAGCCGCTGTCGGTCCTGCCTTCGTCCGGGAGCTGGATGTACACGCCCTGCGCCAGAGACGTGGTCCGCCCCCAGAGTGGCAGTTGAAAGGTGACAGGCGTGAGCAGTCGATAAACAGGCTCGTAGGAAACGACAAAGAACTGCACCAGGCCAAAGCCAAAGAGCAACGCCAACAGGGCGAGGCGCAGGCGTGGCCAGGGCAGCGTGTAGAGGGCGGCGCTCACCAGGAGGGCCACGGCCGGCAAGGCCGGAGTCAAGGCGCGCGTCTCCTGGTAGATAGACAGGCTGAGGAGGGCATAGGCCCCGCCGAACCAGGCCAGAACGACCCAAGCCTCGGCCGGGGCACTGCGCGCCGCCCGCAACAACTGGGCAGCCGATTTCGAGCGACGCAGGACAGCCAGGCCGGCCAGCAGGAACACGACGACCAACAAGACAAAGATCACCAGGGAAAGGTGCTCGTTGCCCAGCTTGCGCAGGTAATAGAGGTAGGTGTCGACGTCGCCCAGGCTCAGGGTACGCCCGCGGGGGTCATCGATGCCATAACCGTAGACGGCCACGCGCTGCAGGAACTCGACGCGGGCCAGGTACCAGGTCGAGGCCACGCCGGCACCCAGAAAGAGTGCCGCCAGGGCGTTGGCCAGGGGAGCCGAAGGTAGGGTGGCAAAGTAGATGGCCAGGCCTGACAGCAGCCACCAGGCAACAAAGAGCAGGTCGCCGAGGATGAGACCACGTACCGTCTGCCGGTTGGGCAGGTACCAGACGGCCGCCAGGGCAAAACCACCAACTAGCGCGAGGAGGACACTCTTGGGGTAGATCCGCGGCCGCTGCCGAATACGGCGCCACAGCTCGGCCAACGCCCCCGAGGTCAAGAGGGCCATCAGCACGGGGCCCACGGCGAACACGCCAAAGGTGCGCTTGGTCAACATGCCAAGCCCGAGGGTCAGGCCGAAGAGGAGCGAGACACCCCGGTGCTGAAAGCCATCGGTGGCCAGCAGCATGTAGACTACCAGGGAAACCATGGCCGTGAGGGCAAACTCGATGTAGAAGTAGCGCGACATGGAGTAGAACATGGGAAAGAGGGCGAGCAGCGCCGCAGCCGTCAGGCCAAGGAGACGTGCCCGCCCACCCATGCCCGCCGACCGGCCCCAACGCGCGCCAATGCCGTACGTTGCTGCCAGGGCGATGGCCATGTAGACGACGTTGATCATGGTCGCCACGTCCTCGGTGTAGCCAAAGAGCCAGTACATGATGGCCGCCGAGGCAGGGAAGAGAGGGGTGCGCACGGGGTCGCCGACCACGACGTTAAACAGCGATTCCAGGCTGGGGGAGCTGAGCATCTGGGTGTAGGACAGGCTGCGAGCCAGGTGCCGCGCCTTGTCCCAGCCGGTCCAGGTGACGTTCTCCTGAAGCCAGACCCAGTTGTTCGCGGCGTGAAAGACGACCAACCCGCCGATGAGCAGCCAGGGGGCCAGGCGTGCGAACGAAAGCGTGCGGTGCTTTACTGTGTTCGTCATGAACCGTTGTCCCTTATCGATTATAAGGAGAATCGAGAACGTGTCAATAATCAGGAAGGGCGAGAATGCGGGCGGTGCTGTTCTCGACGCGCACGCGGGCCAACGGGATGGTGTCGCTGCCGCCGGCTGCCAGCCGCTCACCGGTGGCGGCATCGTAGAGCCCGAGAAACAGATGATAATCGCCGGGGGGCAGGTCCGCAGGCAACGACAGGCCCGCATGGTCGACGACGGGTTCTCCCGGGCGCCAGCTCGTCGTCGGCCGCGTGCCATCTACGGGCTCGGCGTCGCGTTGGGCGGCCAGGCTGCCGTCTGGCGCCACGAGATGGACAAAGACCTTGTAGGTCTCCGAGACCGGTTCTGTTGCCAGCCACGACAGGTCCAGGCGCAGGATTTGGCCCAGCGGCACCTCAGCCTGCCGGGCATTGGCCTCCTGCAGGGTGATGCCGTTCTGCCAGGTTGCCCCGCCAGGAAGGAGGTAGACGGCTTTGCCGCCTTCGATGGGAGGAGCATAAAGCAAAAGCTGCAAGGGACCAAACCAGGCATCGCTCGCGCGGTAAAAGCGCGGCGCCAGCCAAGTCAGAAGCTCCGCGCCCTGGCTCGCTTGCGTGTCAATCACCACCCACACACGTCCGGCGTCCCGGCCGAGCCGCGCAACGAGGTCGGTGGCCGCGCCCGCAGGAATGGCACCATCCGAGGTGGGCAGCGGATGAAAGGGCAGCGAGCCGTCTCCATAGCGCGCCAGGGCATAGATCCCCCCGGCAGGCAAAACGACGACAACATCGCCCGCAGCCGCCTGGGACAAGAGGGCCGCCGCCAACGGCTCGTAATGGTCAGGGCCGGCCAACGCGGCAGCGTCAAAGCGGCGGGCGTACAGCAGCAGGCGCTGCCCGTCTGGCAGAGGATAGGTTGCGGCGAGGGAGAAGGCACGGTGAAAGGTGTCGTCGGGCGTGGTCAGCAGGTGCCGGATCGTCGCCTCCGCCTCAGGCCGGCGGGCGTAGTGGGGCGGCGGATCCACGAGGAGGACAAAGTCGCTCTCAAAGAGCTCGCCATACAGGCCGTGGCCACTGCCCACAGCCGCCAGCTCCTTGAGCTGCACACGGGGATAGCGGCCGTAGGCGGCGTAGGCAAAGTGCTGGTTGTTCACCTGCTGCATGTTGACCAGCAGCCCCAGGACGGCAGAGTCGCCCCGGCGCTGCTCGTCGACCGCCTCGAGGATGTCGGGCACCACCGCAAAGCCGGCATCGGTGCGGCCGGTGGCGGGCAGCTGGATGGAGAGTCCCTGGGCCAGCAGTGGCAAGCGAGCCTGGAGCGGGGCCAGCGTATCGAAAGAGAGGACCGCAAACTGCACCAGGGCAAGGAGCAGCGTCAGCCCCACAGCCAGTGCCCGCAACCAGTGCGGACGCAGGCGGCCCAAGGCAAGGGCGATGGCCAAAGCCAAGGGCGGAAGCAGGGGCATAATGTAGCGCGAATGGACGATGCTCACCCGGGTGGAAAAGATGGCATACGGCACAGCAACCCACAGGATCAGGGCCCAGCCATCGGCGCCCAGGGCCAGGAAACCGCGCCAGGAGCGGGTCCGGCGCCAGCGCCACAGGGCCAGCCCGGCGAGGGCCAGGATCAGCAGGCCGGTGCCCAGCGGCGAGAGCTGCTCGCGGTACAAGAACTCCAGGTAAGGCACAAAACCCCAGGAACGGCCGGTGGGCTTGCCATAGGCGTTGGCCCAAAAGTCCTGGACAAAGTCGATGCGCGTCAGGTACCAGGCCCCGGCCACGGTGAGGGCCAGGGAGAGGGAGGTGAGGAGGTTGGCCGCGCGGTGGCCGGCCGGGCCGGAACCGGACAGCGCCGGGGAGCGCGCAGGAGACGCGAGCAGGAAGCAGACGGAGACAGTCCAGAACAGCCACGATAGAACCGGCAGGGCATAGCCCAGAGGCAGCCGGGACGTCGCCTGTACGTTGGGCACGAACCACAGGCCGGTCACAGCCAAGGCGATCAGCGCAGCGACGAGCAACCGGCGCCGGCTGCCGAGAGCCAAGCGCAGCCCGGCGGGAACGCCGGCCAGCAGCCCGGGCGACGCCAGCAGGGCGACGAGGGGCGGCAAGGCAAAAACGACGAACGTCCACTTGACGAGCATGCCCAGGCCAAAGCTCAGTCCGTACAGCAGGCTGTAGCCCCGCCTGGCAAAGCCATCGCTGCGCAGCAGGAGGCAGACGTTGACCGCCACCATGGATGTCAGGGCAAAGTCCACGTAGGTGTAGCGGCTCATGGAAAAGACAATAGGGAACAAGGAGAGCAGCGTGGCTGCGAGCAGGCCGATCCAGGGCCCGGCCAGCCGCTCGCCAATGCCGTACACCGCGAGGAGCAAGAGTACCAGGTAGAGGCTGTTGGTCAACGCCGCGACGTCGGCTGAAACGCCAAAAAGCGCATAGGAAGCAGCGATGCCAAGGTGCACCAGGGGCGGGTAATAATCGCTGAGCGTGAGAGCGGCAAAAAGGCTCGACGGATCGGCCCCCGCCTTGAGGATGTCATAGTACGCCAGGCTGCTCACCAGGTGGAACGTCCGGTCGGCGCCAAAGATGACCTGGTTCGCCGCGCTCCAGAGCCAGTTGGCGGCCAGGTGGAAGGCAGCCAGGAAGGCGAGCAGGGCCAGGGGCAACGCCTGGCCGCGCCCGGCACGGGGCAAAGACACAGATCTTGTGGCCTT
Organism: Anaerolineae bacterium; assembly: GCA_041300865.1. Lineage (GTDB taxonomy): Bacteria > Chloroflexota > Anaerolineae > JAAYZQ01 > JAAYZQ01 > JAAYZQ01. The sequence continues at coordinate 10,569 of JBFYTF010000037.1, forward strand.
GTGGCCCATAGAGGTCATCATCGGCGTCTCGCGGTCCTTACTCAGGTCGAAAGCGTTTGGCAAATCGTGCCCTTTGTGCTATTATAACCGCAGCTTGCCGACTGGGCAAGTGCCATCCCTGGAAAGAGAGGAAAGCAAAGATGCAATCGCAGCGAGGTCGCAGTTTGAACCGGGGCCGGTTGGCGCTCCTGAGCGTCACCGCCCTCCTGGTCATGGTCGCATGCCTGGTCGTGGCCCTCGTGGCCTCGGCCCAGGGAACCACCCTGACCGTCACGAAGAGCGCGCTGCCCGATGCCGTCGAACCCGGCGAGCTCGTCCTCTATACCGTCACCTTGACCAACACGGGACAACAGGCCCTCACCCTGGAAAGCGTCAGCGACACGTTGCCCTCGGGCTTTTCCTTCGCCGGCATGCAATCGGGTCCCGATCCGACCAGCACCGAGGGCCCGATCGTCTGGACGGAGCTCGAGAGCCTGCCGGGCGGCGAGACTCTCCAGCTCCGGTACCGCGTGCAGGTGGACACGACGGTACCCGACATCTACACGAACCAGGTAGAAGCCCGCGTCAGCGGCGGAGGAACCGTTTCGGCCGGCGTGGACGTGACCGTGCTGGGCGTCATTCTTGAGGGCAGCAAGACGGCAAGCGCCAACCAGGTGATGGTCGGAGAGCCCCTCGACTATACGGTCCTCATCGCCAACAACGGCACATCACCGGCCACCTTGACGACCATCGCCGATACCCTGCCATCCCAGTTCGACTACGTGACCATGCTGGCAGGGCCGGCGCCCGTGGAGCAGCAGGGGCAGTTGATCTGGAGCAACTTGGTGGTCAACCCTGGGGAAACGCTCGAGCTTCGCTACCGGGTGACGGCGAACGGCCCCCTCGGCTCGGTCCAGACGAACCACGTGGAAGTGACCAGCCCCGATGGTTCATTGGAGCCGCTGGAGGCGAGCGTCACCCTGCAGGAGCCTGTCTTTTACGCCTATGTGCCCCTGGTATCGTACGTGGTGCCCATCATCCCCTACCGCATCACGTTTGAACGCCAGAACCCGGGCAACTTTGAGGTTTATGCCGTGAACGCAGACGGCAGCGACCTGGTGAACGTCAGCAACATGACGGGCGGGGACATTTCGCCACAGTTCTCTCCGGACGGAACCAAGATCGCCTGGGTGCACTTCCCGGACGGAGCCGGTGAGGTCATGGTGGCCAATGCCGACGGCAGCGGCCGGGTGAATCTCACCAACCACCTCAAAGACGACCGCGGCCCGGTCTGGTCGCCCGACGGCACAAAGATCGTCTTCTACTCCCTGCGCGAAGAGGAACGCTGGGAGGTGTACACGATGAATGCCAACGGCAGCAACGTGCAGCGGCTGACGGATCGTTTCTGCCAGAGCCACGATCCTGTCTGGTCACCAGATGGAACCAAGATCGCCTTCATCTGTGGTCTGCGGCCCTACGCGGAGGTGTACGTCATGAACGCCGACGGCAGCAACGTGCTGCGGCTGACAGAAGACGACACGAGTGACTACTACGAGGACACGGCACTCGACTGGTCGCCCGACAGCACGCGGCTGGCCTACGCCAAGTACTACAACGACGGCCACAGCAAGGGCGACATCTTTACCGCGAACGTCAACACCGGGGCGATCGTCCAGATCACAGCCAAGGACACAGCCAGCCATGCTCCCACCTGGTCACCAGACGGCACCAAGATCGCCTTCTCGACCTACATCGACGGCAGCTATGACATCGTCACCGTAAATGCCAACGGCTCGAACCTGGTGAACCTGACCAGGGCGGCCAAGTTCGACAACCAACCGCGCTGGTCCTCGGATGGCGCCAAGATCGCCTTCATTTCGAACCGGGCCAGCACCGACAGTACCGTGTACTACCTGTACGTCATGAATGCCGACGGTAGCGATCAGGTACGGGTGACGAGCGCCACGGCCAACGAGCTGAACCCGCACTGGAGGCCGCAATAGCCCGCTCAGGTGCGACGCACTTTCCGCACCGGAGCAAGCTGATTCCGTAGCGAGCGCCCGCCGGCGCACAAAACCAGCCAAGCTAGTGCGTCGCACCTTCTGGCACTCGGCCCAGGTGCGACGCAAT
>JBFYTF010000048.1:0-4086 GCA_041300865.1 Anaerolineae bacterium
AAAGCGTGCAGGACGTCCTCCTCGGTGACGCGCCCGCCGGGCCCGGTGCCCGGGATCGCCGCCAGGTCCAGGCCCTCTTCCTCTGCCATGCGGCGGGCCAGGGGCGAGGCTACGATGCGCGACTGCTCCTCGTGGTAGCGCCGCACGTCGTCCTCGGAGATGCGGCTGCCCGAGACGCTGACCTTGGCGATGTCCACGCCCAGCTCCTTGGCCAGGCGGCGGGCCGCGGGCGACGAGGGCACGAGGCCTGCCTCTCCGCCCTTGGGCGCGGGTGCGGCGGGGGGCGGTGCAGCAGCAGCGGGAGCCGGCTGCGAGCTGGCCTTGGCCGGCGGCGCCTCCATCTCAACTTCAGGAGTCGCTTCGCCCGGCGCCGTGATAAAGCCGATGACCTGGCCGATGCCGCGCACCTCTTTTGGCTTGACGACGGGCCGCACCATGCCGGCAGCCGGCGATTCCACCTCATAGGTGATCTTTTTGCTCATGATGACGACGATGGGCTCCCCGGCCCTGACCTCTGCGCCGTCGTCCTTGAGCCACTTCACGACAGTGCCTTCGCTCATGGCCATTCCGAGCTTGGGCATGATTACCTTTGTGGCCATTCCTCGCTCCTTGGCGACTGAAATTCGTGTCGCCACGCTTCCAGCACGTGGTCCATATCGACCCACACCGTCACGGCCGCGTTGGCGACATAGGCCTCGTCGGAGGCGTCGCCCAGCTCCGGTTGGTAGACCGCCCTGGCCACCAGGCCGCCTTCCACGATCTGGATGGATTTCTGGCCAAAAGGCAGGGCCTCGAGGACGGCCTGGCCGTTCACCTGGCCCGCGTGAGGGCAGGCAACGAGCACGTCGACGATCATCTGGTTCACGTCGTCGAGCCTGGCAATCTCCAGGAGGCCGGTCAGACAGGATCGGGACACCGCGTCCCTGACCGCCTTGACCGCGGCATGGGTCGGGTCCTGGCCATGCTGATCCATCCCCATCCCGACCTCCATGACAAACTTCCTGAGAACCATCTTCTACTCACCAAAGAGCGCGTCGCCGCTCTTGAACCCTAGGCCCGGGTGGTTGTCAAAGCGCACCACGCCAACGGCGGCCCCGTCGCCGACGGCCGCGGCGATGGCGCTGGCGCCGGCGTAGCCGAACCCCCCGCACAGCTCGATGGCGGCGATGCCACTCGCCACCAGATCCTGACAGACGGCCACCGCCTGTGCATAACTCTTGGCTGCCACCGTGGTCAGCTCGACCTCGGGTGTGACCACCGTCTGGCGATGGACGTTGGGATCAGCGCTGGGTGAGAGGAACACGAATGCTGCTTTCAGTGCCATGGATCCTTCCTCCTGAACCGGGATATTGAGCCTCGGGACAACCCACCCTCCGGCCTGGAGGCGCCGGTGGGGGTACCCGGGGCAGGCTAACCTGTATCACGACGTTTTGCCGGCAAAGGGCCGGGCAGACAGAAATGCCTCCGCATCGTGGAGCACGCCCCGCTCGCTGGCCTGGAGGAGGCACTGCCGGACGTCCACCACCCGCGGCCCGTCGGCCGAGAGGCGCACGCTGACAGTCTGCTCGGCCCGAACCTCGATCTGGCGCTCGCCATCGACGGCAATAGTGCAAGCCGCAGGCTCCAGGAGCACCTCTTCGCCCACGGAGAACAGGCGGTAGTCCCGGATGGGCACGGGGATGACCAGGCCGGGGCTCACGGGCGCCAGGATCCGGACCTCGCCGTCCCCCAGGCGGATGTGCATGCCGAGCGGGTCGTGGGCCCCGATATTATGCAGGATACCACCGATGGACGACATACCGAGGTTATAGGGCTCGGCCTGGGCCAGCACGATCTCGCGGATGCGCGCCGGGTCCCAGAGGGCGCGGCTTCCAACGAACAGGTCGTTGCTGGCCGCTACGTCCACCAGGGCCAGGTCGCGCAGCTCGCCGTCGACATAGACCTCGAGCCGTTTGGCGCGGTAGCAGACGGCGTCCAGGTCCACCATTTCCCGGGCAATGAGCCCGGCCGCCAGACCCGCAATCGTGCTCTCGACCATGTTGGGAAAGACGTTGTTGGTACCGGTGGAGATGGCGACGAGAGGGATAGTGCCGCAGCCCTTGGCCACGGCCCGGTTGGTACCGTCTCCGCCAATGGTCAGGATGCACGCGACGTCGTGCTCGCACAGGAAGCGGGCGGCGTAGGTCGAATCCCGCTCGTCGGCCCACACATTCATGGGCACCTCCACAACGTCCACCAGGACATGGAGGTCGCACACGGCCCGTTCTACGAGGCCATAGTAGTCGGGCATGTAGAGCACCCGCTCTACGCCCAGGGCATCGAGGGCCAGGAGCACCCGCTGGAGGATGTGGGCCTTTTCGTGGTTGTCAAAGACCGAGGCGTGCGCCACCAGGCGCCGGATGTCCTTGCCCGATGCCGGATTGGCAATGATCCCTACCGGTTTCATAAAACCTCACTGATTCGACCAGGGGCGTCCGCCCACGCCTGCCGGATCCCGGGATCCGGCAGGCGCGGGGCTGCCCACCAGGTGCAGCCTGGCTCAGACCATTGTGGCCCTGACAGCCTGGGCAATGACCGCCGGGCTAGGAATGTAGACATCCTCGAGGGCCGGGCTAAAGGGCACCGGCGTGTGGGGCGCCGTGACCGTCTGCGGCGGCGCGTCGAGGTAGTCAAAAGCCCGCCGCGCGACCAGGCTGACGATGTCGCTCGCCATGCTGCAGCGCGGATTGTCCTCGTCCGCCACCACCAGCCGGTGGGTCTTCTTGACCGATTCCAGGATGGTTCCCTCGTCAAGCGGGGAAAGGCTTTGAGGATCGATCACCTCGACCTCGATACCCTCCCCGGCCAGGGTGGCGGCCGCCTCCTCGGCAAAAAGGCGCATGCGGCCAATAGCCACGACTGTGGCGTCGGTGCCCTGGCGCGCGACTTCAGCCTGGCCGAGGGGGATGACATAGTTGTCCTCGGGCACAGGCCCGGAGGTGTCGAGGAGGACCTTGTGGACGCAAAAGATGACGGGGTCGTCGTCGCGGACCGCGGCCGACATGAGGCCCTTGGCGTTGTAGGGCGTCGACGGGACCACAACCTTGAGCCCTGGCATGTGGGTAAAGACGGAATAGAGACACTGGGAGTGTTGTGCGGCCGCGCGGAACCCGGCGCCAATGAGAGTCTCGACGACCATCGGCACCTTGGCCTTGCCGCCGAACATGTAGCGCAGCTTGCCGCCCTGGTTATAGATCTGGTCCATGCAGACCCCGAAAAAGTCAACAAACATCAGCTCGGCGATGGGGCGCAGGCCTGTCGAGGCGGCGCCAACCGCGGTGCCCAGGATGGCAGACTCGCTGATGGGCGTATCGCGAATGCGCTCCCGGCCAAACTCCTGGACCAGGCCCTTGGTCATGCCCAGGTCACCACCCCAGGCCTCCTCGCCCTTTTCCTCCAGGTGCGTGGCCGCTCCCCCCGCGATGTCCTCCCCGATCATGATCACCAACGGATCGCGGCGCATCTCCAGCCGAATCGCCTCGTTAAAGGCTTCACGGAACGTCAATGTCCGGCCAGTCATGTTCGACCTCCTTATGGGTAGCTAACGTAGACGTCGGTGAGGCACTCTTCCGCGGACGGGTAGGACGCCTCTCGGGCAAGTTTGACAGCTTCGGCAACGGTTTCCGCGGTGCGGGCCTCAATTCCGGCCAGCTCGTCTTCGGTCAGCAGGCCGCGGTCGAGGACGCGCCGGCGAAAGTTTGCGATCGGATCGCGCTCCCGGTTCCTGGCCCGCTCTTCCTCGGTAAAGTAGCTCAGGTTGTCGCCCTGGAAGTGGCCATAGTAGCGAAAGGCCTTGCATTCGATGAGCGTCGGACCCTCGCCGCGGCGGGCGCGGGCGATGGCCTCCTCGGCGGCCTCGACCACGGCGAACAGGTCGGTGCCATCGACGGCAAAGCCCGGGATGTCGTAGCCCGTGGCCCGGTCGGCAATGTCCCTCGCGGCGCAGTGGTAGTGGGTCGGGGTCGACTGGGCGTAGCCGTTGTTCTCGCACAGGAAGATGACGGGCAGTTTCCAGATGGCGGCCAGGTTCATCGCTTCGTGCATGGT
>JBFYTF010000050.1:0-21157 GCA_041300865.1 Anaerolineae bacterium
CCCCGGCAAAGCCTGCCCTGGGACCGCCGGCATCTTGCCGGCCAGAGCTGCCGGCCACAAGCCAGCGCTCCCAGGCTACTCTCACGCCGCCCCGCAGACCCGGGACAGCTGGCACCCTGCCGGCCAGAGATGCCGGCTGGAAGCCGGCGCACCCAGGCTCCTCTCACGCCGTCCCGCAGACCCGGGACCGCCGGCATCCTGCCGGCCAGAGCGGCCGGCTGGAAGCCGGCGGCCCAGGGCAGCGTCACGCCGCCCCGCAGACCTGGGACCGCCGGCATCTTGCCGGCCAGAGCTGCCGGCTGGAAGCCGGCGCCCCAGGGCACCGTCACGCAGTCCGCAGACCTGGGACCGCCGGTATCTTGCCGGCCAGAGCTGCCGGCTGGAAGCCGGCGCACCCAGGCTACTCTCACGCCGCCCGCGGGCTTGGGAGCGCCGGCATCTTGCCGGCCAGAGCTGCCGGCCACAAGCCGGCGCCCCAGGGCACTGTCACGCCGCCCGCGCCTGGATGCGGGCCAGCTCGTGCTGCACATCCTCGGCCAGGGGCAACGGTTGATGGCTGGCCAGGATCGTCTCCACCCGCTCGCGCGCCTCCTCCAGCAGGCGGGTCTGCCCGCCTGCCAGCCAGCCGGCGCAGGTGTCGTGCACACCGAGGCGGCTCAGATACCACTCACCGTCGCGGGTGGCCCGGGCGGTAGACCGCTGCGCCGTAAAGTGGCCACCCGGCCCCACTCGCTCGATCTCGTCCTCCAGCCAGCGCTCGGCGGCGGTGTCGATGCCCTGCCGGGCGCGCTTGAACATGCGGAACAGCTCCACGTCGATGAGCAGCTGTTCCAGGCAGAGGATCATGGAGCCGCCCAGCAGGCCGGGGCCGACCAGGATGTCGGGCCACGCGATAGCGGGCAGCAAGCCGTTGAGCGCGCGCTCGTAACTCGCCTGCATCCCCGGCTCGTGGGCGTCGGTACCCATACCCGAGGCCTCCGCGGGCAGGCCATAGTGGCGCGCCATCTCCACACACGCCGCGCCCAGCAGCCCGTGCTCCACCGGACCGCCGCCATAGCCCGCGGTGCGGGGGTTCATCACCGCCAGCGCCGGGGCATAGATCACCGGTGTGCCGGGGGCAGCGGCCTGGATCAGGCAGAGCATGGCCAGCACCTCGCAGTTGCCCAACACCGTCGTAGCCACCAGGCTGGCCGGCGCCGATGCGCCCATGAGGGGCATCGGCATGATGGCCACCGGAATGTCCCAGCCCAGGGTAGCGAGGTAGGCGTCGGTGTGCGGGCCTTCGATGACGAGCGGCGACTGGGGGCAGAGCAGGAAGGAGTAGGGATGCCCCTCGCGCACCGTCTCGCGGCTGCCAAAGACGGCCTGGAGCACGTCCAGGAGGCAGGGCGCATACTCCGGGCTGGGGAGCGAGTCCTGGACGTGCTTGGAAAAGTTGCCAAACACGGCGCCCAGGTAGCCGGCAAAACCGGCCACCGTTGTGTTCCGCTCGCCGGATTCCAGCATCTGCCAGTAGACGCCCACCTCGTCCAGGGCGTCGATGAGGCGCGTCGCCTCCAGCCAGTCCTGTGGGGTGCCCCGCCGGTGCTCTCCGGTGCGCCGGTCGCGCACGAACATCGCCTCGCCATCCATCAACAGCGTGCACTCACCGGCATTCACGGCCAGATCCCAGCCGGGGCGCCGAGCGCCCAGCCCAAATCGCCGGGGTGCCAGGCGCAGCGCCTCCTCGACGACCGCCCGGGGCAGGCGCACCCTGGCGGTCCCGTCGTCTACGGCTGCCCCTGCCTCGCGCAGAAAGCGACGCCCCACGGCCGTGTCTACCCGCACCCCGGTGCGCTCCAGGACGCGCAGCGACTGCTCGTGGATCTGCCAGCGCTCGTGATCAGACAGCACCTGGAGCCTGGTTTGCATTGCGCCTCCTTACCTCATGCCCATTAACGCCCGGCCTCGGCAGCGGCCAGGATGCGGTCCAGCTCGGATAGTTGTGCGTCCTCGAGGGGCTGGGGATGGTGGCTGGCGAGGATGGACTCGACCTTTTCGCGGGCCACTCTCAGCGGGTCGCGATAGCCTTGTGGAGCGGGCTGGGCCACCAGGTCGGAGAACCGCCGGCGGCGGAGGTGGGTGCGGGTGTGACGTTCCAACAGAAAATGCCCCCGCGGTCCCACCGCCTTGACGACGTCCAGCGCCAGTGCCTCGGGGCTGGTGTCGAGGCCCGCCACGTCGTGCCGCACCCTGTGGTAGACGTCGCTGTCGAGGACGATGGCCTCGGGGTAGAGGAGCGTGCAACCCGCCAGCAGCCCCAGCCCGGCGCCCATCTCCGCACCACACAGGGCGCACAGCAGCAAGCTGCTCGCCGACTCGGCCGCCTGTTGCCAGCCCGGCTCGGTGGCGTCGGTGCCAAAGACCCCGGCCAGCACCGGCACATTCCAGGCGTGGGCCATCTCTACGCCGAGGGCATAGAGCAGCTCCCCCTCCCAGGACGAGGCCAGGTAGCCGCCGGTGCGCGGGTGCATGATCCCGGGCATGAGCGAGTGGTAGACCGGCGCACCGGGATGGGCCAGCTGCACCAGGACCATGGCCGCGACGATTTCCGCGTCACCCACGGCGAGGGTGCCGGCCAGGGAGGCCGGCGCCGTCGAGCCGGCGTTGGCCATGCTCATAAAGCCCACCGGCAGCCCTGCCGCGGCAAAGATAAGGGCCGCTTCCATCCCGCCTGCGTCCTGGGCCAGGGGGGCGATGGTGCAGATGAGGGATGACAGGGGCGGGCGCCGGCGCAGCGTCTCGGTGTCGCCGGCCACCACCTGGGCCATCTCCACGGCGTAGCGGGCCATGCCGGCATCCATGACCGTCTCGGTCTGGACGTGCTTGACGGTGTTTCGAAAACTGGCATCGAGCTCGTGTAACGGCGCGCAGGTCGGGTGATCCTGGGCACTGACGATGGGCCAGTAAAAGCCGATGGACGAAAGGCTGTCGGCGACGCGTGCCATGGCCGCCACGTCGGCCTTGAGGGATGGCCGCCTCTGCCGCGTGACATAGTCGATCGTTTCGGTGCCGCAGCCGTCCGTGGCACAGTAGAGGGCCGTGCCGTCGAGGGGCAGGTCGTGGCCCGGCGAGCGGGCGCCCAAGGTGTAGTGGCGCGGTGCATGGGACATGGCCTCCACGACAAGGTCAGGCGCCAGCCGGACGATCCCGGTCTCCCGGTCTACTCGCGCCCCGGCCGCGGCATAGATCCCCTGCGCCTGTGTGGAAGGACAGTGCACGCCCACCTCGTCGAGCAGCTCCAGCGTGGCCGTCCTGAGCTGGGCGATCTGCCCGTCCTCGAGGATGCGCAGCCGGTAGGCCGGCCGGATCGGCTCAAGCTCGGGCGTTGTGCTGTACGTCATCGGCATCCCCTTTCCTACGGCCGCCCTCCCACTCTAGGTCGAGCCAAGATCCGCGGCCCGCGAAGCGGCCGCGAGGATGGCCTCCATGGCCTCGGCGGCGCCGCCGGGCAAAGCCGGGGGCCGGTGCCGGTCCAGGATGTCCAGTGCCTCGGCCCGGGCAACCTCGAGGGCCGTCTTGCCGGCCGGCGGCCACGGTTCAGCATACTCCTCCCGCAGGGCGGCCAGCGTCTCGCGCCGGGTGAGAAAGTGCCCGCCAATGCCTACCTCGGCAATGAGCCCCGCCTGGAGCTGCGCCTCGCCCGCCAGAAAGGGCCGGGTCATGATCTCGACCTGGTGGATGAGGTGGTTGTCGAGGACCATCTTTTCGAGCGACAGGATCTGCGCCGAGCCGAGGAGGCCGGCGCTATACAGCTCGTCGGCGCCGGCCAGGGCGGCGAGCAGCACCGAAGCCGTCGCCTCGTGGCCGTACCGGGCGTCGATGTCGCCGGATATCGTGGACAGGCCCCACAGGTTGGCGGGCAGGTGGTAGAAGTGGGCCAGCTCGCACAGGGCCAGTTTGAGGCCATACTCTCCGGCACCGCCGCCAAAGCGGCCCGTGCGCATGTCCATCTGCGACGCGCCCGTGCCATAGATCACCGGCGCGCCGGGCCGCACGAGCTGGAAGAGGGTCATGGCACTCAGAAACTCGACGTTGTGCATCAGCACGGTGCCCGCCCGGGTGAGGGGCGCCGTCCCCCCCGACAGGGGCATGGGATAGATCAAGATGGGCACTCCGAGCCGGACCAGCTCGATACAGGCTTCGGTCATGGGCCCGTCGTGCATGAGGGGCGAGATGGTGCAGTCGATGGCGGAAAAGATGGGCCGAAACTCGCCGCCACCCAACAGTGCGCAGACCAGGTCCACGAGGTAGGGGACTTGTCCCGGATGGAGCACGCCGCTGCGCACCGGCTTCGAGGTGTGCGCCAGGGTCATGGCGATCTGTGACACGCTGCGCACTTGCGGCGGCACGTCGGTGGCGGCGACCATGACGTTGACGATCTCGATGCCGTCCAGGGCGTCGGCCAGGAGCACGCCGCGCCTCAAGTCTTCGGCCGTGGAGGCGCGTCGCTCGCCGGTGTTCAGGTCCACCGCCTGCGAGCCCTGGCTGTCGGTGGTGTGATGCGGGCGGCGGCCGTCGAGCACCACGTCGCGGGCGGGGTCGCGGGCTGCCAGGCGCACCACACGCGGTGGCTGCTGCAGCGCCCACTCGACGACGTCGCGCGGCAGCTTGGCCCGCGTCTGGGCATAGTCCACCGGGCAACCTGCCTGCTCCAGGATGGCCAGCGCCCGCGGCGTCTTGTAGTCGATGCCGACCTGCTCCAGCAGGTCGAGGCTCTGCTCGTGCAGGCGCTCGATCTCGGCACGGGTGAGGACGGGCTGGAGTGCTAGCGCCATGCTACGCCCCTAGCTCGCGGTCCGCGGCCGCCAGTATCCTGGTCAGCTCTGCCTGCTGGGCCCCGTCCAGGGGCGCCGGCCGGTGGTTTTCCAGGATCCAGCGCACCTTTTCCCGGGCAACGTCGTGTGGGTCGCGGTACTTGCCATCTGGCCCGGCCTGGTGGGTCAATCCCGGCGACATGGCAGTGCGCATGTGCTGGCGGGTGTGCTTTTCGCGCAGGTAGTGGCCGCCCGGCCCCACCCTGTGGATGACGTCCAGGGCCAGCGTCTCGTCCGTCACTTCCATGGCCGCCAGCGCGTACCGGGCGCGGTGGTAGAGCTCGTCGTCGAGAATGATCGACTCGGGGTGGAGCAGGGTGAAGCTGCGGTTGAGGCCGATGCCCGTCACCCACTCGGCGCCGGCCAAGCCTACGAGAAGCGGATCGAGGGCCACGTCGGCGGCGGCCTGCCACGTGGCGGGCCGCCGGCTTTCGGTGCCATAGGCGCCGCCGAAGGCGGGCATACCCCAGCGATGGGCCATGGCCACCGGCGCGTAGCGGCAGCGCGCGTCCAGCGGGTAGGGCACATAGTTGCCAGAGCGGGGGTCGGCCCAGCCATGCATGATCGAGTGGAACACCGGGGCGCCGGGGTGGGCCAGCTGGAGCAGCACCGTGCCGCTGATGATCTCGGCGTCGCCTATGGCCAAAGCGCCGGCCAGCGTCGCCGGCGCGGTGGTGCCCAGGGTGGGCATGGCCAGAAAGCCCACGGGTACCCCCGCCTCGGCCAGCAGCAGCGCGCCCTCGATGCCCTCCTTGTCGTGACCCAGGGGGGCAATGGTGCACAGCACGAGCGACAACACCGGGCGCCGGCGAAGCTCCTCGCGACTGCCGGCCACAACCGTCGCCATTTCCAGGGCATAGCTCGCCGGCCTTGCGCCCATCAGCGTCTCGCTCTGCACGTGTTTGACCGTGTTGTTCCAGGCGGCATCCAGCTCGTGGAGTGGCGCCGTTTTGCCGTGGTCCTGGGCGCTGACCATGGGCCAGTAGAAGGCGATGGAGGACAAATAGTCGGCCACACGCGCCATGCGACCCACGTCGTCCTTGCAGGATGGTCGCGGCTGCCCCGTCTCGAGGTCGACGACCTCGATGCCGCAGCCGTCGGTCGTAAAGTAGGAAACACCTTCCTGGAGACGAAAGTCGCAGCCGGGGTCGCGGGCACCCACGTGGAACGTGCGCGGCACCTGGGCCATGGCCCGCCGCACAAGGGCGCGGGGAAAACGGACCAGCTGCGCCTGTGCGTCGACCTGGGCCCCGTTTGCGGCCAGGATAGACAGGGCTTTCTCTGACGGAAAGTGAGCACCGGTCTCTTCCAGAATGCGCAGGGTGGCCTCTTGGAGGGCATCCAACTGGTCGTCGCTCAGAAACTGCACGCGAAAGGCGGGCCGGATGGGCTCGATAGGCGAGCGGTCAACGGGCATGTCACACTTCTCCTATCTTTTCCAGGACTTTGTACGGGTCAAAGGCGTCGCGCAGGCCGTCGCCGATATAGTTGACCGAGATGATGGTCACAAAGATCATCATGCCGGGAAAGATGGCCAACCACGGATATTTCAGCATGTGCTCGGGTGCGGTGCTGAGCAGGTTGCCCCAGCTCGGCGTCGGAGGTTGGATGCCAAAACCGAGAAACGAGAGCCCCGCCTCCTCCATGATCGCGTAGCCAATCTCGAGGGTTGCTTCGACGATGATCGGGCCGACGGCGTTGGGCAGGAGATGGCGGAGGATGATGAACGGGCTGGAAACACCGATGCAGTGGGCCGCCGTGATAAACTCCTTTTCCCGGAGCGTCAAGAAGGTGGCGCGCACCAACCGCGCGGTGGTCATCCACGACAGGATGCCGATGACCAGGGCGATGGTCAGCACGTTGTTCCGCTCGAAAAAAGGCAGCTTGACCTCGCGCACGATAGCACTCAGCAGGATGAGTACCAGGAGGGATGGCAGGGCCAGCGCCGCGTCGGTGATGCGCATCAGCACATTGTCCACCTTGCCGCCAAAGTAACCGGCGATGGCCCCCACGGGAACGCCGATCGCCAGAGTCACCATCACCGCCACAAAACCAACCGTCAGCGAGATGCGCCCCCCGTACAGCACGCGCGTCAGCATGTCGCGTCCAAGGGCGTCGGTGCCAAAGGGGTGCTGCAGCGACGGTGGCTCCAGCCGGTGGGCCATGTCCGATGCCTCGGGATCGTAGGGGGAGAGGGGCACCAGCAGCACGCCGGCGATGACGAGCGACAGCATAATGCTGCCCGCGATGGCGCCCGGGTGGCGGCGAAAGCGGCGCCAGACCATGGTCCACATGCTTTCGGGTGGGCGCGCCATGCTGGCAGGCAAAGGCAGAGCGCGTGCTTCAGTCATAGCGCACCCTGGGGTCCAAATAAGCGTATGCGATGTCGGCCAACAGGTTGCACAGCAGGGTGACACCCGTGGCAATGATCAGGATTCCCAGGAGCAGCGGATAGTCGCGCTTCAGGGCCGACTGGTAAAAGAGCCGGCCCATGCCCGGCCAAGAAAAGATGGTCTCGACGTACAGCGATCCGGCAAAGATCCAGGGCAAGTCGAGGGCAAAGATGGTCACCAGGGGAATGGCCGCGTTCTTCAGGGCGTGCCGGAACATGACGGCCCTGTCGCGCATTCCCTTGGCCCGGGCGGTGCGGATATAGTCCTGGTGGATCACGTCCAGCATGCTGGACCGCAAAAAGCGCGAGTACCAGGCGACCCAGCCCACCATGCCCATGGTCACGGGCAGGATGAGGTGCTTGATCCAGTCCCACAGGTTGAAACCGGCGCCCAGGGTATGCATGCCGCCGGCGGGCAGGAGAGGTCCGCCGGTGACCGGGTTCTTGAGCCAGCCGTAAAAGACCAGGATCAGGATCAGGCCCAGCCAGAACTCGGGGATGGCCTGACCCATGAAGGACAGAGTGGTGACGCTGATGTCAAAGGGGGAGTACTGCTTGATGGCCGACAGGATGCCCACGGGAATGGCGATGAGCGCCACGACCAGCAGCGTGACGCTCATGAGGTAGACCGTAGCGGGCAGCCGGCTGGCGATTTCGTCCAGCACTTGCTGGCGCGTCTGGTAGGAGAAGCCAAAGTCGCCGCGCAGGATTCCTCGCCGCTCCCCGCGGCTTTCGGCCAGCCCATCGCCGTCGGCATCCACCAGCATCCAGTCGTTGCCGGCCAGCCAGATGACGTACTGCATTGCCAGGGGCTTGTCCAGGCCGAGTTGGCGCTTGAGTGCTTCCAGGCGCTCCGGGCGGACGTGGCGCGAGCGACTGTGCCCCGCCAACGGCCCGCCCGGCGCCAGGTTCACCAGCGCAAAGAGCAGGACGCTCATCAATAACAACATTGGGATGGTCTGCAGCAGCCGGCGCGCTACGTAGCGTCCCAACGCTCCTCCTGGTCCCGCGGCTCTACAGCAGGGCTAACGGCCGGACCGCGCCCAACCGGCCCGGCCTTTCTCTTCCTTCGCCGCCCCGGCACAGCGGATGCCTATTCTTCCAGCGTCCAATCGGCTACGTTCCAGGTGACCAGGTCATTGACCGTCGATTGCACGCCCTGGATGCGCGCCGAGTGGGCATCGGCGTTCACCGTGGAGAAGAGCAGGATGACCGGCAGTTCTGCCTCCAGGATGTCGGCCATCTGGCAGAATAGCTCCTGGCGGTACTCCTCGTCCAGGGTGTAGGCCTCGTCCAGGAGCGCGTCAAAGTCGCTGTTCAGCCAGCGCGTGATATTCCAGCCGCTGTCTGGTTCGGCCGCCGTCGAGTAGTAGAGCTCCCAGAGGAAATCGGTGGGATCGACGCCGGAGTAGCCGTCGTCCCAGAGGTTGAGATCATAGTCGCCCACCTGCTCCAGGCCGCCGCTCTCATAGTCGGCCCACATGACACTGCCCTCGACCACGCTTAGCTGGGCGTCCATGCCAATCTGGCTCAGCATTTCGCCGATCAGCTGCTGGGCGAGCTCCAGGGCTTCGCCATACTCGGCATACGTCATCAGCTCCAGGGACATGACGTCGCCCTCGGCTCCGTTGAGGCAGCCGTGGCACTCGCGCACCCCATCCCCATCCTCGTCGATCCAGCCCGCCTCTTCCAGGAGTGCGGCGGCAGCTTCGGGATCGTAGGCCGGCCTTGGAATGTCGCATTGGTAAGGTCGGCGGAAGAACTCGGTCCAAACAGGCTGGCCGTAGCCGCGAAAGATCTCTTGCGAGATGGCATCGACGTCGATGGCCATACGGATGGCCTGCCGCACGCGCACGTCGGAGAAGATGGGATGGGGATCGGCCGCCGGGTCGATCGACCCTCGGGCCGCCTCGTTGGGAAAGAGGCGCATGACCCAGCGGCTCGTGTCCGCCATGCTCACCTCGACATTGGGTGCGTCCTTCAGGTCGTCAATCATGGGCTCGGTGGCCCACATGTAGACGTCGACGTCGCCCTGCATGAGCATGGTTTTTGCCACCGATGGATCGGGCACGATGCGGACGAGGATCTGATCAATGCCAGGCTTGCCCGCCTCGTGATAGTTGGGATTGCGGACAAAGGTCATGTGATCGCCTACCTGCCATTCTTCCAGGACATATGGGCCGGTGCTCAAGGGCTCGCGGGCGCAGTCCCAGGCAACAAAGCCCTGTTCGGGGTCGCAGTAGTGGGCCGGCCAGACGACCATCTGCTCACCGCCGAACTGGGTCATGTAGCCCGGATAAACATAGTTGTAGTGCACGACCACGGTGTGGTCGTCCATGACTTCGACGCCGTCCACATAGTCGATGCCCGGCACCCATAGCCCGGTTTCGGGGTCGACAATCGCTTCGTAGGTAAACAGGACGTCGGCGGCCGTGACCGGCGTGCCGTCGGACCAGAGAACGTCGTCGCGCAGCTTCCAGGTGACGTCCATGGTCCACGCTTCCTCGTCGATCACCACTCCGCCGTTGTCCACGGTAGGCAGCTCAGCCGCCAGCTCGGGCAGGTAGTTGCCCTGGGGGTCAAGATCGGCCAGGCCCAGCATGACCAGCTCCATGACCAGGGCGTCGTAGCCCGTGTCTCCCACGGAGGCGTTAAAGCTGGGCGGATCCTCCGGGATGGCAAAGACAATGCTCGACGCGGCCGCCGGCTCGGGCACAGCCGTCGGCTCGGGTGGCGCCGTGGCCTCGGCGGCGGTTGGTGCCGGCGGCTGGGTCGCAGCCGGTGGGCTGGCCGGCTCGGGCGTGGCGCCGCACGTGGCCAGGCTGATAAGCAGCACGATGCCCAGCAAACTCAGAGCGAACCGATGCAGCGTTTTCATTTTCCTCCTCCTCAAGAGGTCCTTATAAAGGGCCGGCAGAATCACGCCCCGCTCACGAGCCTCCTGGCCAGGGCGACGGCCGAAACGGCGTCCTCGGCCCAGCCATCGGCGCCGATCTGGCTGCACCAGGCCTCGTTGACCGGGGCACCTCCGATCATGACCTTCACCCGGTCGCGCAAGCCGGCTTCCTTGAGGGCCTGGACGACCTCGCCCTGGTGCAGCATCGTCGTCGTCAGCAGGGCCGAGGCACCGACGAGGGTCGCGCCCGCCTGAACGACGGCCTCGACAAAGGCGCCCGCAGGTTGGTCGATGCCAATGTCGGTGACTTCGAAGCCATTGGCGGTCAGGAGCGTGCCCACCAGCGTCTTGCCGATCTCGTGCAGGTCACCCTCGACGGTGCCCAGGACGACGCGACCGAGGATCTTGCGTCCCTCGGCCCCCGTCAGCGCCGGCTCGAGCACGGCCAGGGCGGCCTTCATGGCGTCACCGCCGATGATCAGGTCCGGCAAGAAGTACTCGCCGGTGTCAAACAGCTCACCCACGCGCTCGATGCCCGGGGTGAGTCCCTCGTCGATGCACCGCAGGGGATCGAGACCCTGCTCCAGGGCCTGCCGGGCAAGGGCTTCGGCCTCCTCCGGTTCGCCGTTGGCCACGGCCTGGGCCAAACTCTCGAGAATCGCGTCTGACATAGGACCCTCCTTATGAACGTTGGGACTCGCCCCTACCCGCCAGGAAACCAAGCGCCGTCCAACTTGCCCGAACCCCCTTATGGCGTTAACTCCCGTTGCGCGGCATCCAGGATGGCGCGCAGCTCAGCCTGCACCTCGTGGGGCAACGGCTCGGGCCGGTGCCCGGCAAGGATCGCCTCCAGGCGAGCCCGGGCCCGCTCGCGGATGCCGGGCAGCGGCGAGCCATCCAGCGGCGGCCGTGGATGGGTGAGGCCCGGGATCCAGATGTGCCGCAGGTGGCGACGCGTATGCTCCTGGGCCAGATAGTGACCGCGCGGTCCCACACTCTCGATGACGTCCAGCGCCAGCCCCTCGGGCGAAGTGTCGATGCCCTCGAGCATGATCCGGTGGGTGTGATAGATCTCGTCGTCGTACAGGATCTGCTCGGGCACCAACAGTGTGGACGCTGCCAGCATGCCACCGCCCGTGACCAGATCGGCGCCGGCCAGCGGTACCGTCAACGCCGTGTAGACGTGGTCGCGCCCGATCTGCCATGAAGCAGGCTCCGTCGCGTCCATGCCAAATGCACCGGCCAGAACCGGCACGCCCCAGTCGTGGGCCAGCTGTACCGCCGCCGTGTTGCACAGGTATTTCTGCGGGATGGCGACGATATAGCCGGCGGTGCGCGGGTCCATGACCGATCCCAGGAGCGAGTAGAACACCGGGGCGCCGGGAGCCACGAGCTGCATGAGCACCAGCGCGCTGACGACCTCGGCGTTGCCCACCACCAGGGCGCCGCCGGGTGCGGCGGGCGCCGTGGCGCCCATGTTGGGCATGGCCATGAACCCGACGGGAACGCCCGCCTCGGCATAGACCATGCCCGCCTCAATACCATGCGGGTCCTGGCCCAGGGGGGCAATGGTGCAGATCAGGACTGAAAAGGGAGGCCTGGCCCGCAGCCGCTGCCGGTCGCCGGCCACAGCCTCTGCCATGCGGATCGCGTAACGGGCTGGCCCGTCACCCATCACCGTCTCGCTCTGGACATGTTTCACCGTGTTGTTGAAGGCGGCATCCAGCTCGTGCAGGGGCGCCAGCCGGCCATGGTCCTGGGCGCTGACCATGGGCCAGTAGTACGAAACCGACGACAGCGAATCGGCCACGCGCGCCATGTATGCGACGTCGTCCTTGCACGAGGCGCGCACCCGCCCCGTTGCCAGGTCCACGGTCTTGGTGCCGCAGCCGTCGGTGCCAAAGTAGCTGGCGCTGCCGTCGAGGAGCAGATCGGTGTCCTCGGCGCGACCCGACAGCGTGTAGACGCGGGGAGCATGGGCCAGGGCGTTGAGCACCAGATCGGGGCGCAGGCGCACGACTTGGCGCTCGCGATCGACGGCAGCACCGGCCTCGGCAAAGACGCGCACCGCGCGCTCCGAGGGGATGTGCACACCGGTGTGCTCCAGGACGTGCAAAGTTGCCTCGCGAATGGCCTGCACCTGTTGCCCGTCCAGGACGTCCAGCCGGTAGCGAGATCGAATGGGCTCGATGCGAGGCATAGGCATCTCCTAGAAGTGGAACTCGGGGCCGGCGTAGCGGCGCACAATGCGCTCCAGCTCGGCTTCTACCCCGGCGGGCAGTGCCGGCGGGCTGTGTTCGGCCAGCAGCTCGTGAGCCCGGCGCCGGCACACCATTTCGATCGTCTCGCCGCGGGCCTGCCACGTCTCGTACGGCTCCCGGTTCAGGATAGAGGGCAGCCAGTGCTGGCGATGGACGCGGCGGGTGTGTTTTGCCCGCAGGAAATTGCCCCGAGGGGTGTTGGCCTTGATGAGGGCCACCTCCTCGTCCAGGTCGTGCGCGTCTATACCCTGCATCAGGCGCCGGAGCCCGGCGATCAGCTCGTCGTCGAGGACCATCTGCGTGTACGAGATCGACGCGCCGGCATCGGTGGCGCCCACACCGTAGATGATGCTCGCGCCCTCGACGAGCAGGGGCAGGGCGGTGATTGCCTTTTCGAACCCGGCCTGGGCATCCAACTGCTTGGCGTCCGACGACAGGCCCCCGCACATGGACGGCAGGTTATAGAAGCGAGCCATGCGCGCCGCCCCGGCGTTCACCATGCCGCGCTCGGGCGCGCCCAGAGGGAGCAGGCCGGTGCGCATGTCAAGCACTGCCGACACGCTGCCATACAGCAACGGGGTGCCGGGATGGAGGATCTGCAGGGCAACGATCCAGGCCAGGACGTCGGCGTTGATGACCACCATCTCACCCAGGAGCGTCGCCGGGGCCGAAGCGCCGCCCATGGCCATACTCAGCAAGGTGATCGGCACGCCGTGCTCCGCCCAGCGCAGCATGCAGCGCACGTTCTCGGGCGTAAAGTAACCGGGGCTAATGGGGCAGTAGAGCGTGGCAAAGCTGGGGCGCACCCGCAGCGCGCTCGCGCCGCCGGCCACGGCGGCCAGCATCTCGACTGCAGCGTCTACCCGGCCGGCCGACAGGCAGCGGTGCACTCCGGGCTTGGTTGTGCAGCGCAGCATCTCGGCGATCTCGACCAAGTCAGAGCACTCGCCCCAATCAGTAGCCGTCACCGTCGGGCGGGCCACGTCTACGCCCGGCAGGGCATCCTGGAGGCGCACCAGTCCGGCCACGTCCTGTTGGAGGGCCGGCCGGCGCAGCCCGGTGTCCAGGTCCAGGACGTTCACCGGCGTGCCGCCGCCCATGAAACACGACCGCCGGTCGTAGGGAGCCGGCTCCTGCCCGCTCCGATCGTAGAGCCTCACGTCGCGGGGCAAGGTGTCGAGCGCCCGGTCCAGCAGCTCGGGCGTGACGCGGACCATCTGCGAGCCGGCATCGACGGGAAAGCCGGCCGCTGCGAGCCGGGCGAGGGCCTCTCCCTCAGGCACGCAAAAGCCCGTCTCGGCCAGGATCTCGATCGTCTTGGCGTGGACCAATTCCTCAATAGAGTCCGGCAGAAACTTCATGGCGATGCCTCTCCCCACCGATAGGACAGCTTGTACATTTTCAAGATCATGAAGGTTTCGGTGCGCTCGACGCCGGGCACCTGGTGTAGTTGTTCGTTGAGGAAGGAAGCCAGATGCTCGCGGTCCCGGCAGTAGACCTCGACGAACAGATCGAAGCCGCCGGAAGCCATGAAGAGGTACACAACTTCGGGGAACCGAGCAATTTCGCGGGCAACCTGCTCCACCTTGCCTGTCTGCACGACCATGCCGATCATGCTCGCCGCGTTCCACTCCAGGAACTGGGGCTCGACGATGCCCACGATTTGGAGGATGCCGCCGTCGGTCAGGAGCTTGACCCGGCGGCGAACCGCCCCCTCCGAAATGCCGAGGTCGGCGGCAATGTCGGTGAACGGCTTGCGCCCATCGTATTGCAGGTGGGCGATGATCGCTCGATCGGTTTCGTCCAGCGTTTTCATGGCAGCCCCAGCGCCCGTCGTGACGCGATAGGATCCATAGAACGCAATGGTGCTACACCGGGCATTATATCCGATATTCGTAGCAATGTCAATGACCAGTGCTATATTCGTAGCAGATATTACGAGGATCGTAGCTTGGGGTTCCGGCTGTCCCCGCCCTGCACCAGGCGTCACTGCCTTTTGAGGCATTATACGATTTGTCCCCCATCCCATATGTGGTATAATCTGCCGGTACGATTTTGCCAGGAGAAGCAGTGTGAGCAGACGTAAGCAAAAGAGATCCTTTTCGCAGGTAGTCCTCTGGGGCCTGAGCGTGCTCATGGTCCTGAGTATGGTCATCAGCCTGGTTGTTGTGGCCTTGCCGGGACCGGCCGAGCCGGTCCCGACGGCGCCGCCCACCTGGACGCCCCGGCCAACGGCCAGCCCCTTCCCCAGCCCGTCGGCGACCGAGCCCGTCGTCGGCCCGGCTGTACCCACGGCCACCGTCACCGCGACCGTTCCGCTCGAGCTGGCGCCCCCGCTCGAGCCGACGCCACCCACCCCAACACCGGCCGCGGCTGTGACGGTCGCCCGAGTTGCGGCCGCCACCGCTACCGCGACCGCCTCCCCGACGGCCGTGCCCAGCTTGACCTTTGCCGTTGCCGGCGACAGCCGCCACAACCCCGAGATCTATGGCCGCGTCCTGGCGGCGGTGGCCGCCAGCGGCAGCGAGTTCCTGGTGCACACGGGCGACTTGGTGGACAAGGGAACCGAGGACCAGTGGCAGACCTTTGAGCAGTCCATGGGCGGCTTCCCGCTGCCTTTCTATCCTGTGCCCGGCAACCACGACGGGCTGGGGGGTGAGCTTGACGGCTACCTGGCTCACAGCCGCGCCCCCGCCGCGCACTACTCCCTGGACAAAGGACCGCTGCACCTGGTGATGGCCGACACGCACAACGGCGGCGTGAGCGCTGCCGAGCTGGCGTGGATGCGCAACGACCTGTCCGGCACCGCCCAGCCGATCAAGATGGTGTTTATGCACCATCCGCCCTTTGACCCCGATGGCACAGACCACATCATGGCCTACGGCAACGAGTCCGTAATGGACCTGATGGTCGAGATGGCCGTCGACTATGTATTTGTCGGGCACATTCATGCGTACGCGCACGGCGAGCGCGACGGTGTGAGTTACTATATCACCGGCGGCGCCGGTGCTCCGCTCTACGCGGGTGACCACCCGCAAGCCGTGCATCACTACCTCCTGGTGACCGTTCAAGGCCAGGACGTAACGGTCGAAATGATCCAGGTTTAGCCTTCCAACGCACCTCCAACGCGCGCTAACCCAGTCCCTCTCAAGTTCCAACCAAGCCCACTCGTTCCAGCGTCCCGGTGAGCTTATAATGGTCGTGCGGGCCCCCTGGCTCCAGCCGGGCTGGCACCTTTATTGTACGCCTATAGTGTGTCGCGCCTGCCGTGCCATCGGGCTGGGCTGCGTGGAGGATCGATGAAACGTTGGTTGGCATGTAGCCTGGTTTTCCTTTCCGGACTTGTCCTCGTCGCCGTTGGCGTCGTGAGTGGTGTTGTCCTTGACCGGCAGGTGCTGTCTCGGTTTATTCCCCTGGACAATATGCCGCCCGAGGCCCATTCCGAGTTTCAGCTCATGGCCGAGGCGTGGAACGTAATCCAGCAGAACTATGTGGGCAGCGCAAGCACCGAGCCGCGGGAGATCACCTATGGCGCGCTGCAAGGTATGGTGAGCTCGCTGGGAGACGAGGGGCACAGCCGGTTCCTGACCCCTGATCAGCTCCGCGTGCACAGGAATTCGGTGCAGGGCGAGCTGGAGGGGATCGGCGTCGAGATCCAGTCCCAGGATGGCCAGGTCGTCATCGTCGCGCCCATCGACGGCTCACCGGCCAAACGAGCCGGCCTGCAACCAGGCGACGTGATCGTGGCCGTCGACGGCGAGCCGCTGGCGGGCATGGGGCTGGAAGAAGTGATCGCCCGCGTCACAGGCCCTGCCGGCACCACCGTCAGCCTCACAATCCTCGATCCCGACTCCGAGCAGACGCGTGAGGTAACGCTGACCCGGGCACGCATTGCCCTCGAGCAGCTTACCTGGCAGCGCATCTCGGGCACGGACGTTGCCCTGGTGCGCCTCTCGTCCTTTAGTTCCGGCGTCAGCGACGAGTTGCAGCAGGCCCTGGTGACCCTCCAGGAGCAGGGGCTCCGGGGCATTGTCCTCGACCTGCGGAACAACCCCGGGGGGCTGCTCCAGGAGGCGGTTTCGACTGCCAGCCAGTTCCTGGAGGCCGGCAACGTCCTGTTGGTGCGCGACGCGAGCGGCGAGACGCAGCCTATTCCGGTGGAGGAGGGGGGAGCGGCCCTCGAAATTCCGGTGGTCGTGCTTATCAACCAGGGGACGGCCAGTGCCGCCGAGATTGTCACCGGAGCCCTCCAGGATGCCCAGCGTGCTACGGTGGTCGGTGAAACCACCTTTGGCACGGGCACCGTTCTATTGCAGTTCCCCCTATCCGACGGTTCCGCCGTTCTGATGGCCACCCAGGAGTGGCTGACACCCCGCGGCCGCGTTATCTGGAAGCAGGGCATCTCGCCCGACGTCACCGTGGCCCTGCCCGACAATGCGCTGCCGGTCGTGCCCGGCGGTGATCGGCCCCTCAGCCCCGACGATCTGGAGAGCAGCCAGGACGAGCAGCTGCTCACCGCTCTCGAGCTGCTCACCGAGCTGACGGCTGGTAACGGTTCGTCGCCTGGGGCCAACGAGCCTGCGCCGCGGCCCGAAGGACGCCTGGAGCCGGACCGGCAGGCGCCACGAGCCCAGGCGCGGCGTACCGTCCGAGCGGGCGTTCCCCTCCAGCCCTGGTAGCCGGCCACACGGGCACGCCACGCCCAACCAAAGGCTTGCCCGGCCGGGCAGCGAGATAGCTTGCTCCGGGTCGCCCGGCACATCCCATGTGCTGCCCGCTAGAGGTTGCTGGACCGGGCGCTGGTTTGCCCGACAAGTACACTGTACCGTCTGCCAAGGGTCAGATCACAGCGCAAGAAGCGCCGCTCGTCAACGCTTGTGTGCCCCTGACAGGGCACTGCCTTGACGGCAACCATGAGCAGGCAGCCCTGTGTCTTGGCTTCCGCGAGAATCCCTGGTATAATCGCAGGTCGGAAAGGCCCGAGGCAATGGGGGATAATGGTCGATATCTCGCGCAGCCGTCTCCTGGCCGGCCTGGGCGTTGGCGTCCTGGCCGTCTCCTTTGCGTCCATTCTGATCCGCCTGGCCCAGGCCGAGGGGATGCCCAGCCTGTCCATTGCCGCCTGGCGGCTGATCGTAGCCTCTGCCGTACTCCTGCCGTACACTTGGGCCACGCGGCGGGCCGAGGTGGTGGCCCTTGGCCGCCGCGACGCCGGCCTCCTGGCCCTCGCCGGCCTTTTCCTGGGGTTGCATTTTGCCGCCTGGATCGCCTCCCTGGGCTACACCTCCGTCGCCAGCTCGGCCGTGCTGGTGTCCATGGGCCCGATCTTTGTCGCGTTGGGTGCCTGGCTCTTTTGGAAGGAGCGGCCTGGCCCACTCCTTGCCCTGGGAGTCCTCCTTGCCGCCGTGGGCAGCATCGTCGTCAGCTGGGCCGACCTGGGACAGGGGGGCGACCACCTCCTGGGCGACCTGCTGGCCGTGATCGGCGGGGTCATGGTCGCCGGCTACCTGCTCATTGGGCGCCGGGTGCGCGGCCGCCTGTCGCTGGTGGCGTACGCGGCCCTGGTGTACGGCATGGGCATGCTGACCCTCCTGGGCGCCGTGCTCCTGACAGGCGAGTCTCTCCTGGGGTTTTCGCCGGAGGCCTATGGCTGGGTGCTGGCCCTGGCCCTTGGACCGCAGCTCGTGGGCCACAGCAGCCTGAACTGGTCCCTGCGCTACCTGTCGGCCACCTTCGTTTCCATCGTCATCCTCGCCGAGCCCATCGCCTCGAGCATCCTGGCCTACTTGATCCTCGACGAGAGGGTCACTTGGGCCACCGTGGCCGGTGGCGGCCTGGTCTTGGCCGGCATCTATATCGCCTCGCGGGCCGAGCTGGCCGAGCCTGGCCGGGGTCCGTGAGCTGGGCCCCGGGCGCGAAAGGGGCGAGCAACGGTGGGTGAGTCGCGGGTGGACTATGACCGGATTGCGCCGGGCTACAACCGGCGCTTCGCCGTGGGCGGCACCCCCGGAGCGGCCGTCGCGCTGCGCTCCCTGGCTCAGGCCCTGTCCCAAGCTCTCGGCCGGGGTGCCGGCCCGCTCTCCGTCCTCGAAGTGGGCTGCGGTACGGGGCACTGGCTGGCAAGCCTGGAGGGCGGCCATCACCTCTGCGGCCTGGACCTCTCTGCCGGGATGCTGCACCAGGCCCGGCAGCGGCCGGTGGCCCTCGACCTTGTGCGGGGCCGGGCCGGACTCCTGCCCTTTTCGAATGCCTCATTTGACCTGGTGTACTGCGTCAATGCTCTACACCATTTTGACGACCGGCCGGCTTTCGTGGCCGAGGCCCGCCGCTTGTTGCGCGACAGGGGCGCGCTGGCCGTCATCGGCATGGATCCACGGCGGGTTCGGAAGCGGTGGTACGTGTACGACTACTTTCCCGGCACCTACGAGGCCGATCTGGCCCGCTTTCCGTCCTGGGGCACCGTGGCCGACTGGATGATCGCCGCGGGCTTTGGCACGCTTGGCTGGCAGACGGTGGAAGAGATCCGCGCGGCCAAGGCCGGCCGCGCCGTGCTCCGCGATCCCTTCCTGCACAAGGATGCGACCTCGCAGCTCACGATCCTGGACGACGAGGCCTACGCGGCCGGCCTGAAGCGCATTGAGACGGCACTCTCTAGCGCGGAGGTCGCCGGCGAAGCCCTGACCTTTGCCACCGAACTGACCCTGGATCTGTTGGTCGGCTGGCTGGGCAGCCCCGCGGCGGCAGAGGCGCTTGCGCCGCAGGCACCATGAAGCTCGACCCCCGGCTCCTCAGGGAAGCGGCCGCCGTTCGCCTGGCCCTGGCCCTGACCGTGCTGCTGGGCACGCTGGGCGGTGTCGCCATTGTCGCCCAGGCGTGGCTCCTCAGCCGCGCCATCGACCGTGTCTTTATTGGGGGGCAGTCCCTGGCCGGTGTGGAGACGTTGCTCCTCCTCTTCCTGGTGCTGGCTGGTTTGCGTGCCGTGCTGGCCTGGAGCAGCGAGCTGACCGCGCATCATGTAGCCGACCAGGTGAAGGCCGACCTTCGCCACCGCCTGGCCGCCCACCTGCTGGCCCTGGGCCCGGCCTACGTCCAGGGGGAGCGCAGCGGCGAGCTGACCGCGACACTCGTCGACGGCGTTGAGGCCCTGGATGCCTACTTCCGCCAGTACCTGCCCCAGTTGGCTCTGGCCGCCCTGGTACCCCTGGCAGTGCTGCTGTTCGTCTTTCCCCTCGACCCGGTCTCGGGCATCATCCTTCTCCTCACCGCGCCCCTCATCCCCATCTTCATGATCCTTATCGGCAGCGCCGCGGAGGCGCTTACCCGGCGCCAGTGGACCGCCCTGGGGCGCATGAGCGCCCACTTCCTGGACATCCTCCAGGGCCTGTCCACCCTCAAGGCGTTGGGTCGCAGCCGCGAGCAGCTGCGTTCCGTTGCTGCTGTCAGCGACCGCTACCGCCGGACGACGATGGGTGTTCTGCGCGTCACTTTCATCTCGGCGCTGGTCCTGGAGATGGTCGCCACGCTGAGTACCGCCGTGGTCGCGGTCCAGGTGGGCCTGCGCCTGCTGTATGGCCAGCTTGCCTTTGAGCAGGCTCTCTTTGTCCTCGTCCTGGCGCCCGAGTTCTACCAGCCCCTGCGGCTGCTGGGTGCCCGCTTTCACGCCGGCATGCAGGGCACGGCCGCCGCCGCCCGCATCTGGGATATCCTGGACGCGGAGCCGCGGCCCGTGAGGCGGGCGGCGCCCGTGCTCGAAGCCTCCGTGCCGTTTCCGCTCCTGCCAATTGCCTTCGACGACGTCCACCTGGCCTACGACGAGGGGACTCGGCCGGCATTGCAGGGCGTGTCTCTGACTCTGGCACCCAGCGAGAAGGTGGCCCTGGTTGGGCCCAGCGGGGCGGGCAAGAGCACGGTCGCCTATCTCCTGCTGCGGTTCCTCGAGCCGGACCGGGGCACGATCACGGCCGGCGGCCGGCCTTTGGCAGCCGTGGAACACGCTGCCTGGCGGCGTCACATTGCCTGGGTGCCGCAGAGGCCGGCGCTCTTTTACGGCACCGTGGCCGACAATATCCGCCTGGGCCGGCCCCAGGCTGGACCGGACGAGGTCATGTGGGCCGCGCGCCAGGCCAACGCTGACGAGTTCGTGAGGCGCCTGCCCCAGGGTTACGACACGCTTCTCGGTGAGCGGGGCGCGCGCCTGAGCGGCGGCCAGATCCAGCGCCTGGCGCTGGCCCGCGCGTTTCTCCAGGATGCACCCCTCCTGCTGCTGGACGAGGCCACGGCGAACCTGGATCCTGAGGTCGAGCAGTTGATCCAGGAGGCACTCGAGCGTCTCCTCCGGGGTCGCACAGCGCTGATCATCGCCCACCGCCTGCACACCATCTACCATGCCGACCGCATCCTGGTGCTGGATGCCGGTCGTGTGGTAGAACAGGGCGGCCACGGAGATCTACTGTCGCGGGGCGGGCTTTACCGGCAGTTGGTGACGGCGTATCGAGCAGAGGAGCCGGCATGAAGGGACATGGCCTGGCCGTACGCTCCCGGAAAAGGGGGCCGGGCTGGCGCCTGTTGGCCCTGGCGGCGCCCTTTGCGCGGCGCATGGCCCTGGCCGCGCTTCTTGGCTTCTTGACCGTTGCCAGCGGTGTCGGCCTCATGGCCACCTCGGCCTATCTCATTTCCCGGGCGGCGCTCCAGCCGTCCATCGCCGACCTGCAAGTAGCCATTGTCGGCGTGCGCTTTTTTGGCATCTCGCGCG
>JBFYTF010000059.1:0-10336 GCA_041300865.1 Anaerolineae bacterium
TCGACGCCAATGGCTTCGAGGTCGTCGACCTGGGAGTCGACGTGTCGCCGCAGGCCTTTGTCGCCGGCATTAAGGAGGCACAGCCAGACATCGTGGGGCTGAGCGGACTCCTGACCCTGGCTTTCCAGTCGATGAAGGAGACGGTGGATGCCATCCGCGAAGCGGGGCTCCGCGACCGGGTCAAGATCATGATCGGGGGCGCGCCCGTCGACGAGCACATCCAGGAGTACGCGGGCGCCGATGGCTGGGGCAAGGATGCCATGGAGGCCGTCTCCCTGGCCAGGCAGTGGGTAGGAGGCTAGAGCCATGTGTGCCGAGAGCTATGAAACCAGGATGGGGCGGATCAACGACGCCATCGCCCTGCGCAAACCTGACCGTGTGCCACTGTTCCCGACGTACCACCTCTTCCCCGCCCGTTACGTGGGCATGACCTACGAGGAGGCCTTCTATGACCAGGACCGTTGGCTGGCGGCCAACGAGAAGGTGATCCTCGACCACGATCCGGATCTCTACTTTCAGCCAACCGGGGCCATCGCCGCGGCCGGAGCGGCCCACGAGGCGCTGGACAACAAGCAGATCCGGTGGCCGGGCCACGGCGTGCCCGCCCATCGCACCTTCCAGTTCGTGGAGGGTGAGTACATGCAGGCCGAGGAGTACGACGAGTTCCTCGCCGACCCCTCCGACTGGACGGTGCGCAAGTACATGCCGCGCATCTACGGCAACCTCCAGGGCCTGGGCATGCTGCCCCCCATCAGCTCCATGCTGGTGGGTTACCCCGGTTCGGGGATCACGGCTGTGATGGCCATCCCACCCGTCGCCGCGGCATTCGGCGCCCTACAAGAGGCCGCTCAGATTTCGGCGCGCTGGGCCATGGGCTATGCCCAGTTCGAGCAAAAGATGAACGCCCAGGGGTATCCGGCCTTTGCCACAGCCATTGCGCTGGCTCCCTACGACCTCATTTCGGACATGCTGCGCGGCATGCGCGGCACGATGAAGGACATGTACCGCTGCCCCGACAAGCTCATCGCCGCCATGGAGAGGGTTCTGCCGCTGCAGATCGGCGGTGCCATCGGGCAGGCGCACATGAGTGGGAATCCGCGCATCTTTATCCCCCTGCACCGCGGCGCCGACGGCTTCATGTCCGACGAGCAATTCGCCAGGTTCTACTGGCCCACCCTTAAGGGCCTCATCCTGGCCCTGATCGGCGCCGGCCTGGTGCCGTGTCCCTTCTGGGAGGGCCGCTACAACGAGCGCCTGCAGTACCTCAAGGAGCTGCCGCCGGGCAAGGTCCTGGGCGTCTTTGACCGGTCAGACCTGGTCAGAGTTAAGGAAGTGCTGGGCGACAGCATGTGCATCGCCGGCGGCATGCCGATCTCGCTGCTTCAGGCCGGCAGCCCCGACCAGGTGCGAGCCGAGACGAAAAAGGTCATCGAGACCGTCGGCCGCGACGGTGGCTTTATTATGTCCACGAGCTCGGTCCTGGACGAGGCCGACCCGGAGCTGGTGCGCGTGTGGGTAGAGGCGACGAAGGAGTACGGCGCCTATTAGGTGCGATGCACGTACGATACCGCGGCCACCTGCTGCAACGCGGCGTGCCGACGGCGACCAACCACCTGCCGGCGTGAACAAGTGCGTCGCACCTGCCCTCGGCCGGTGCGGCGCACTTTCCACCGGCAACCACCCGCCTTACGAGCGGTGGCAGCTACCCTCGCCGCAACTACGGGAGCCGCCACCTCGTGAACCCGCGTGACCTCATGGGCCATCAGGCCAGCACTTTGGCTGCCAAGTAGGAGAAGCGCGACAACAACTTGTCGTCTACACAGAACTCGGTTATAATCAGCGAATGGGCGCGAGCCCGCGGTCTCGCAATAGATCCCGGATGAAAGCATGATCGGTCACGTTCTAAGCAATCGCTACAAGCTGATCGGCGAGCTCGGCAGCGGCGGCATGGCTTGGGTCTACCTGGCCTACGACCAGGTGGAAGGCAAGACTGTCGCCGTCAAGATCCTCTATCCCCAGCTCAGCCAGGATTTCGGCTTCGTGCAGCGTTTCATCCGTGAAGCTCGCCTGTCCATGGCCCTGTCCCAATCCGCGGAGCACCCCAACATCGTCTGCGTCCTGGACTATGGGGCTGACCGCGACACCCACTATCTCGTCATGGAGTACGTCCCAGGGCAGGACCTGGGCAAAGTCCTGGAGGAGCGCGGTGCCCTGCCCTGGCCCACGGCCCTCGGCCTCGCGCGCCAGGTGGCCGTCGCCCTGGAGCACGCCCACCGCAACGGGATCGTCCATCGCGACATCAAGCCCTCCAACGTCATGGTCCTGCCGGACGGCACCGTGAGGGTGCTCGACCTGGGGATTGCCCGGGCACGCACGGCCCCCGAGCTGACCCTTTCCGGCTTTGTCGGCTCGCCCCACTATGCCGCCCCCGAACAGGCGACCAAGGGCGGGCCGGTCGACATCCGCGCCGACATCTACTCCCTGGGCGTCGTCCTGTACCGCATGCTTAGCGGAAACCTGCCCTTCGAGGGCGACACGCCGTGGCAGGTGGTGAACCAGCATGTGGCGGCCCAGCCGCCCCACTTGGCAGATCGCCGCCCCGACCTGCCGCGCCCCGTCGTGCGCCTGGTGCACAAGGCCATGGCCAAACGGCCCAGGAATCGCTTTCAGACTCCAGGCGACATGGTCGAGGCCATTGACACCGTGCTAGCCGGCGAAGAGCTTCCCCCGGCTGTGCTGCAGGAACCGGAGCCGGAATCGGAGCTCGAAGAGCTCTACCTGGACGCCGTGGCGGCAATGGACGCCGAGCGTTGGCAAGAGGCAGTGGACCTGCTGATCCGGGTGCTGAAAGTGGATCCCGAGTACCGCGACGTGAGCGCCCGGCTGGCCGAAGTCGGCCGGCAGATCCGCCTGGCCAGCCTTCACCGCGCGGCGCAGCGCTCCCTGGAGCACGGCTTGTGGGACCAGGCGCTGGCATACATCGCCAAGATCGATGAAGTGGCGCCCGGATACGGGAACGCGGACGAGATGCGGGCCTGGGCGCGACGCAGAGAGAAGCTGCCTTCGACAACGACGGTCCCCGCTTTCGAGTTCCCGACCCAGGTGCCCGAGCCGCCCGGCGAGCCCGGGGCGCGACGGGGTCTCCTGGCGAGGCGGCGGACCTGGCTGTGGGCAGCCGTGGCCCTGCTCGTCGTAGGTGGCCTGTTGGCGGCGCTGCTGCTCAGCGGCGGCCAGGCATCGGCCCCGGTGCCGGCGCAGACGGTCGTCACGTCTCCGGCCCAGGCGCCGGTGGCGGGAGATGGGCTGCCGGCCGGTACGGGAGCCAGCAGCATGGCCGCGCCAAGTGGCGCCCCGCCTCTGACGCCCAGCCCGCTGCCCACCGCAACGACGCTCCCTCCCGTGCTCACCCCCGGGCCCGCCGCTTCCGGCACGGCCGGCAGCGCAAGTGCGAGCCCGATGCCGCCCACGCCACCCGGCCTGACCCCTGCGTCTGCCGTCGCCAGCCCCGAGCCGTTCCTGGCCGGGCAGATCGCCTTCCCACGCTTTGACGCGGAGCGCGGTACCTACGATATCCACGTCTGTGCGGTCGACGGCAGCAGCTGCCGCTTGGTCGCCGCCGAGGCGAGCCAGCCCGACTTCTTGCCCGACGGCACGCAGCTCGTCTACCACTCCTGGAATCCCGGGGATCGCGGGCTGATCCTCCAGACCGTTGACGGCGAGCGGATATGGCGCATCACCGACGACCCCGAAGCGGCGCGGCCCAGCGTCGACTTCGAGGGCATGGTTTACGTCTACCACTCGCGCCAGCAGTCCGACCGCCAGCCGCGCCTGTATCGCACCTACGATGCCGCGACCATGCCCCTGCGCCGCGAAGCTGCCGACGTCTTGGGCCGCTCACCGGCCTGGACGCCCGACGGGCAGATCCTGTACAGCGGCTGCCTAGGGAACAACTGCGGCATCCTTCGGATGCGGTCCGACGGCAGCCAGCCGCGCCAGATCGCCGCGGGCTCGGCCGAGCTGGCCGCAGAAGCGTCGCCGGACGGCCGCCTGGTGGCCTTTATGTCAAGGCGAGACGGCAACTGGGAGGTCTATGTCGCCGGCATTGAAGGCGGAGAAGTGCGGCGCCTGACAGACGAGCCGGGCAACGACGGTCTGCCCACCTGGTCACCCGGCGGCCGCTACCTGGCCTTTGTCTCCGACCGAGATGGCAGCTGGGCCGTGTGGGTCATGCGCGCCGATGGCAGCGGCCAGAGGCGTCTCTTCTCCCTCGGTGGCACACCCGACGGCCGCGTGCGCACCGCCGGCTCTTACGAGGCCCACGGTTGGGTCGAGGAGCGCATTTCCTGGGCTCCCGAACCCTAAGCGCACCCTCCCTCCCTCCAGAGACGGGGCTCCTCGCGGTGGTTCACCGATCCGGATTTTGGCTTGAGGGGACAACCTGGGTTATAATCCTCGCACATCTAACCTGCGAGGTGCCGTGTCTGAAAGAGTGCAGTTTTCGGATCTGATGCGCAACGGCCGCCTGGCGTTGACCAACCGCCTGCGGCGGATGCGCCGTCCCCGCCTGGGCTACGTCGTGCTGCCCATGCAGGGCCGCTACCCGGAGCGCATCCCGCGGCGAGAGAGGCCCTTTCCCCTGTCGCTGCTGCCCTGGCCTCCGCCGCCCCCCAGCGTCGAGTCGTTCACTACCGCCCTGGAGCGGCTGGCGGCCGATCCCCGGGTGCAGGGCGTCGTCCTCGTGCTCTCCGGCCTGTCGGCCGAAGCCGCCACCCTGACCAGCCTGCGGCAGGCCATCACCCGCTTCCGCGAGTCGGGCAAGGAGACCGTGTGTTACGTCACTGAAGGTGGGATGTGGGCCTACTACCTGGCCTCCGCC
Organism: Anaerolineae bacterium; assembly: GCA_041300865.1. Lineage (GTDB taxonomy): Bacteria > Chloroflexota > Anaerolineae > JAAYZQ01 > JAAYZQ01 > JAAYZQ01. Next base: position 4,877 of record JBFYTF010000059.1, read on the forward strand.
TGCGGGCGCGTCTATGCCCCTGAAAGCAGTGGGCTGTTGTCGGCCGGCTTGTGGTCGGAAACCATCTTTCTCAAGGATACCCTGGCCCTGGCGGGCATCGAGGCGGATCTGGAGTCGCTGGGCGACTACAAAGCGTCGCCCGACACTTTTCGCCGTTCGGACATGGACGCCCCCCACCGCGAGATGCTCGAGTCGCTCCTCGACTCCGTATACGGTCACGTGCTGGAGGCCCTGGCCAGCGGCCGCGGCTTGCAGCCCGCAGACGTCCAGGCCCTCCTGGACGGCGCGCCCCTTTCGGCTCGCGACGCCCACCAGGGCGGGCTCCTGGACGGTGTCTGCTACGAAGACGAGCTGCCGGCGCTGCTGGGCAGTGCCGACCAGCCGGCCAGGATGCTCACCTGGAAGCAGGCCGACCGGCTGCTCCTGCGTCCCCGCCGCTGGCACACCCGCCGCGCGGTGGGAGTGATCTCCCTGGAGGGCACCATCGTTTCCGGCCCCAGCCGCCGCCCGCCCATCCCTCTGCCGCTGCCCCTGCCTTTGCCCTTGCCCGAGGAGCAGGCCGGCTCGGACACGCTGGCGGCACAGCTGCGCGCCGCCGTCCGAAACAAGCACCTGGCCGCCGTCGTCCTGCACGTCGATTCCCCCGGCGGCTCCGCGCTGGCTTCGGACCTCATCTGGCGGGAGGTGGCCGAGCTTTGCCGGTCCAAGCCGGTGGTCGTCTACATGGCCAACCGTGCCGCGTCTGGCGGCTACTATGTCTCGGCGCCGGCGACGCGCATTGTCGCCCAGCCCTTGACCCTGACGGGGTCCATCGGCATCTGGGGCGGCAAGTTCGTCACCCGTGGCCTGTTTGCCAAGGCCCGTGCCAACCGCGAGGTCGTCGCGCGGGGAGAGGCGGCCGGGCTCTATTCCGACATGGCCCCCTTCGACGACGAGCAGCGGCTGCGCATTCGGACCAACATCGCCGAAGGCTACGACCGGTTCAAGGCCCGCGTGGCCGAGGGCCGGGACATGAGCGCCGACGACGTCGAAGCCGTTGCCCAGGGACGCGTCTGGACCGGGGCCCAGGCCGTGGCCCGCGGACTGGTGGACGAGCTGGGGGATCTGCACCAGGCGGCCCGCCGGGCCGCCGAGCTGGCCGGCCTGCCTGCCGGCCGGACCGTGCCGGTGGTCAACCTGCCCGTGCCCAAGACGCACCAGCTGCCTGTGCCTTCCCCGGCCGCTGCTCTGGCGTCGCTTGCTGCCAGCGCGGGAGCCGGCCTGGCTCCTCTTGACGGCCCGGCAGCCCTGGCCGGCCTCGCAGCCCTGGCGCAACTGGCCGCGCTGCTCCGCGAGGGCCTTCTGGCCCTGGCCCCCTGGCAGGTCCGCATCCGTGACTGAGCTTGCCGCAAGGGGCGTCGCTCCAGATTGGGAGACGAACACATGACAAAGGCTCGCCCACGTTTCGACTCGCGCCGCTCGAACGTCCTGGCCCGGCACGGCCTGGTGGCCACCAGCCAACCTCTGGCGGCGATGGCCGGGCTGCGGGTCCTGATGGCCGGCGGCAACGCCGCCGACGCGGCGGTGGCTGCCGCGGCCATGCTCAACGTCGTGGAGCCCATGTCGACAGGCATCGGCGGCGATTGCTTTGCCCTGGTCTACGACGCCCGGGACGGGAAAGTGACGGCCCTCAACGCGAGCGGGCGGGCCCCGGCTGCCTTTACCCTGGCCGAGGCGCAGCGCCGGGGTCTGCGGGAGGTACCCCTCACCGGCCCCCTGCCCGTGACGGTGCCGGGCACGGTCAGAGGCTGGGCCAGCCTGCTGGCCCGCTTTGGCTCGCTATCCCTAGGCGAGTGCCTGGCCCCAGCCATCCAGTCAGCGGAGGAGGGCTTTGCCGTCAGCGAGCGCATCAGCGCCGGTTGGCAGCGCTCGACGGAAAAGCTGGCCGCCGATGAGGCCGCCGCCCGGACGTACCTGCCCGCCCCGCGGCCAGGCGAGGTCCACCGCCAGCCCGACCTGGCCGGCACGCTGCGCCTCATCGCGGCCGAGGGTGAAGGCGCCTTCTACCAGGGCCCCCTGGCCCGCAAGATCGCCGCCGCGGTGCAGGCCAAGGGCGGCTACCTGGCCGAGGAGGACCTCGCGGCCCACACGGCCAGCTGGCATGACCCCATCCGCACCAACTACCGCGGCGTCGAGATCCTGGAGCACCCGCCCAACGGCCAGGGGTTGGCCGCGTTGCTGGCCCTGAACATCGTGGCAGGCGACGACGTGGCGGACATGGACTATTACGACCCGGCGCGCTGGCACCTCCTCATCGAGGCCATGCGCCTGGGCATGGTTGACGCCGGCCGCTACGTGGCCGACCCGGCCCTCGTCGACGTGCCCCTCGCCGGGCTGCTCTCCAGGGAGTATGCCGCCCGGCGGCGGGACCTCATCCAGGCCGGAAGCTCAGCGGCCCTGGCGGCTCCGGGCAGCCTTGAGCACCGCGACACCGTCTACCTGACCGTCGCCGACGAAGGCGGCAACGCCGTGTCGTTCATCAACAGCTTGTACTACGGCTTTGGCTCGGGGCTGGTCGTGCCCGGCACCGGCATCTGCCTCCAGAACCGGGGGGCGTGCTTCAGCCTGGAGCCAGGCCACGCCAACGTCCTGGCGGGCGGCAAGCGCCCCTACCACACGATCATCCCGGCCATGGCCCTGCGTGACGGCCGCCTGTGGCTGAGCTTTGGGGTTATGGGCGGCTTCATGCAGCCCCAGGGCCACCTCCAGGTTGTGGTCAACATGGTGGACCACGGCCTCGACCCCCAGGCTGCGCTGGACGCACCCCGCTTTCGCGTCGACGAGCGCGGCGGGCCACGCGTGGCCGTCGAGACGGCCGTCCCGCTCAAGACCCGCAGGGCCCTGGCCGCCCTCGGGCACCAGGTTGTGCCCGAAACCACGTTTGACCCAGGCTTTGGCGGCGGCCAGATCATTGCCTTCGATGCGGAGACCGGTGTCCTGTGGGGCGGATCGGACCCACGGAAGGATGGTTGTGCCGTGGGCTGGTAGATCCGTGACTGGAGTCGTTGGGCAGTCTGTCACGGCCAAGTGCGGACAAGAGGAGATGCAACGTGGCTTTTCCAGACATGGAGCCCTGGCAGTACCCGCCCCGACTGTGGGCCCTGGAGGGCTATCCGGGCAGCGGCAAGAGCACTTTTGCCGCACAGATGAAGACCCCCCTGCTGGTCATCGACGCCGATCACCGCTTCCGCGAGATCCGGCCGCAGGTCGAGGGCCGGGTCTACGATCTGAGCAAGGATCCGATTGACCACATCGACACCAACCGCATCGCAGCGGTCCTGGCAGCCAACATGCCGGGTACCCGAGTGGGCACCATCGTCGTCGACTCGCTGAGCGCCATCCTGGAGCCCCTCGTCGTGCAGGCCATTATGGACAAAGAGACGGGCAAGTCCAGGAACCAGATGGCCGGCTGGAAGACAAAGGCGATGGCCATGCGCCAGCTACAGGACGCGGTGACGCGCTGGGGCAGCGACGTGCTATGGATCTATCACCTGCGCGACACGCGGGATGCGCAGGGCAAGGACCAGGTCCGAACGTCGGTGACGGACACAGAGCTCGAGCGGTTGAAACGCAGCATCAACGTGAGACTGCAGATCGTGCAGCAGGGCGGGCAGCACGTCGTCAAGGTCCTGTGGGCCAGGCAAGGCCGCGCCGGCATCACGCTTCTGGACGACAGCGGCTACTGGGCCGGCATGCCCGCCAAGATCGAGGCCGCGGTGTATGACGGCCTGCACTGCGGCGAAAGGTCACCGGCCGAGCCGCCTGACGCAGAGGCGACCCGGGCTCCTCGCGGCCAGGGTATGGCGCCCGTTGCCGCCGGCCAGAAGGGAGCCGAGGGTCCGGCCCCCTGTTACGCCGACGGTTCGCCGGTTAGCAGCAATCCGCGCGCAATCGCCGACTTTGGCGCGTTCGAGGCGGCGGAGGGCAAGCGGCCGGCTAACCTGGCCGAACTGCGCGCCTGGATCAAGCGCCAGGCCTAGCCTGCACGCCGCGCAAATGCCGGCGCGCGAAAAAGACCGTCACAAGCGGCTCTAATCCGCCGGACGCGGGACTGCCCCAGGGACTCGACGTGACCCTGTGGTGGAGCATGCTTGGGCGCTCAGGCTCCCACGTAGCGAGCATACAGCGCCCGCGCCTGGCCCTCGTCGTCGACCCCTTTGATAATGGCCCGCCCGTCGGGGAAGAGGGTGAGCTCCTTGCCCTCGGTCTCGAGGCGCAATAAGTACTCGTTGACCTCCACGCCGCCGAGCCCGGCCAACCGCTCGGCCAGGGCTTCCAGGTTGACGCTCGGCGCGGGGCGCAGGCGGATCTGAACCGCGTCCCGACCGCAGAGCATCGTCGCCACCGAGCCACCCTCGGCCTCGAGCAGCTCGTAGTGGCCCGCGCCGCACACCGGGCAGCCCGCCGCGGGCCGCTGCGTCTGGGCCCGCTCGAAATCACCGGTCCAGATGTCGACCATCACCAGGCTGCGCAGCAGGTCCTCGCGCCGGTCGAGCAAGATCTTGAGCGCCTCGGTAACCTCGAGGGCGGCGATGAGCGCCACCATCGGCCCCAGCACGCCCGCCGTCTCGCAAGTGGGCACCGAGGCCGGTGGCGGCATCGGCCCCAACAGGCAGCGCAGGCAAGGGGTCTCCCCGGGCAGGATCGCGGCCATCAAGCCGTAGGTGCCCAACACGCCGCCGTACACCCAGGGAATGCCCTGTTTGACGCACGCTTCGTTGAGCAGGTAGCGGACCTCAAAGTTGTCGGTGCCGTCAAGGACGACGTCGGCGCCACGGATCAGTTCTTCTACCGTGTCGGCGTTGATATCCATCACGTGCTCCTCGACCTGCACCGCGGAGTTGATGCGCCGCAGGCGCCGGGCGGCCGCCACCGCCTTGGGCACGCCCGCCGCCGCGTCCGACTCGTCGTACAGCGCCTGGCGCGGCAGGTTGTGCCACTCCACAAAATCGCGGTCGGCCAGCACCAGGCGGCCGACGCCGGTACGCGCCAGGTGGGCCGCGATGTGGCTGCCCAGTGCTCCACAGCCGGCGATGACCGCCGTCCGCCCCGCCAGGCGCTCCTGCCCGTCCGCCCCCCAGCCGGGCAGGATCATCTGCCGCGAGTAACGCTCCGAAACTTGTGTCATGACTCCTCCATCCAGACCGGTGCCGGCGCGAGCTCGCCGCGTCGAGCATCCGCCGTGTATTATAGCCCACCGGGCACAAACCGGCAAGTGCCTCCGACCCCTCGCCCCTGGGAGAGGGCCGAGATGAGGGCGGCAGGCCACAAATCACAGCGTGCCTCGCTTGCCCTGGTCGCGGTTCTGAGCTACAATAATGGCCAGCAAGAGTCCAGAGGAGAAAGGAGATCAACTGTGGACGGGGTTATCACCATCGAGCGACACATCGTCCGGCAGCAGAAGCAGCATCCCGAAGCCAC
>JBFYTF010000091.1:0-4180 GCA_041300865.1 Anaerolineae bacterium
GGCGCAGCGTGCGCAGCACGTTGTGTTCGGAAGGGTGGTGAAGCACAACGGTGTCCATGTGGTGCGGGTCCTCGTCCTGCAGGCTGAGGAGATCGGCTGTGGCGTTGCCCCGGTCGTCGTACAGGCGCCAGGCGTGTTTGTAGCCCGGATTGGGGGTTTTGGCGGCCGTCTCCGAAACCTTGATCGCCGGCACCCACTTGCTGCCGTCCTGCACGGCCACTAGCTTGTAAACGCCGCCCAGGGCCGGCTCGCCCCAAGAGGTGATGAGCCGCGTGCCGACGCCGTAGACCAGGCGACCGAGGAGCGCATCGGCGTCCAGCCCGTAGTTTGGCGCCTCCTGGGCGATCTGGGTGATGATTTGGAGGATGACCATTTCGTCCAGCTCGTTGGAGAGCACAATGGACACGTCCTCGAATCCGGCGTCGTTCAGCTGCCTGGCGGCCTGGATGGCAAGGAAGGCCAGGTCGCCGGAATCGAGGCGGATGCCCACGGGGCGATGCCCCTGGCGCCGCAGCTTCTCAAAGACGCGGATGGCGTTGGGTACGCCGCTCTGGAGCGTGTCTACCGTGTCGACGAGCAGCAAGCAGTCGTCGGGATAGACCTCGGCGTAGGCCTGGAAGGCCTCCAGCTCGCCCTCGCCGAGGGCCATGTACATCTGCACCATGCTGTGCGCGTGCGTGCCCTTCGGGGGCAGGCCGAGGACGTGCGAGATGCCCACGTTGGAGGTAAAGTGCGCCCCACCGATGAGGGCTGCCCGTGCCCCGGCGTTTGCCCCTCGCTCGTGCGCGCGGCGCATGCCGAACTCGAGGAGCAGCTGGCCGCGGCCGCTGTCGTGGATGCGCGCCGCCTTGGTGGCGATCAGGGTCTGGTAGTTGAGCTGGTTGAGCAGGGCGGTCTCCAGCAGCTGGGCCACGAGGAGCGGTCCCTGCACAACGGTCAGGGGGACACTGGGGTGCACTACGCGCCCCTCGGGAATGGCCCGCATGCTGAGGGAATCGAAAGAGCCGTTCCGCGCCAGATACCCAAGGAAGTCGTCGGCGAAGAGGCGCGTGCCGGCCGCGCCTGTCTGCGCCCGCAGGTAGGCGAGGTCCTCTTGCCGAAAGTGTGTGTCCCGCATCCAGTCGAGGAGCCACTCCAGGCCGGCGTTGACGCAGAAGCCGGCCTGGTGCGTGTCATAGTCGGGGTAACGCCGGAAAAAGTGATCGAACTGGGCGAGCCTTTCATGGAGGCCGGTGCGAAAGTACAACTGGGCCATGGTGAGCTCGTACTCGTCGGTAAAGAGGATACCCTCTGCCGTGCGGCGCTGTGCCTCATTCATACCAGTCCCTCCTTTGCTACCCAGTCACTTCTGGCTGCACCACATCTGTGCCGCGAGCTGTTGGCCGGCGAGCCCTGCGCTCGCCGTTGCACCGCCTCTGTGCAGCCGAACCCTTATGGGATGGCCGGGAGCTCCCCGGCGCGCAGCAGGTCGATGGTCTCGAAGGCGTGGCGCAGGTGCGGGATGACAATGCTGCCGCCGACGACCAGGGCCACGTTGAGCGCCTCGTACAACTCCTCATCGTCGATGCCGGCCGCCACGCACTGGATGAGATGGTAGTCGATGCAGTCGTTGCAGCGCAGCACGGCCGAGGCGACGAGCCCCAGCAGCTCCTTAGTGCGGGCGGGTAGGGCGCCATCCTCGTAGGCCGCGGTGTCGAGGTTGAAGAAGCGCTTGATGCCCAGGTGCCCGGCCCCCAGGATACGCTCATTCATTCGCCGCCGGTAGGCCTGGAACTCGTCGATCCGCGTAGTCATCATGTACTCTCCTGTCCTGGTTGGAATACGGGCGGCAAGGCGCGCTTGTGGGCAGAGGCCGCGACCATGCTCTGCACCCGCTGCAGCAGAGCGGGCACGACGCACTCTGTCTTGCCGCCCTCCATGGCGCTCAGCACAGCCTCGATCTCGTCATAGGTGACACCCATCTCGCCCTCGTCCGTCTGCCCGCGCCACAGCCCGGCAGTGGGCACGCGGTCGATGACGGGCTGCGGCACACCCAGCGTGCGGGCAAGGGCGCGCACCTGCGACTTGTAGAGGGCTCCCAGGGGCAGGACGTCGGAGCCGCTGTCGCCCCACTTGGTAAAGTAGCCGACCGAAATCTCGCTCTTGTTACCGGTGCCTGCTACCAGGTAGCCCCGGCTGTGGGCCAGGGCATAGAGCGCCGTCATGCGCAGCCGGGGCTTGACGTTGGCCAGGGCCAGGGGGGTGAGGCCGGCCGGCAGACACTCCACGAGGGCATCATAGGCCGGTCCCAGGTCGACGGTGATTGTCTCGAGACCAAAGGCACTGGCCACGAGCTGCGCATAGTCAGCGTCCTCAGGCAGGCTGTGTGCAGGCAAGAGTGCCGCCAGTACGTTTTCTGCCACCGCGCGCCGGCACAGCCCGGCAACGACGGCGGAGTCGATGCCGCCGCTCAGCCCCAGCACGTACCCGCGGGCGTGCGCCTTTTCAGCGTAAGCGCTCAGCCACGCGGCTATCTCGTCTGCCAGCCGGCCCGCTTCTGTCATGTCACATCACCTGTTTCACGATCTCGACGCCGTTGCTGGCCATGGCATGGGCAAACACCAGGTGCAAGAGCTCGGCGTCGTGGGGCATGGCGCCGATGCGGCGCGCTTCTTCGACGGGCAGGTCAAAGGTATCGATCGTGTCAATGGGCACGATGACCCTGACCTCGCGCAGGTTGCGGGCATTCGCCCGCAGCCGCAGGTACATCGCCAGCTCGTGCACACACAGATCGGTGCAGTCCCCGGTGACAATCAACGTCGTGACCTCCGGGTGGGTGTCCAGCCACTCTCCAAGGCCGGTATCGATATCGGAGCTGATCGAGTTCTTTTCGAGAACCAGGAATTGCTCGGAGAAGGGCAGGTTCCGCAGCTCCTCGACCGTCACCGACTCGGCGCTGCCCACCTTGCAGTGGGGAGGATAGCTGCCAAACTCGACGGCGTCTTCCGTGTGCGTGTCCTGGGGCAGGATAAAGTGCCGCACGCCCAGTTCGTGGGCGCGGCGAAAGAGCCGGGTGATGGGTTCGACGATGCGACCCACGCGCTCGCTGGCCAGCGGACCTTCGCTGCAAAAGCCGCGTGTGACATCTACGGCCAGGACGGCAATGCGGCCGGCGTCGCCGCCAACATCCTGGAGGATGCGATCCCACGTCAGGGTGGGAAGACCTGCGTGCCACTCTAACAGCCAGGCGAGAAAGGGCCGGCTGTTTTGAACGAACTGCTCAACGTCCATGGTCTCCTCTTTCGCGTTCAAGGGTCAACCCGCAGGCTCGGAACCCGCCGGCGACGCCCTTAGTGTAAAAACAACACTAATTATACCTGAAAGCAGGACCTTGTCAAGAAGCCGTGGCCCACGGACGGTGCTCGGCGTGCCCGCGTGCCTCGTGTACTTGGCTGGACCAGGGAGCCATGGTATAATGCGCTTGCCGAACGATCTCGAACAGGGGGGCCCGCGTCCACCAGGAACGGGGAGGATCATGTTGGAAGAACTCGTCCGTAGGAACCGCAGCTATCGTCGTTTTGAAGAGTCGTTTGCCATCTCCCGGGAGACGCTCCTGGGTCTGGTGGACCTGGCTCGGCTCTCGGCCTCGGGGGCCAACCGGCAGCCGCTCAAGTACATCCTCAGTAGTGACCCGGAGACGAATGCCCGCGTCTTTCCCCATCTCGCCTGGGCCGGCTACCTGGCCGACTGGCCCGGCCCAGGGGATGGAGAGCGGCCTTCAGCGTACATCGTCGTCCTCCTGGATACGACCATTGCCAAGTCGGCGGGAGTCGACCACGGCATCGCCGTCCAGAGCATGCTCCTGGGGGCCGCGGAAAAGGGGCTGGGCGGCTGCATCATTGCCTCTGTGCAGCGCCCGGCGCTGGCAGAGGCTCTCCACATCGAGCCAATCTACGAGATCCTTCTGGTGCTCGCGCTCGGCAAGCCGGTGGAGCGGGCGTACGTTGAAGCGGTGGGCGCTGACGGCGACATCCGCTATTGGCGCGACGAGGAGGGGGGGCACCACGTGCCCAAGCGCGCGCTGCAGGATATTGTAGTGGGATGAGGCCTGCTACAACGGTAGGGTGTACCCATGGCGGATACGGCCCCGCTGTTGCCCAGATGGGATGCACCAACGGCAGGTGCGGCCCAACGCTGCGCG
>JBFYTF010000099.1:0-35496 GCA_041300865.1 Anaerolineae bacterium
AGGTGCCTTTGGCGCTTACTGAAGCGCTGTTCGCTCAGTTGGGCGCGATGTCACCGGAAAAAGTTGCGAAAATCGGACTTGATGACCGATTGGTGCTGTGAATGCGCAATCAATACGTGAAATCACCTTCCTGGTGGATAAGCCGCAGCCTTGCGGTAATCACACCCTCACGGTTTTGCTCAACGGAGACAAACAACCGGCCGAGCCACTGACGATTTACCCTTTCATCATGCAGCGTCCCCAAATCACTGTCGCCGATCCTCCAGCCGTGCTGGTTCCGGACGGGGATATCCTCACGATCGAAGGGAAGTTCTTTGGTGATAGAAAAAGGCGATCTGCGCAGGGCCAACCTGAGCGGGGCCGGCCTGCGCGGGGCCAACCTTATCGGCGCCAGCCTGCAAGACTGTGCGGGACTGCAGGTGCTGGCCGTGGATGCAGAGGTGCACGACGCGGCGCACCGTCTGGGTGTGCCTCGGCCTGACGTCGTCCTGTTCGACCTGGGGGCAGCCCAGCGCGATTTCGCCATGACGTTGTGTAAGGCCCGGCCTGACCTGCTGCTAATCGGCGTGGACCTGGCGACGAATCAGGCTCTGGTGGTGTCCGGCCATCGCACCCGTGCGTACACGACGGAGGATCTGCTGCAAGGGATCCAGCGGCACGATCCCGACAAGGCAGAAACGGGGTGATTCACGTCCCGGCGTTGACGCTCTTTTGCGCCGGGTACGGCGTCCGCGCCGGGTACGGCGTCTGCACCAAGAACGGCTCGCGGCGTTACCAGCGTCTGGAGTTGGTATACACAAAAGACAGAATTAGAGAGTTGGCTGCTGCCCAGAGCAGGGCAGGCGGAAACGCAAAGGAGGCAGGACATGAAAGGTCATCTCGTTCTTCGGCATCGGGTCTTAGCGGCAGGCGTATGCCTGATCCTGATCGGTGTGTTGCTGACCTCTCTGGTGTGGGTGGTCGGCCGCGCGTCGCCCTCCGCCGCAGACACATCGCCTGCCTCCGGGCAGGCTGCCGTTATGGCGGGCCCCTTCGGGCAACCCGCGCCGTTCGATCCGGCTGCCGCGGAACGCGCCGGGGCGCAGGCCTGGGAAAAGGCCCGCGACGCTGGCGCCTATACCTTTGCCACACAGTTAACCCAGATCACCTATCCGGCCCTCAGCCTGTCCAACGCCGGGCGAGGACCGCAGCGGAGCGAGCTGAACCTGTCGGGCACGATCGACCAGCCAGGGCGCACGCTGGAGTTCCGCATGTGGCAGCCCGGCGCGGATGGGTCGGCCAGCCCGGGCACCGGGGTCGAGGCGCGCATCGAGGGCGACCGTGCGATGGTGCGGCAGGATGGGGGCGAATGGCAGGAGGTCGAGGATTTTGGCTCCAGCTTTGCCCCCGACAACGACCCGCTCTCGTTCCTGGCCGGCATCAAGGATATTGGGGAGTGCGGAATGCAGGCGCGGGCGCCCACGGCGGAGCAGACCGAAGCCGCAGCCCTGACCCCGGCCAGTGCGGCGATGGCCTGCTATCGTTTCAACGTGGACGGCCCGGCACTGGCGGGGTATTTGCGGGAGCAGCTCGAGCGGCAGATGGCCAAGGCGGGCGAGCTGCCGGCCGGCGTGAGCCTGGAGGTCTCGTCCAGCTTCAAGGATACGACCGGTAACGGCGAGCTGTGGGTGGACGGGCGCGGCCTGCCGCTGCGCCTGGCCATGCACCTGGCCTTCCCCGAGCAGAGCGATGGCTCGCACGTCGAGGCGGACGTCCAGACCGAGTTCTCTGGCTATCCGGAGGAGGCGGTCGCCACTGCCCCTGAGCTCGACTCGGATCCAGTCGCCAGGGCGGCCGCGGTACTGGGCCTCGACGAACCATCGTTGCCGGGTAGGGCGGCGCAGGCCGCGGGCCAGGCAGGGGTGGTGGCCTGCGCGGTAGGGGCCATGGTGCTGTTGGCGATATATCGCCGCTCGCGGCGGATGTACGTGGTGGCCGCGGTCGCGGTCATCCTGTCGATGGTGGTCGTGCCGCTGCTCCAGAGCGAGCAGGTGGCGGCGTTTTATGAGCGCCAGGCTGCGGCCTCCCAGGACCTGATCAGCCTGGCCGCAGGCGGTCAAGGGGTAGACGTGCAGAGCGCACAGGAACAGGAGGCTGCCGGGCAGCCGCCGGCGTGGGATCCGGAGCAGGACCCGTTGGCGCAGCCGGACCGGGCGCTGGCACAGGCCGGCCCCGTCGTGCTGGGGCCGGTCGCCAGGGGCGCGTCCAGCCCGGCTACGGCGGCCAGCTTGTCCGGCGCAGGGCTGTTGGCCCTGCCTCCCAGCACCTTGTCGGCCTGCGATCAGGACAGGACCGACGACACGGAAGGCGACGGCCTGAATGACTATCAGGAGTGCGTGTACGGGACGGTCTCCACCCTGGCCGACACCGACGGGGACGGCCTGAGCGACGGTCAGGAGCTGAACAAGCTGGGCACCAACCCGATCCTGGCCGACACCGACGGCGACGGGCTCAGCGACAAGATCGAGGTGCAGGGGATCACGCTCGGCAGCAAGACGTGGTATCTAGACCCGAACAACGCCGACACCAACAACGACGGGCTGGTGGACTTGGTCGAGTGTCCCAAGCTGGTGGATGCGGCCCAGGGCTGCGACAGCGACGGCGACAACATCCCCAACTTCATCGAGAACGATAACGACGGCGACGGCGTGCCGGACGGCGTGGACCTGTCCCCGGATTCCTGGGCGGACAAAGGCGGCCTGCGCAACACCGCGGCGACGAGCCCAACTGCCTTTGACGGCACCAGCGCCAGCGTATTCCAGCTCTCGGTTTCGGGCCTGGCGGAGGGCTGGCCGGTGCTGGTGGACGTTCAATTGCGGCCCGTGGAAGCGGCCCACCTCGGGTACGCGATGAACGTACTGGATTGGCCGGTGGACGTGGACGCCAACATCCAGCACGGCAAGAATACGACGTTCGTTACCAGCGACAACCCGGACATCGCGAACCCCGAAGACCAGGCGGGCGCCAACGGCGACATGCGCCTGGTGCCGCTGCTCGAGATGGTGATGATCGGCGATGAGATCCCGCTCAAGGTAACGGCGCTGGCGCCCAAGGTGAGGGTGGGGGTGGGGACCACCGTGTCGAGCACGGTTACGCTGTCGCCCGGCAGCAACGCCGCCGACACGCAGCTCACCTTCCTGGCAGGCGCCACCCTGGCCGTCCATGCCAGCACCTGCCCGGCCTCGGGCCTTCCCTCGGGCACTCCCCTCAAGACCTTCACGGGCGGCAGCGGGACGTGGAGCGGCATGAAGGTGGTGGATCTGGCCGACGGGAACCATGCCGCCGTCGTCACGGTGGGCACCACCTCGGCCTGCGCCACCCTGCCGGACGCCGTCACCGGCAAATACACCGGCAAGATGGTGGATACGTCGGTGCTGGAGCCGTACGGTATCACGGTCAAGGATGGGTATGGCACCGAACCCAAGGCGGTAGTGGCGTACGTGCCGCTGGATGTGATCCCCGACGACAGCGGCGGCGGGAAGACCGCCTTCCAGGCGCGCATGCCCTTCTGGACCGGCACAAACAGCCATTGGAACGCACCGGTGCAGATGCGCGTGGTGTGGCTGGTGCAGGTGATCAGCGACCGGTGCGCCGAGGGCGCCCAACCATGGGAGCAATATCAGGCCAATAACAGGAACGCGGACAGGGCACAGTACAACCAGTACGTGGCCGCCTATTGCGCCGCCCACCGGACCGTCGACCAGATCCAGGTGGTGCAGACCTACGACGAGAGCTGGTATCTGACCGGCCTGTCGGTGCAGGAGGCCCGCGGGCTGGACGTGGCCGTAGCCTATCCAAAGCCTTCGCCCACGACGTACAACGACGACGCGCTGTGGACGCTGTCATGGGGCCTGGCGCAGCAGTTTGTGCCGGGACGTGATTGCGAGAACCCGCTCCTTGGCGTGTGCCAGGGCGACGGCAAGCGCGACCTGGCCGTCTCGTTAACGGACCACTCGAACAATACAATCGCCAATTCGACGATCGAAGCGCGGTTCAAGGAAGGCGCGCCGGCGGGCCAAGAACGCTGGGGCATTGCCCAGGACGCGCTGAGGGTCAAGACCTTCCGCTTTGCCCACCAGGACTATGTCGGCTATCTGGCCTCGACGGTCACGCCGGCCATCCTGGACGAGTACACGAGTCACACGCAGACGCCGACCCTGCTGTTTGCCTACGAGGAGCGCTCGCGCCTGGGAAACCTGGATGCGGCCAGCATGGCCGCCGGTACGGCGTCGATGTCCATGGAAATGAGCGACACGGCGGCCAAGCCCCACCCGGTGCGGACCGTCACCGGCATCTCGTGGGCGCCGTTCCGGTACAATAGCACCAACTCGGCCTGGGAGAGTCACTCTCTTGACGATTATTGGACCGCCCTGGAGACGGACCTCACGGCCCGCTTCACGACGCTCTTTGCCGGGGATTCGAGCGCGACGAGGAAGGGCCGGGTGGCCGCTGCCCACTCGTACGCGATCGTGATGACCAGTGGGCTGTCGAGCGTTGTGTGCACGCCCGGCGGGGCGGACTGCTCGAAGGCAGCGGAGCCGGGCGCATCGAATGCCGAGATCACCAACGCTACCTCTGCCACGGGAATGAAGAGCGGCCTGAACCATGCCTCGATGCAGGTCCTGGCCGAGCAGCTCAAGGCCAAGAAGCAGCTCCGGACCAACGACGTCGCCTTTGATCAGGCTCGCAATGCGCAGACGGCACTGCTTCAGGAAAACATCGATGCCATGACCTACGGGGCCTCGTGGGATGCCGTGTCACACCCGGAGGCCGATCTCTTTGCGTCGTTGGGCGGCGAGCTGCTGAGCCCGACAGCGTCTTCCTGGCGGCCGGTCTGGACCGGAGGGTCGCCGTGGTCCGGCGCGGGGAACTGGATCGCGGGGCCGGCGGCGATGGCCCTGTCATTGAAGGTCAAGGGCACCGCGCAGTACAGGTTGGCGGGGGACGAACTCAAGGACTATGTCAAGATGGCGCTGAAGGCAGTCATCAAGACGGTGAAGGCTATCAAGACGGTAAACGACCTGGCGACGGCAGGCATGAGCGGCACGGACCTCTGGAACACATTGGTGGGCAAGATCGGCTTTAGCCAGAACATGGCGACCAAGAGCGCGGTGCTCGGCCTTGTGGTGAAGGTGCTCAAAATCGCGGTGTCGTGGGCCAAGTTCGCCGTGGCAGTGTCATACGGCATGCTTGCGCCCGGCAGCACGGCCTTTGACAACGCGGTGGCCTCGCTGGTCGCCAAGTCGGTGGTGACCATCGTGGTGTTCGTCGTGCTGAAGGTGTTGGGTCCGATTGGGTCGATGATCGGGGCGGTCATCGCCTCAATAGACTTCTACGCGGCAATGCTGTGTCACGCCTTTGTCAGCGAAGAGGAGATGCAAACCGAGGAGTGGACCGACTGGGTGTGCGGTGGTATCACGGGCTTTCTCGAGAATTTCGCCAAGGCTCTGATCTACAGCGGCACGATCATGGTCGTCATGAACCCCGACGCAGACGAGGGGGCGCCGTATTACCCGCGCCTGAACCTCTCGGGCTTTAGTCAGACCGTGGGGAATGCGGGGATGGTGCAGGGCGGCAGCATCAACTATAGTCTTGCGGTGACCAATACGCTGGCGCTGGCCGATGTGCCGATCAGGGCGCACGAGGCAAACTGGGCCTGGCAGTTCAGCGCCAACACCCTGCGCGAATCCACGTTCGGCTATGGCTTGCAGAGCCAAAAAACGCCCTTGCACGGCCCACTCGGCCTGGGCAGTATGTCGGGCTCGTGGCTCAAGATCCAGGGCACGGACGCGTGGTACACCAAGACGACCGTGGCGAGCAAAACCGGCTTTATGCTGGGAGCGGCAGGCATTAACCGGCCCGCGGGCAGCATCTATCTATCGGAGGCCTACGCGATTCCCGAGCAGGAGTGCTGGGGACTCGCTATGCTGAAGGTCTGCTCCATCGAGACCGAGAAGGGCACCAGCCACTTTGACGTTGGCTCAGGCATTGTCTATGACATCCTGCCGGCCACGCTGACCGGTTTGTATGGGCTGGCGGCCAAGGGCGCGGGCTATGCGCTGAACTGGGGCCAGACTGGGGACGTCCGTTTCCCGACGCTGTACGACGCGGATGGGGACGGCCTGCCCGCAGCAAGCGATCCGGACGACACCAAGTGGGACGCCGACGGCGACGGGCTGTCAGATGTGTACGAGCTCGACCACGGCAGCAAGCCGGATGCGATCGACCCCGACAACGACGGCCTGACCGACCGCCAGGAGGTGCTGTTGGGCACCAACGCCTGGATGCCGGACACCGACGGCGACGGCCTGCTCGATTGCCAGGAGGTCTACCACGAGGTCATCTCGGCAGGGGACGCCAACGCCCGAGCCGTGTGCGGACCTGTGGGGGCCTGGTCTGGCGGCTGGGACATCGGCTACAAGCTGCCGGACGGCACCCAGAAGACGACCCATGTGACATCAAACCCGCTGGCCTACGATACCGATGCCGACGGGCTGAGCGACTCGCGGGAAAAGCTCTATGGCTACAACCCGCGCGCCTATTCCGTCCTCAATGTGCTCAGTCTCAAGTCGACGGTGACCGAGACCGGCCAGCCCGTCTCGGACGGTTTTGTGGCGCCGAACGCGGCGCTGTCGTACACAGGCACGGTCAAGAACGCGCTCGATAACCGCCACGCGACCGGCCTGCTGTGGACCGCACCCTCGGACTTTTTCCAGTCGGCGGTCGCGGCACAGGCGTTCACGCTCGAAGAGGAGCAGCAGACGAGCATGACGGGGAATGTGACTGTGGCGGCCTCGGACAGCGGCACCTACAGCCTGACTCAGGTGGCAGGCGCGCTGATTGTCGACCCCAAAGTGGTGTCGCAGGACGCGCTGCTGTGGCTGCGCTTCGACGACGCGGCCGGCTCGACCGTGTTCGCCGACAGCTCGCACCAATTTCCGCTCCACGACGGCGCCTGTTCCACGGCCGGCGCCTGCGTCCTGGATACGATCGGGGGCCGGATCGGTGGCGCGCTCAAGCTCGCCGGAACGGGCTATGTGACATCCACCGCCACGATCCCCAGCGGGCCGTACGGTGTCTCGTTGTGGGTCAAGACCACGGCGACCTCGGCGGTCCTGTTCGGCTCTGAATTGACCGGCCGCGCCGTGATCACCCTGGAAGCCGGCAAGATCTGTGCCCAGATCCCGGGAGACATAAAACGCTGCAGCCTGTTCACGTACAACGACGGCAATTGGCACCAGGTGGTACACACCGACGCCGGCTCGGGCGCCGGCAGGCAGCAGCTATACGTGGACGGCACGCTGGTGGCCTCGGGGGGCTCGCTGACCACGTCCTGGGTGAGCCAGGCGGGCGTGGTGATCGGCGGCAGATCGGGTGGCGCCAGTCTGAACGGCTATATCGACGACGTGCGCCTTTTCGACGGCGTGATCAGCCCAGCCAGGGGCGAGCAGATTGCCAGTGAGCCGGTCTTTCACATGGACTTTGACGATACTAGCGCCTGGAAGGATGTTTCGAGTTACCAGAACAGCATAGTCAGCTTCGGCGAAAAAAGCCCGACTCACATCCCGTCTGGCCTGAGCAAGGCAGGCGCGAGATTCACCGAATGGGGTATGCTCATAGCGCTGCCGTCCCGGCACCTGGACCTTAGCCAGGGCCGGTTCACGCTGTCGGCCTGGATCAAGCCCACCGCCAGTCAGGACCGCATTATCCTACAGTCGATCACCTCCAATACGAAAATATTGGAAACTAGCTCTCTGGGACTCTCTCAGAAAGGCAAGCAGATCCAATTCTTCATATATGATTTGTATAACTATGTCGATAAGACGTTCACCAGCAGCGCCGAGGTGTTGACATTGAACGAGTGGAACCATGTGGCGCTAGCGCAGGACATACTGCCGGGCGACCTGGCGCAGGCGCGGCTGTACGTCAACGGCCTGCTGGCCGAGACCTTTTCACAGTACAGCTATCGCCCCGGCAGCCCACGCGATTGGCAACTTTATCTCGGCACCAACTCTGATACTGGCTTCATCGGCGACATGGACGAAGTTCAAGTCTTTGCCGAGCCGCTCGGGGCGGGCGACGTCTGGAAGTTGTACCTGCCGGGAGCGACGACCCTTCACCTCAAGCTGGACGAAGCGCCCGGGCTCAAGGAGTTTGTGGATGCAAGCCTGTCGCGCGTGAAGGCGTCGTGCACCGGCAGCGGTTGCCCCACCACGGGGGTCGCCGGCCGGCTCGACCGGGCAGCACTGTTCGACGGCGTGGACGACTATGTGTCGTCGCCGCTTAACGTTTCCGAAACGGCCTACGGGCTGTCGCTGTGGTTCAAGACGAGCTGCGCCGACTGCGGTATCTACTCCGTAGTGAACGGCACGCACGGCGCCAGCGGGGCCGACCGGCTGGTGTGGCTCAGCGGGGGCAACCTCTATGCTCGCGTCTGGAACAACGAGACCATCCACACGTCGGGCACGAACTATGCCGACGGCCAATGGCACCACCTGGTCCACACGTTCGGCGGCTCTGGTTTGGTCCAGAAGATCTATGTGGATGGCGTGGACAAGGCCACCGGAACTCTGGCCGCGTCGGCATTCACCGCGCAGACCGGGATCGAGGTGGGCTACGCCGCGGATGCCGGCCAGGACTTTTTGTCAGGGCTCATCGACGACGTGCAGGTCTTTCAGATGGCCCTTCCGCCCGGTCAGGCCGCCAGGCTGTATGCAACCGCCCCAGTCCTGCACCTGCGCTTCGAGGAGGCGTACGGGGCGACCCACTTCGCCGACAACGCGGACGGTGCCCGGCTCGTAACCTGCACGCAGGACACCACTTGCCCGGCCTCGGGCACGTGCACCTGCCCGCTGACGGGCGAAGGGGCCAAGGGGCAGGTAGGCCTGGCGGCCCATTTCGACGGAACGGACGACTATGTGGATGTCAACGGGATTAACTTGGCGAATTCCTCGTTCAGTGTCGCATTCTGGGCAAAGCGAGTTGGGGCGGGCAGAAACGACCCTGTCATCTCCCAGGGCTCCGGTGCCAACAGCGAGTTGCACATCGGGTTCAGGGGAGTAGGCGACGTCTTTACCTGTGCTTTCGATAGCTGGAACGTTTTGAACACACCCAGCTCCTACACCGACGCCGATTGGCATCATTGGGCCTGTACCTACGACGCGGGGAACAAGATTCGCACCATCTATCGCGATGGTGTCGAAGTGGCGCACGACCAGCCGACAGCCAATTTCCAGGGCTCCGGCGTGCTGCAAGTCGGCTATTATGGGGCCGTCTTCAAAGGATCCCTGGACGAGCTGCGCATCTACAACCGGGCCCTGACGGGCGCTGAGGTCCGGGACCAGTGGTCGTACGAGTATTCGTGGTTCGAGGACCGCCAGAGCCAAGACATCACCGTGGACAATGACAATCCCACGGCGGAGGTGCTGTTGGATGCCGGAAGCCGCCTGGCCAAGCAGCCATTCGTCGTCGGGTTGGCCGCCAGCGACGAGACGTCGGGCGTCGACCAGGTGGATCTGGGCATGAGGCAGGGGGCGGGAACGATCGCCTGGACGGCGGCGGCCCGCTGCACCGACGAAAACAACCAGCCGGAAGGCGCCTGGTGCGCCACGTTCAACCCGCCGGCAGAGGGCAGCTACACCCTGTACGGCCGGGCGAAAGACCGAGTGGGGCATCTCGGCCCGCAGTCGGCGGATCTGGCCGTGTACGTGGACGACACGGCGCCGGCCCTGACCCTGGATCAGACCGAGGGCCAGCTCCTGAACGTACGGCAGTCCGCGATCAAGCCGAACACCTGGCTCATCCAACTGTCGGGCACGGCAACCGACCCCGGCAGTGGGGTGCCCAACGACGGTGTGCGGGTGACACTGCGCCAGGCAGTCGATCCGGATCGGAAGGCGCTGGGCGAGGCCGGCCAGACGGCAACCCTGACGGCCGGCGGCGCCTGGTCGCTGGACTATACCTTCGCCACACCAGATGCGGACGGGCGGTACGAGGTAGAGGTGGAGGCGGTGGACGAGGTGTCACGGCTTGCCGGCCTGGACTCGACCCAGGTGACCAGGCACACGACAAAAGTCACCCGGAACGTCGTGCTAGACGCCAGCGCGCCCCAGGTGCTGCTGGATCGGCAGCAGGCCATCGCCGGCGAGCAGCTCGGGCCGGCGGTGACGTCGCTGAGCGGCGCGGTGAGCGATCGCCCGGCGGAGGTGCAGGTGGACCTGAGCGCGGTGACGGGCGCCGAGCTGACGCACGTCCGGCTGAGCTGCCAGTACGCCGGCACGTCGAGCTGGTACACACTCTTTGACCTGCCGGCGGGCAGCCTGGCAGCGGGCGACACGCGGGCCTGGAAGGGAGAGATCCAGCGGGGAAGCAGCTGCCAGGTGGAGCTGTCGACCACCGGCGCCACCGGCGGGGTGAGCGGCAGCGTAAAGGTCTGCGGGGAGCCCGTGACGGGCTGGGATGGCAGTTACTCGGGAACGATGCCGTTCGTCGTGAACTCGGGCTCGTGCATGGGCCCGGGGGGCGTGTCGGGCGTGCAGGGAGTGGACCTGGCGTACACGCCGGTCCTGCCGGGCTCCGCCTTCTTCAACGAGGTCCCGTGGACCAACGAGGTTCTGCACCTGCCGTTCGAGGATACGCTCAGCAGCAATGGGAGCCTGGTGCTGCGCGACGCCTCTGGAGCTGTCGATGCCTCCAGCGCTCCCGTGAAGGGTAGCTGCGGTTCTTCTCCCAATACCGGCTGTCCTACGATGGGCCAAGCCGGCCCCTCTGGCAATGCCGGCTGGTTCGACGGTCAGGACAGGGTCGACGTCCCGGACGACGATCGATGGGACTTTGGCGCGGCCCAGGACTTTTCCGTGGCCGTCTGGGCCAGGCCCGACCTGGTGCAGCCGTCGACGGTGGGCGCCGCCCAGAGGATCCTGGAAAAGTCGGGAACAAGCGGCGGCTATCCCTACGCCATCCGCTACCACAACGACAAAGACAGCAGCCACCCCGGCCAGGTCCAGGTCGCCCGTTACGACGGCAGCCACAATCCGGCCATCTACTCGACTCGGACGCTCAACGACGGCCGGTTCCACCACATCGCCTTTGTCAAGACCGGAAGCACGCTGACGCTATATATCGACGGGATGGTCGAAGGAACAACGGCCGACACGACCACCGGCACGACGACCAACAGCGCACCGATCGGTATCGGGCAGTGCTCGTACGGCTACCCCTTTGCCGGCGCCATCGACGACGTGCGGATCTTTAGCCGGGGGCTGTCGGAGGCCGAGGTGAAGGCGCTGTATGCCGGCCCCGGCCCGCTGCTGGCCCTGTCCTTCGAGGAGCCGTGGGCGACGGAGGGCACGATCCTTCCCGACACCTCGGGCTGGGAGCATAGCGGCACGCTGCACACCGGCGACGCCCTGAACAAGGCCGTATCCGGGCAGGTTGGCACGTACGCGCTGCGCTTTGACGGAACGGACGACTATGTAAGCGTAGGAGGCACCCCGGATCTAAAGCTGAGCGACAGCGGGACCATCGCGGCCTGGATCTACCCTACCGCCAACCAGAATGCCCCGATCCTGAATCGTGAAGGCGAGTACGAGGTATACCGCTTCCCGGACGGGACGATTCGCTGGGCCTTTGCCAACACCGATCCGGGCTGGAACTTCCACAGCACCGGCTATGTGGCACCGCTGAACGCCTGGACGCACATCGCCGTCGTCTATGATGGGGGTATCGTTCGGAGTTACGCCAACGGTTCTTTGGTCAACACCTACAACGGCGCAGGGACGATCGGCGATGTGAACCCCGCTCAAAACGAGTTGTGGGTCGGCCGCCGCCCGTCGGTGAGTGCAGACCGGTTTGCCGGGTCGATCGACGACGTGCGCATCTACCCCCGCGCCTTGCCGGCGCTGGAGGTGGCAGACCTGTACCACGCCGGGTGGCAGGCGGCCAGCTTGCCGGCGGGCAGTACCGGCGCCGAGAGCACGAGCTGGACGATGGCGGTGCCGCGCGGGCTGGAAGGCTCGTACCAGGTCGAGATGCGCGGTACGGACGTGGCGGGCCATACCGAGACGGCCACCGGGTCCGCGGTCCTGTGGCGCGGCGAGGCGGACAACCTGCCGCCCCGCCTGACCGTGACCCGCCAACAGGCGAGCCCCACCACCTGGCGGTTCACGACGGAGGCCGAGGACTATCACCTGGACAAGACCAGGTATTCGTCGCCCTGCGGGAACGCCTCGGTCACATATACGTACTACAACTACTTATCCCCCTGGTATCTGGGCGCGAGCGGGGATAGCCAGAAGCTGTTCCATCAAAGGGCGGTATGCATCTCGCCCAGCGCGGTGGGCGCCTCGTACCCAACCAAGGTGTACGACACCTTTGGCAACTGGACAACCGTAACCTGCGACACCTATATGAATTGTACTACCACGACCGGGATGGTGGCGGCGTCCGCGAGTCCTGAAGCAAGCGCCGGAACTGGAAAGCTGCCCGCGCCGCCTCCGGCTGGCATGAGTCGCGCCGGCGGGGCGCCGCCAGCCAAGCCGGGACCGGCCCTGTTTGACATCAGCGCCGCGGACGTCGTCACGGCCTCTCAGTACTACGAGCCGCGCATCATCGAGCTTTCCGGCCTGGTTACGTCCCTCGTTCCGCCCGGCGCCGGCCAGCACGACCTGGCGAGCGTGAAGGTGGCGATCGGCGGCCAGGCCGGTTCTGCTATCCTGTCCGAGCCCGCCGCGCGGCGGCCCTACACCGTCACCTGGACCTTCCCCTGGCAACTGGCCGCCGATTCCGACCTGCCGGATGGCGTCCAGTACACGGCAATCATCACTGCCACCGACCTGGCCGGCCGAACGAAGGCAATCCATCACACGCTGACCGCCGACGTCGTCCTGCCCACCCCGGCTACGCTGACGCTCACCGCCAACGGCCAGCCGGTGGAGCCCGGCGCGGTCATCCGCGAGCCCAACGCGGCCCTGGCGCTGACCTGGACGCCATCCTCGGACGGCAGCGGGCTGGACCCGTATCTGGCTGCCTGGCGGTTCGAGGATGCCTATACCACCACGATGCAGACCAGCTTCCACGACCCGGCCGGCCCGCTGACAGCGTACGCCACCGCCGGCGAGGCGCAGCGGGTCACCATGGGGCTGGGCAGCCGGGACCGGCTCGGCAACGCGCGGAAGCAGGTCTTCGGGTCGGTGATCGTCGACGGCCCGCTGACGCCCGACTATATCGCCTTCTCGCCCGAAGCCGAGGAGGACCTGACCGGCTCGACCTGCACGCTGCTGGGCACCGACCGCCGGATCGCCCGCCGAGAGCGCAGCCGGTCCACGATGGCTGAGCAGCGGCACGTGGGATCACCAGGCGCTGCGCCTGGCCTGGACGGGCGCCAACTGGAGCACCGACGGCGACCTGTTCGTCTACCTGGACACGGTTGCCGGCGGCACGAGCACGACGTTCACCCCATACACGGTGCCGGTCAGCGGCACGCTGGTCACCCTGCCAGCCGGCCTGGAAGCTGACGCCCTGATCTGGGTGCAGGAGTCCAGCACCGCCGGCCTGCTGCGCTGGGACGGGAGTGCGTGGGCCCTGCAGGCCGGGCTGACCCCGGACCAGTACCGCTTTGACGCCGCGCTCAACGGCGGCCAGACGGACCTATACCTGCCCTTCGAGCTGCTGGGCATCACTGAGGGCGGGACGCTGGGCCTGCTGTCGTTCGCGACGGAAGACCCGGCGCCCGATAGCGGCCTGAGGCTGTGGGCCACGGCGCCGCTGGCCAACCCGGTGAACAGCGACCTCGTCAGCCTGTGGAGCGGGCTTGCGCCCGCCGGGATCACGATGCCTCTGTTGCGGGCCTACCGCTGGGCGGCCCTCGGCGACGGCGTATGCCCCAACGGCACCGGCCAGCTCAACGACGCCGCGCTCGACATCAGTGTCGAGAGCGACCCGCCTGGTGCGAGCATCAGCGGCCTGGCCGGCGGACTGTTCTGGGTGCCGAACCCTGACAATCTGCTCGGCGCGCCGGCCACCGAACCGAGTTTTGCCTTCCTGCGCGCGGCCCACCCGCCCATAGCTGACGGCCAGGTGATCAACTATACCGTCCACTACCGCAACGAGGGCAGTCACACCCTGGAAGGCGCGTGGCTGGTCGTCTCGACCCGCGGTGCAATGCAGCCGCAGACCGACACGATTACACTGGGCGACATCCCGCCCGGCGGGGAGGGCAGCGTCAGCTTCCAGCGAACGGCCGACCGCAGCCAGTCGCGCTTCGGCCTGGCGGCAGTGATCGGGCGGCTGTACGCTGCCGGCAGCGGGGAGGACATGCCGCCCCTCGAATGGTTGGTAGCGATCCACCGCGTCGACAAGGGCGCGCCCGAGGAGATGGACCTCGAACAACCGGAGCTGGTCATGGGGCCGGCCGCAGGCTGCCTGGGTGGCTTTGCCCGCGACGAGTCGGGCATCGGCCAGGTGGAGATCGAGATCACCTCGCCCAACGGCGCGACCACGACAATCGCCTGCGCGGTGAACGATCAGGACACGGGCGGGTGGTCGTGCCCGTGGGACGGGACGGCGTTGAACGGCGGGGTCAGGCCGGCCGACGGTGACCTGTTCAGCGTACGGCTGCGGGCCACCGACCGCCTGGGCTACACGAGCCTGTGGAGCCCCGCCCGTACCATCCGGGTCGACGCGCTGTCGCCGACCGTGACGCTGGGCATCGGCCCCGGCTACCTGGTGCGGGGAAATATCCTGTCGCTGATGGGGCAGTCGCTGGACAACACCGCGGTCGGGGGCGTGACCCTGTGCCTCGACGATGCCTGCCGTGCGGCGGACCTGCTGAACGCCGGAGCGAGCGCCAGCGGCTGGTCCCGCTGGCTGACGGCTCCCGGCGCGATGGACTATGTGACCAAGACGCTGACCGTCCAGGCGGCGGACCGCCTGGGCAATGTGATGACCCAGACGCTGTCCCTGCCGGTGACATTCGACAACGTACCGCCGGTGCTAAATGCCAACCAGGTGGCGACCCAGGTGCCGCTGGGCAGCGCCCAGACCGTTCTGAGCGGCGACGTGAGCGACGGCGGTCCGGAGCTCAAGGTCTCGGTGCGGGTGCAGCCGCCCCAGGGCGACGTCGTCCGGCTGTCGACGGCGCGCGACGGAACGGCATGGTGGTTCGACCTGCCCGCGACGATGGTGGGGCAGTACACTCTGTGGGTGGACGCCGAAGACCTGGCGGGCAACGTCACGACGGCCGGCCCGTACACGGTGACCGTGACCTGCACCGACGCCGCGCCGCTGGTGGCCGGATTCAGCGCCGAGCCGGTGGCCGGGCAGCCGGTGTCGCTGACGCTCACCATCGTGATCTCGAATGCCGGCCCGGAGGGGCTGCCGGCCGGCTTGCCGATCGTCGTCAACGATGGCATCAGCTACACCCGGCGGGTGTCGACCACCGTCCCGCTGGCCGCCGGCGAATGGGAGGCGCTGAGCCTCGGCTGGGCGCCCGACGGTCCCGGCGACTATCAGATCGGCGTGACGCCTGGGTACGGCGCGGTGCTGCCCAACGGCCCGCTGTGCGTCGGGCGGCCGACCGAGTTCTTTGCGGTGCGCGCCCAGGCGCTGTACGCCGGCTGGACGCTGGTCGGGCCGCGGGTGAACCCGGACAACACCGCCGTGGAGGCCGTACAGCGCGGCATCGACGGCCCCTACACCGCGATCCTGGGCTACGACGGCGGCCTGCTGGCCTACTACCCCGATAACCCCGGCGGCAGCACCCTGACGGCGGTCGACGCCCAGCACGGCTACTGGGTGCAGACGACCATCACCCCGACGCTGCCGCCCGGCGACCCGCTGTGGGGCGAGCCGGAGGCGACGTGGTGGATGGCGGGCCACGTCCTGCCCGAGGACCTGCCGGTTCCGCTGGTCGCCGGCTGGAACCTGGCCGGCTACCTGCCGCAGCAGCCGCTGACGGTCACCGTGGCGCTGGAGGGGATCGACGGCCAGTACGGCGCAGTGCTCGGCTTTGAGCGCACGGCGGCATCCTACTACCCCGACCTGGACGCCAGCTACAACACGCTGGTCCGCATGGCGCCCGGCTATGGCTACTGGATCAGCGCCACCCAGGCGGTGACGCTGGCCTACCCGGTGGCGACCATCAGCAACACGCTGCCGGTGAGCGCCACGCAGATGGCGGCCGAGCGGCAGCAGGCCATCGTCGCCGCCGAGTGGCAGTACGGCGTGCAGCCGACCTACCAGTGGGCCAACTTCTACGGGCAAGCAAGCCTGTCCGACGGCACGCCGATGCCGGCCGGGACCCTGGTTACTGCGGTCGATCCTCAGGGGACCGTGTGCGGCGCGACGACCGTCTGGCAGGCAGGACAGTTCGGCCTGCTGGCCTGCTACGCGGATGATCCGCAGACCACCGGCGTCGACGAAGGCGCTGAGGTGGGCGACATCATCCAGATCTGGATCCCGTCGGAGAACACACTGATCGGCGAGGGCGCCTGGACCGGACCCGGCGGCCTGTCACTGGTGGGAGGGGTGTTGCCCACGGTCGATCTGGCGATCACCAAGGAGGTGATGCCCCAGGAAGCGCTGCCGGGGGCGACCATCACCTACACTCTGGTCTACTGGAATGCAGGCGATGCGGTGGTCCAGGGCGTGGTCCTGAGCGACGTCTTGCCGGCCGAGGTGAGCGCCACCGGCTACACCTACTCGGGTGCCATCATCACGCCGACGGCCGGCAGCGAGCCCTTTGTCTGGCAGGTCGCCGACCTGGAGCCCGGGGCAGGCGGCACCATCACCGTGACCGCCGTCCTCAGCCCGGCGCTGGCCAGCCCGCTGGACGTCACCAACACGGCGATCATCCGCGCGCCGCTGGAGGCGCTGCCCGGGGACAACGTGGCCCAGGCGGTCCTGCAGGTACTGGAGCCGCTCACGGTCGATCTGGCGATCGCCAAGGAGGTGATGCCGCAGGAAGCGCTACCGGGGGCGGTCATTACCTACACGCTGGCCTACTGGAATGCAGGCGATGCGGTGGCCCAGGGCGTGGTCCTGAGCGACGTCTTGCCGGCCGAGGTGAGCGCCACCGGCTACACCTACTCGGGTGCCATCATCACGCCGGTGCCGGGCAGCGAGCCCTTGGTCTGGCAGGTCGCCGACCTGGAGCCGGGGGCAGGCGGCACCATCGCCGTGACCGCCGTCCTCAGCCCGGCGCTGGCCGGCCCGCTGGACATCACCAACACGGCGATCATCCGCGCGCCGCTGGAGGCGCTGCCCGGGGACAACGTGGCCCAGGCGGTCCTGCACGTACTCAAGGCGCAGGAGCCGCCGACTGTGGTGGACCTGGTGATCACCAAGGAGGTGGTACCGCAGGAGGCCCTGCCGGGTGCGGCGATCACTTACACCCTCACCTACTGGAATGCGGGCGACGCCCTGGCCCAGGGGGTGGTCATTCATGACGCCCTGCCGGCCGAGATCGCAGTCACCGGCGTCGCCTACTCGGGTGCCGAGATCGTGCCGGTGGATGGCGGCGAAGGCCTGGCCTGGCAGGTCGCAGACCTGCAGCCCGGCGCGGGCGGGATCATCGCCGTGACCGCCAACCTGAGCCCGGAGCTGACCGGCCCGCTGGACATCACCAACACAGCGATCATCACCGCGCCCGGAGAGGCGCAGCCCGAGGACAACATGGCCCAAGCCGTCCTACAGGTGATCCAGGGGCTGGCCTCGCTTTGGCGACGAATCGTGCGTGGGCCGTTGTAAGAGACCGAGGCCGAAAGCACGCTGGCTGCGCTCGATGCGCAAGAGGACGCTATGTCTTCTGTCGAGTGCGTGGAGGGTCAGGCATAGACGAAAGGTGACCGGTGAGATCGGAAAGCGACCTCACCGGTCACCGCCGCTGCCGGCCAGGGGTGCGCGCCGTCCCAGAGGGCGGCGCGCCGCGGCCCGTATGGATAAGACAAAGTACCCGTCGCACTCTCTACTACACCCAGGTGACGGTGAAAGCTCCGGGGAACCTGGCACCAGGCTCCCTGGTATAGCCGCAGATCAGTCCTTCGACAAGAATCCGCGTCGATCAGGTCTCTGGGGAAACTATCTCTGATAACCCCTGTTGTCAACCATTCAGCTCATACTGGCACGAAACCTCCGACAATTCGGTTACTGTCCAGTTACATAAGAACTAAACAGAGAGGGCCTTGAACTACCAAGAATTGTGCTGACTTGTCCCGTGGCGACCGGCTGGCAACATGAAGGAGTGCGATGTCCCGATCCTGCCGAAGCGCCAATGCCAAGAGCACATCAGATTTGGGAGTGCGGGTCAAGCAGACCGGATTCGCCCCCTGAAATGGCCCGAAAACGAAATCAATTGACTTCTCAACACGGCTGTGATATAATGGGAATAAGCAGAAACATCGCAGGGCTCGCACTTCGTAGTTCGCATCGGAGCCGTCTCAGCGACTGACCAGGGCGCTGGGTGTGCCTTGGTAGCAATCACCGCAGAACACACCCCACCCACCGCTCGTATGCGGCGATCTTTTTCCCACTGCAGACCCAACGCAAAAGGAATCGTGCCAACGAGCCAAGCAGCGTGCTCGTGCGAGTGCTGGCATTCTCTCACCAGCCTGAATGGGACCGTTGCGGGGTGGGATCATGAAGGATCTCGGCAAGCTGGCTATGTCGGCCGCGTTGATGGTGGGCGCGGTGCTCTGCCTGCTCGCCGCCCACGCCCTCCCGGGAGCCTCTGCCGCGCGGCCAGCGGCAGAGCATTCGCTCCCAGTGAACGATGGGGCAGAATGGGCTGTTCTCGTTGACGACTTTGAGCCTCAGCCACTACAAGGACAAGCTTTCTGGCCCCACAACCGCCTGGGTGGGGACCGAGGGCGCATCGACGGGCCTGCAGGTGGCGAGGTCATCTGGGGCCGTGGCGTAGTGACTGCCACCATCACCGGCGGAGTCGATTCCTGGATGGGGGTCTGGACCTCTCTGAACCACCCGCTCATCGATTGCACCCCCCTCGACTTCTCGGCGATCTTTCCTCCTGCCATCGAATCACAGTATCAGGGCGCCGTCACCGGCCTGGGGTTCCACGTTCTGGACGGCCAAGGGGAGTTGCAGATCGACCTGCAGGTGGGGGAGAGCACCCACTGCCCTCCCCAGATCCCGGTCCTGGGGTGGCCCGGCGAGGTCGTACCTCTCAGCGGCGGCAAACAGAATATCACCTTCTCGTTGCCGCCGGGCCTGGGTGATGTGCAGAACCTCAACTGGTTGGTCCGCGGGGACACCGGGGACTTTGTCGTTATGGATCAGGTCGAGATCACCGCAACCTTGCCGCACCTCGACACCCCCGCCGAGCGTGCGTTCCTCCACAGTTGTGCCACGCTTTTGAACAACTGGGATCCGGACTCCGGCCTCACCCGTGATCACGCCTATTGGGCGGCCGGCGGATTCGACAACGTTTCGGCGAGCGGCATGCAAGCCGCAGCCGCCGTGATGGCCTGGCACCTGGGGTTCATCTCCCAGGCATCGGCTACCGGGATCGTCGCTGAAACGACTGAGGCCCTGCTAGATCTGCCTCGAGACACGTGTGGGGGCAACCTCTGGCCGCACTTTGTCCAGAATGGACAGATTGTCTCGGGCACAGAATGGTCGAGCATTGACACTGCGATCGCCCTGGTAGCGCTGATTGAGGCGCGGACGGTCCTGGGCCTCGACAGCACCGCGGTCGAGGGAGTGCTGACAAGCATCAATTGGGACAACCTGATCCTGCCCGATGGTCACATCAGTCACGGCTTCTGGTCCGACTGCCAGCCCATCGAGCCAGGCGGAGAGGGGGGCTGGAAGGATTTCGGGGCCGAGTCGTGGCTGATCAACTTCGCCTACGCGGCGGCCGCTGGCAACGTAGATGACTTTGACCACACCCCGCCCACGTACAATGGCAGCGGGTTCATCGACGAGCTGGCCTGGCTTCTCCTGCCGGCGCCCTGCCGGGATCGCTGGGATACAGTGTGGAACAGTTACCGCCAGCAGGCCGTCGATGTCCAACTGGCCTATTGCCAGGATCACCGCTGCTACGGCGGCCCACCGCGCCTCTTTGGCCTCAGCGCCGCCGAGGTCCCCGACCTCTCCTCCGTCCCCCCCTCGCAGATCTACCAGGGATTTGGCGTGGGGGGGGAGGTGCCTCCAAACGACGGCACCGACCTGCTAGGGCATGCGGCGGTCATCCCCCACTACGCAGGCCTGGCGGCATCGCTCCATACCAACGAGGCGGCGGCGTTCTGGGAGTGGCTGGAAGGACACCGGCTATTCACGCCGCTCAACGCCGTGGAGCGCCTGATGTTTGTCGATGAGCCCGCCTGTGAGGACGTGGTTTGGAATGGCCTGATAGGCTCGTGGAATCTAAGCCTGCAAACGCTTGGCTGGGGTCGCCTCCTGTCAGCGGAGAACCATCCGCTGTATGCGGCAATGTGGAGCCATGATCTCTTGAGCCAAGGCTACCGCGAAATGGGTGCCCTCTATTGCCAGGCACATCTGCCGCTCGTTTCGAGATCAGGAGCACAGGAGGTTCTGACACCGCCGGAATAACGCATTCCTGTGCCCCGGACACACAGGCCTCGTTGTGGGCCGACTTTCGTTGTGCCGCCTGTGCCGCAGCTTGCCGCCAAATGGTCAAGGGTGTGAGAGAGGAGGTCGTTGATGAACCGCGTGCTAGTGCGTATCGCTGTGTTGTCCGCGCTGGTTGCTTTGCTCGTTCCACTGCCCCCGACCTTGGGGAATACCATTGCGTTCAACTCGACATCCACCACGATGCTTATCACTGCCGTCTACTATGATACCTACCTGACCGACGAGCCCGACGAGGCCTTTCGCCTGATGAACATCAGCGGCTCGCCCATCGACCTCACCAACTGGACGGTCTCCGATGGCGAAGGGACCATCACGCTGAGTGGCATCCTGGTCGCGGACACATCGATCTGGATCGCCAAAGAAGCGGATGACTTCGCACTTGAGTTTGGTTTCTCCCCCGATTATGAGTATGGTGAGGAGACCGACCCCGCCGTGCCCAACCTCGCCCGGTCAGGGACGGTCTCCCTGGCCAACACGGGGGACGAGCTGACCTTGAAGGACGTCGGTGGGGATCTCGTGGACTCGGTGGTCTATGAGGCCGGGGATCCCACCGGCATCGGCTGGTCAGGTCCGGGGGTCTACCCCTACGGCGGGGATTCCGTGGGCGTCGAGCGCTTTGCCCAGGCGGACCGGGAGGCCGAGGGCTTTGGCCTCGAGGGACAGATCCTCTACCGCAAGCTGGATCAAGCCACGGGGCGGCCGGTTCCCGACACGGACACGGCGGCCGATTGGGCGCAGGACCCCAATCACCCCATCAACGGCAAGAAGGTGCAGTACCCCGGCTGGGACCTGGAGCGCTACTTCTTCACCGAGGCCTTCACCGAGACGGCCACTCTCACTTGCGCCGTGGCCCCCGACAACATCTTCGACGCGGTGCTGGCCGAGATTGACCAGGCCACGACCAGCCTCTACTACGAGGGGTACACTTTCAACAATGCCCACCTCGCTGACGCCATCGTGGCCCGGATGCAAGCCAGCCCGGGGATGATGGTGACCATTCTGCTCGAGGGCGAGCCGGTTGGGGGCATTGAGGACCAGGAGAAGTGGATCTGCCAGCAGATCGAAAACGCCGGCGGGCAAGTCTACTTCATGTACACCGACGATGCTGCCGGCATCCACGACCGCTACAACTACCAGCACGGCAAGTGGATGATCATCGACGGGGAGGTGCTGCTCACCGGTTCCGAGAACCTGAACTATTCGTCGATGCCGGCAGACAACAAGGCGGATGGCACGGAGGGCAACCGGGGCGTGTGGCTCATCACCGACGCACCCAGCGCCGTAGCCCACGCTCTGGACGTGTTCCGGCACGACTTGGACCCGGCCCACCACCGGGATCTGTTCCGCTGGACCGCCGCTGATCCGACCTACGGTGCGCCGCCGCCCGAGTTTGCGCCCGACTATACCTCCGGCGGCACGACGTACGCCGTGCAGTTTCCGACACCCCTGACGACGAGCGGCACCTTCCTCTTCGAGATGGTGCAATCGCCGGAGAACAGCCTGCGCGACCAGGACAGCCTGTTGGGCATGGTGGCCCGGGCCAGGAGCGGCGACTCCGTACTGGTGGAGCAGCTCTATGAATACACCTTCTGGGGGCCGACGACGAGCAGCCCGGCCGTCGACCCCAACCTTCGGCTGGAGGCCTACCTCGATGCTGCCCGGCGCGGAGCCCGGGTGCGCATCCTGCTGGATGCGGTGTGGAACGATCCGGGGGACGTGCGGGGGAATACAGCGACCTGCGCATACGTCTCAGGCATCGCTGCCTCCGAGGGCCTGGACCTCAAGTGCAAGCTGGCCAATCCGGCCGGGACGGGGATCCACAACAAGATGGTACTTGTGTGGGCTGGAGGGCAGGGGTACGTGCACGTAGGCAGTATCAACGGCAGCGAAAACTCGTCAAAGAACAACCGCGAGTTTGCGGTCCAGGTGCAGTCGAACGCCGCCTACAGCTACCTTGCGGATGTATTCCGGCACGACTGGGCGGAGTACGTGTTTCTGCCACTCGTCCTATGCAACCTTGGCGCCGTCACTGAACCCGACCTCTACATCGAGGCACTGCGCTACGACACCTCTGACGAGTATGTCCAGATTGCCAATCGTGGCACCGCATCCCAGGACATGACCGGCTGGCGGATCCACAGCGTGGTGGGGAATCAGTGGTATAACTTCCCGGCCGGCTACACCCTGGCCGCCGACGCGACCGTCCGCGTCCACTCCGGCCTCGACGCCTTCGAAAACCCGCCCGCTGACCTTCTCTGGGGTCATGCCTACATCTGGAGCAACGATGGCGACCAGGCCATCCTCTACGACGCCGCGGATCAGCCCATAGACGACCATTGCTACGGAGATGGCTGCCCGTGATGGAGGAGGTTCGCCCGTTCCCGCCAGCCCACCTTGGCGGGAGGCCTATGATGAAAGGAAAATGGTTTCGAGCAAGCGTGGTGACCCTCGGACTGATGCTCTTGCTGACCATAGGAACAGGCACTGCACAGGGGCCGACCCCGCCAGAAGAGATCGGCGCACCTTCCACCCACGAGCGAATCGATACCAGCCCCATGGTGGCCGGTGTTTGCGACACACTGACCGACTCGACGGAGCGCGATCTCTGCGATTATGCATCCAGCCTCTATCCTGCAGGATTGCTCACGAACTGGCCGAATCCACGCCTGCCAGTCCACTTTGACCACGCCCCGATGTTCGTCTACACAGATACAGACCAGGAGGCAGTCAGCGAGTCGACCTCCATGCTGGCCCTTTACGCGGCCCTCATCGGTGATGAAACCACCTTTGGACATCTGTTTGACGCATCGGCCCCGGCCGAGATCGAGGGCACAGGCGCACCGATGTCCAGCACCCAGGAGTCCCCTTACTACTTCGCATCGCCTAACCTCTGCCTGCTGCACTGGATTCTGGATGAGAATGGTTATAAAAAGGATTCGCGCACCGGCTGGCTGGCCAACGCCGCGGGCGAGGAGAACCGCTGGTTGGAAGCGCTGTCCGTTGCCGATCAACAGTTCCCAAGGCTCAAGTATCGCCAGTTTGCTAACTGCCTGGCCTGGGGGTTGATGGGGGCCACCGACTTTAGCGCGGACGCGATGGGCAACTTTGAAGATCCGGGCACGCCAGCGATGTGTGACGACTATCTGTTGCGCCACCAGTTTGGCTGGAAGGATGACTTCAGCGCTTTTGCCACCATCACCTCCACCAACCTGAGCTACAACAACCTGGTGGGCTGGAGCTATGCCGCCCAACTGGGCCAGGAGTCCCATCCCCTCTACCAGACGACCGACAGCGCCGGCGGCAGCGAAGCGATCACGATCCCCCTCCAGGCAGTGGGCGCCATCCGGCTGGACCTGACCCGAACCGGCACCGACTATGGCTATTCGCTGTGGGAGATCGAAGGCCACAGCCCGTTCACGACTACCAACCTGCTGTTACACGCCGACTGCGCCGCATCGTCGCACCAGGACGACGAGAACTGTCCGGCGTGTACGTGCCAGAAGGCCCTGGACGGCAATCTCGCTACACGCTGGAGCAGCGAGCAGCCAGCCAATCCCGGCGATCCGCTCCCCCCTCAGTGGTTAGTGATCACCCCCACCCACCCCAGCCGCGTGATGACGATCACCCTGCGCTGGGAAACCGCCTATGCTTCGAGCTACAACGTCAACGCCGCCTGGCCCTTCGCCGACTTCTACGGCAACGTGCTGAGCTGCACGGTTCCCCTGATGGCCGGCAGCATTGGGCAATGTGGCACCGACCTGCCCCGTGTCATGTACGATGTCGAGCGGCATTTCTACTACGGCGAGATTCTGGCGCCTAATCTGGCTTTGACGATGGATGTCACGGCGACGGCCTCGTCAACGCAGGATGGGGATCCAGCCCTCGTGCCTGGCAAGGTCATTGATGGGGATCTCAACACCCGTTGGTCATCAGACTGGAATGATGACGAGTGGATCGCCCTCCAGTTCAGGGAGCCGGTAACTATTGATGGCGTGGTTTTGAAATGGGAAAGAGCCTACGGCAAGGCCTACACCATCGACGTATCCGATGACGGTGTGACCTGGACATCGGTCTACACCGAGACAAACGGCGAAGGGGACGACACGGATCTCATAGTCCACGAGATCCGCTTTCCGCTGACAACAACTCGCCGCGTACGCATGCATGGCCTGACCAGAGGGACGGAGTGGGGGTACTCGCTGCGGGAGTTCGAGGTCTACCGGGGCGGCACCTCATCCTTAACAGCCCTCGATCTGGCCCGCCGCGCCGCCGTCTACGCCAAAGTGAGCGGAGACGCAGCCCTGTGGGAGATGGGGCAGCGTATCCTGAACTGGTACAAGGCGAGGTACCCCTCGTCCATCGCTGCTGCTTACGATCCCTGCACCGGCAACCCGTTACGCGGTTGGGAAAATGGCGAGTGGCCGTCCATTATGGCCGACCTGGCCGAGTTGGCGGCGGAATATGGCGACTGCTCCTTTGCCCGCCAAATGATTGAAGAGAAGCTGGCCGACTTCAGCTCCACATCGGCCTTTGAGAACCTGGAGGTACTGCTGGCATTGCGGCACGTGGATGAGCACTGTGGAGTGACCAACGTCTACCTGCCAATCGTTGTACGCAGCTCTGCGACGCCAACTTCGGTGATGGCGGACTTCCCTATTCAGAACCTTATCGATGACCGATCGGAATAGCCCATGATGATTGGGAATCGTGGCAGGAACGCTCAAGACACGACCAAGGAGTGTATCCACAGTGTTGTGAGCAACCAGGGGTGCGAGTTCCCTGCCGGCTACACTCTGGCTGCTGGCGCATCGGTGCGAGTGCACTCCAGCCCCGGTGCGTACAGCAGTCCGTCCCCTGACCTGCTTTGTTAGCACAACGAAGGAGAAGGCTATCCTTTGCAGTGCATGTAACGATATTGTGGACATCTGCGGGAATGCTTGCCCGAGACAGAAGGTGATTACCCAGAGACAGGGGGCTTGAAATCGGTTGTGCTGTTCTGGATTAGGTTAGATGTGCAGACAGGGAGGTGAAAGTTGCTCAGCTTGCTTTCTATCCTGCGGCCATTTACCCGAAGGCATGCAAGGCGGTGCTGGCGATTAACAGGCCGATCCACGGTGCTTGTGTGCCTATTGGCCTTCGGAGCGATGTCGACCCCACTTCCTGACAGCTACGCCCAGCCCGACTGCCCTGTCATTTATGACGGTGGGGATGGCTGGATCATCGACATGTGCTATGCTGACCCGGTGGTCGACACTCCCATGGAGGTTGTGCTGGATGGCATTTCTCAGGGGAATGCAGTCATGGTCCGTGTTTATCACCAGTCACAGGTTTGGCCAGGCATCCCCCAGATTGCCATCCTCTATGCTTCCGGTTTCGTGCGCCTGAAACAGAATGCGGATCCCTCGCCTGCGATTCCCTTTGGTAGCTCCTTTGTCCTGGGGCCAGCCTATTGGCCTGACCTGTCAACGTACCATCACAATCCCCAGCTCACTCGATTGGAAATCGATACCACCTGGCTGCCGAACGCACCATTGCGCCTGCGGGCTGAGGGTGCCAACCAGGACTTTGATGTCGCTTACGAGATGCAACTCCCGCCTGCCAGGGACCGGCAGGCGCGTCTCCACGTCACCGAGACCTACACAGCCACTGCCAACGTAGACATCGATCCGACTCGCCAGGCCGAATCCCAGGGATTTAAGCTGGTCCAGGTTTCGTCGATGTTCATCAATGAAAGCGGAACCTGCGACGGCGGCTATCTGGACTGTCACGATAGCAATGTGGCCCGCGTTATGGGCATCGATCTGGTGCGCCACCAGACGATGTTTACCGATGTCATCCCATCATCTTTCGTCTTCAGCCCGGCCGTCTCCCTGGGCAGCACTTGGCTTGACGTGCTTCACACGGATGATCTGGGCTGGCAGGGAAACACCCCCAATGTGTGAGTCGCCCTTGATGCGCTGCCCGATGACTCCGTCCTCACTGTGCAGGGCTGGATCGACGCCACCACCGATCCCAACCAGGACAATGTCGGCTTGTGGCTCCACGCTGGCGGTCCGGCCATGCAGACCTGGCCTGAGGGTCGCAGCGACCAGGTCAGCTACTGGCTACTGGCCCAAGACAATCCGCCGGAACCCTGGGTGGATCTGGGGCTCCGCTCCGGGTCTACGTTTCTTGACTTCGAGGGCAGCTACAACTGCTTTCCCGTGCTGCCCGGCCCCCCGGTCAGTGGCTCGATGGCTCCTATCGCCGGCTACACCGATAGGGCGCTTCAGCTCAGCTACAATTTAGGCAGCGAGAACGGCAACTGGGCGCAAATCCGCTGTGACTTTGACCCACCCCTCGACCTCTCTGCCTATGACCACCTGCGTCTTGACTGGCGCGGCGATCCCGCAGAAGCCAATTCGCTGGAGATCGGGCTGATCGATCAGGTGACCACCACACAGCGCATCTTCGCGCGGGGCTACCACCATGCCACGCACCGAAGCTGGTGGGGGCAATTGGTGATACCCTTCGAGTTCCTGGCTCCGTGGCATGGGGGCACATTCGATCCCGAGCACGTGGTTGCTCTTTTCGTCTCCGTAGTCAAGGATGGTGATGAGGACACCGGTGGTACGGGCTCTCTAGCGATAGACAACTTGAGCGCCTACAGCGTTGCTTCTCGCTCGGTCCCGGCAGACTTCTCGACCGCATCATCCAACACGCGGGCTTCGGTTTTAGCAGCCCGGTGGCTCGCCTCACAGCAACAAGAGACCGGCTTGCTCAAATCGTGGCTGGAGGAGTCTGTCTGCACCGCTCACATCTACGATCAGGCCCTGGCATTGATCGTCTTCAGCCACGAACGAATGTGGCCAGAGGCAGACGCCATCGTCGAGGCGTTGGTTCAGGCACAGAACCCGGATGGGTCCTGGTACAAGAGCTACGACTGCAGTACTGCTGCATTGCCGTGCGTGCATTGCCACAAATGGGAAGGTGACATCGCCTGGGCGACCTACGCCCTGGGACGTTATCGACTGTTGGGCGGCCCCCATCCTGGCGCAGGTCTGGCCATGTGCAGAGGAAGTGGTTGGCTGGCAACGCGGATCGATTCGAGCGACTACTGCCTGGTGATTGACCACACGGAAGGCACTATTGACGCCTGGTGGGCACTGCAGGCAGCCGGTTATGCTGACGAGGCGGCGGGGATCAGGGATTGTCTGTTGACTCACTACTGGGATGAGGCAATGGGACGTTTCAAAGGGGGACGAGACTGGTGGCAGCCGTACTTGGACAATCAGACATGGGGAGGTGCCCTTCTCAAAGCGATTGGCGAGGAGGAAAAGGCGCGCCGAGCTCTGAGCTACGCCAGAGAGGTGCTGCTTCTGCCAGCCCGGGGTGGGCAGGTTTTCGGTTTCGATGGCCAGGGTGGCCCTTGGTCGGTGTGGAACGAGGGGACAGGGCAGTATATTGCCACGGGGGGTGACGGCGCAGACGATCTGGTGCTGGAACTGTTGGGGCAGCAGCGGGAGAATGGTGCAATGGCAGGTTCGCCAGACGAATACAGTGGTGGGGGAATATGGACTACCCGCTGGCACGGGGTGGCGCCCACGGCCTGGTTGCACTTTGCTCTCAACAACGAACCGTTCCACCCTGGCGCAACGGCGCAATGCACCTGCAGTTACCTACCCATTGTGTTGAGGGACGAAACTAAAGCCAAGGTGAAACCCGCAGAGCAGTTGTGGTATACTGTCAGCAAGACCATAGCTCGGTGAGGCTCGGCGATGAACGACTTGCTCACGATGCTTACGTATTGGAAGCTGGACGTAAAGGCAGTGCGAGAACGGGTGTATCGCGCACCGACTCCACGTGAACGCGAACGCTGGCACGCGCTCTGGCTTCTGGCCCGAGGTTGGTCCGCAGTCCGAGTAGCCGAGGCTCTGGAGCGAGATGCCCACACGATTGGCGATTGGGTCGAAGACTTTCGCCAGAAGGGGCCGGCCGGTCTAGCCTTTGAGGAGCCCGGTGGTCCCACCCCGCCCTCAGCGCGACGCAACAAGCGGCGTTGAAGGCGGCGGTGCTGGAGGCACCCAGGGCGGTGGGTATCGACTTGGCGAACTGGAACTGGAAGGTGGTGCGACTGGTTATAGAGCAGCATTTTGGCCTGGAACTGTGCCGCAGCAGTTGCCTGAACTACTGGCACCGCTGGGGATTCGTAGTCAAGAGACGCAAGAAGCGCCTGCTGAGAGCCAATCTTGAGAAGCGGGAGGCCTTTGTTGCCGATCATGCTGTGCTGCGCGGTGAGGCCCAGAAGGATGGCGCCAAGATCTTTTTCGTGGACGAGGCTCATTTCTGCGCTGATGCCGAACTGCGGGCCAAGTGGGTTCTGCGAGGTGAGCCTGCTCTGGTCGACTCGACCAGCCCTCGGCTGGGTGAAAAGGACACCTACTATTCGGGTGTCTGCCTGGAGACAGGAGAGGTGGAATCGATGCTTGTGGCCGGGAACTGCAACGCCGAGATGTCGACGGCCTTTCTGCGGCAGCTGCGGGCGAAGCACAGCGAGCCGCTGATCGTGATCTGGGACAACAGCCCAGCGCATAGGGGTTCAGAGATGCGGGAGTATCTGACCACGCCCCAGTTGAAGCTGCGGCTTGTGGCCTTGCTGGCTTATAGCCCGGACTTCAATCCGGATGAGGCCATCTGGGACTGGGCACGTGAGAAAGTGACGGCCAACACATGCTTCGGCACGGCAACCAAGGTGCGAGAGAAGGTGGACGGCTTCTTTGTGGGGCTGGCTGATCGGACAGCCGAAATCCAGAGCCGTTGTCAAACCCTGCTGCAAGCTGAGGCTGATGCCTTGATGGCGACTGCCGATCAGTTGTTCGGCCAAGTGAACCATGTAGATCTCACCTTGGTTTCAGTTTAGGGACAGAGATGCGCAACCATTTCCATCCGATTGGAGTTCACCGGCGAATCGCACCTGGGCCGAGTTGAAAAGTCACGCCCATGAAGCCGGCAGCCCTAATTCCCGACAATCAGGTTTCTATCCAGTTGACTGCCGGCTTAATTGGTAGGCATCGTGACTTGCTGTGACCAACGTTGCATTGACATTGACCGGGTCGCCGCTCCGCAGCGATGTGAGGCCAAGTCGTGGGCTCGTGCCTCACCCTCCTGTCACTAACTCCAAGAGCTGCTCGGCTCGGCCTTCCAGGTGAATCCGGACCCAATTGCGCTCACCGATGCATTCTGGTATAATGCTTGCACCTGCTGGACAACATGAGAAGTAGCCCGGAGCGCGGTTCACCGACCAGGGATCTGCCTGCTCCCCGGTTGGTTTTGGCATGGTGTTTTCGTCAAGCGAAAACAGCTTGGCTGAGGTTGGCAACCAATGAACGTACACCTGGTCGATGGCACGTATGAGCTTTTTCGCAGCTTCTACGGTCCCCCGCCCAAAAAGGCACCCGATGGCCGCGAGGTCGGCGCGACGATTGGGCTGCTGCGGAGCTTGCTCGCGCTACTGTCCGTGCCAAAGGTTACTCACCTTGGGTGCGCTTTCGATCATGTGGTAGAATCTTTCCGCAACGAACTCCTGTCAAGCTACAAGACCGGCGAAGGCATTCATCCAGATCTGTTCGCCCAGTTTCCGCTTGCCGAAGACGCCACGTCTGCCCTGGGGATCGTGGTTTGGCCGATGGTGGAATTCGAAGCCGATGATGCCCTGGCGACCGCCGCCCACCGTTTCCAGCAAGATCCCCGGGTGGACCAGGTTATCATCTGCTCCCCAGACAAGGACCTGGCGCAGTTGGTGGCCCAAGACGGCGTTGTGTGCTGGGACCGACGCCGAGACATCGTCTATGACGAAGCGGCAGTCATTGAGAAATACGGTGTCGCGCCGGCCTCCATCCCCGATTGGCTGGCGCTTGTGGGTGACAAGGCCGATGGAATCCCCGGCATTCCAACCTGGGGTGCGAGATCATCCTCCACCGTGCTTGCCAGATATGGCCATCTGGAAGCCATCCCTGACAGAGTTGAAGAATGGGATGTTCCGGTGCGGGGTGCCCGCCGCCTTCTGGAGAATCTTGCGGCCCATCGCGAGCAAGCCTTCTTGTACCGCCGGTTGACGCAGCTGCGCACCGACGTGCCGCTCACCGAGAGCCTGGATGATTTGAGATGGAGAGGTCCGCAAGACAACTTCGAACAGATTTGTCAGGAGTTGGGCGCCAGCGACGTCCTGACTCGGCTACCCAGGCAGGGGTAAGAGTCCGTTCAGTCAGAACTCCTGCAGCATGAGCGTATCCCTAAATCGCAACTCCCTGCCCCGATGCCGGCCGCCGAGTTCGAGCAAAGCGACGTTATCGAAAACTCGTGCCATTGCCCCAGGCGCCCGGCTCTTTCTTAGAGCCTATCCGGAAATTCCAGAACTTGCAGAAAGGGGCGTATCCCGCTATAAATGTGGTGTCTCAAGCCCATTAGTAGCGGAGATACGCCGTGAGCAAGTGTACCACAAAGTCGAGAAAGCCCAAAAATGTTCGCTATAGTCGAGTACCAGGCAAACTGTGGCGCAAGATCAAGAAGCATCTGCCGACTGACAAGCGGCCGGGACCCGGACGCCCTCGCGCCAGCAATCGCGCGGTGCTGAACGGCATCTGGTATGTGCTGTGGACCGGTTGCCAGTGGAAGGCCATCGAACGGGAGTGGTTCGGCGTGTCCAGCAGCGTGATTCATGATCGCTTCCAGACCTGGACGAACGAAGGGGTCTTCGAAAAGGTCTTGACGGCGATGCTGAGATACTATGGCCGAAGGCGTCACGTCCGTTGGATCTGGCAGTCGATCGACAGTCGGAACTGCCCTGCCCCTTTGGGTGGCAAAGGTACCGGAAAGAATCCGACGGATCGAGCTAAAATGGGAGGCAAGATCCACATCTTGGTCGACCAACGAGGGGCGCCGCTGTCTATCCATGTAACAGGAGCCAATCAGCACGACAAATGGGCCGTCACCGCCTTGGTCCTGTCGATCCTGATCAAGCGGCCGACGACAACGCAGCACTTCTGTGCTGACAAAGCCTACGACAGTTGGGACGTGCATGTGTTCGTCAAGCAGCAAGGCTATGTTCCTCATATCAAGCATCGCCGGCGGCGGAACGAGCCGAAAGAAGAGGCATGTCCCATTCCCGGTGAACATCGGTACCCGGCCCGGCGCTGGGTTGTGGAAAGGACGCTCAGCTGGCTGACCAAACGGCGCTCCATTCGCACCCGTTGGTGCAAGAAACCGGAGAACTGGTTGTCTCTCATCCAGTTGGCCTGTGCTGACATTGTCTTCAACCTGGCATTTTACGGATAGGCTCTTAATGTGGTTGGGTCTGCGCACTGTGACGCAAGAGAAAGTCGAGAACCACATCCATGGTTAACTTGCTTCTATCGGAGTAGATTGCCGACAAGTGCGTCATATTCGGCAAAATCGCCAGCTCCGGATTTGGGATGAGCTGATACATGTCAACTGCTTGTTGCAGCTCGATCGTCCCATCTCTGTCCCCCAGAAGAATAAGAGTTGGATCAATGATCTTCTGAAAGTCCTCCGCCGTGTAGTTCAGCGGTGTCCACCACATTACTGAGAGCTGCTTGAGCATTGTCTGCCAGTAATCAGGGTCATCGGCGCGAACATGCTCCGTCTTCAACATGCCGGCCCAGTCTGGCATTTCTCTCTGAATGTACGCAGTATTCACCACCCCTGTGCTTTCCATGCCGGCAGCCTTTAGGAAGGTGAGGTATGTCTCCGAGAATTTGTACCATGCGGCACCGACGACGAGACTGCCTGTCAGGTTGGGATAACGCATGCCTAGCTCCAGCGCAATCTGGCCGCCATCGCTGTAGCCGAAGACATGGGGCTTGGTCAAGCCCAGAGCCTGGATAAGTGCTGCCACATCATCCGCCATTAGATGATAGCTGAGTTCGCCCGTTGGGTTGTCTGTCTTACCGTGCGCACGACTATCAGGGGTAATCACCCTGAAATGGGGAACAAAACACGCTAGGTGAGGCTGCCACATTTTGCAGGTGGCACTGCCCCCATGAAGCAAAATCAGCGGCTCCCCGCTGCCGCATTCCTCGTAGTACAGATTCAGCCCATTTGCCGGTGCGTAGTGCCCGGATTGCCCCAAGCTTCCCTCTGTTTGTGTCATGGTGCTCCTCCTTGATGTGCTCCAAGAATCGATTTCCAAGGCTGAAACCTATCTCGGAAAAGGCCTGCCCCTGTGGTACACTCTTGCGAGCTTGGTGCCTGCTACAGCCGGGTGAAAGGCCTCAAGCCGGCAAAAAAACCGCCGGGACTGTGTGTTTTTCGACAACCATTATAACACCAGCCCGTTTGGCGGGCAATGATCGCGCTGCTCAAGTGGCAAAGCCCGCGTCCATCAAGGAACATTTGCCTGGATTCCAATTACTGACTGTCCGCATCCCGACGAGGTCGCCCGGAGTCGTGTAGCCGGCATTGACTTGGAGGAAATCTCCCATATCTGAAACTCGGCCGGACCAGCAGGATTGGCCGTACAGGTTCTCTGCCTTGTATCTGTCGCGTGCGGAGCCATTCGACGGCCTTCTGGGCCAAAAGCGCGGCGGATGAGAGTATTCGGCCAGGACATGCGTAGCATGGATGCCCGCGAAAGCGGGCATGACAGGGAAGAGGAGGCTGTCCTGGCAAGCCGGGGGGAACCCCAGGACAACGGGGCAAGGCTCGGCGGCCTGGGGCGAGAGGCTACAAGGTGCGATGTGTTGCCAGCGTGTCGCTCCGCAGGCTAACAGCCTGCGCAAAAAAGTGATACCAAGATGGTAACTACATACCGCATATTCACTACCGTCACAGTCTTGCCAATTCTTGATTTTTTCTTTGCGCCTTTGCGAGAGATGCTCGTCCATGCGCCATGTAGATCTCGCCCTGGCTTTGGTTTACCCGCTCTTCCAGTCCACCAACTCACTCAGGACGATCATGCCGTCGTGGGGCGCACCGGGCACGATGCGGTCGCACCCTCCCAGCGGCAGCACATTGCTCACCCCGCGGGCCGCGATCCGGTCCCGCAGCGCCATGCGCCTGGACTCGGGATAGACGCCGGCGGTCGAGACGCCGGCATGTAAGTAGGTGAGGGCCCCGGCCAGGTCCTCCACCGGGCGGACGACCACCACCCGGCTCAGGGGATGATCGAGGATGTCGAACTCGCCCGGGGTGAGCAGGATAGCGGACGTGTGCTCGCCATTCCTGGTATTGGACCGCCAGGCGGCGCCCGCATACCGACCGCGCCTCAAACGCTTGATCTGGCCCCGCACGGCGGGCAGCGGGAAGGGAGGCGCCAGGGCATCCCAAAGGTCCAGGATTTCGATGAGGTGCCCTGCATAGGCCTCGGCCTGTGCGCTGCTCCCTTCGACATAGTGCACCAGCGATGCGGTGCACGCCTTCTGGCTGTAGATCATGGTGTCCATGGCCGCCAGAAAGGCAACCTGCCGTACATCGCCGGCAAATGCCTCCCGGCCGATCAGGCTCACCCCGTAGCGAGGATTGAACGCTACGACCTTGGTAAAGAGAGCCCGGGCCTGCACCGAGGTGACGGCGCCGGGTGCGCCCCAGACGACGATCCGGTCGAAGGCGCCCGGCGCGAACAGGATGTTCTCGATGCCTTCGTCACCCCCCCGCCAGTAAACGATGGACAGGTTCTGGGTCAGGGGATGGTCGGGCACCGTCGCCAGCGCCGCCAGCCCCACCATGGCGCCCGGCAGCGTTGAGCCGAAGGGGATCTTGACTGCGCCCGCCGACTTGGACAGGATGAGCCGCAGCGCCGAGACCATGGGGACCTCCGGTGCGTTGCCGGCCGTGATGTGTAGCTGGCGCGTGGGCATGGCGCGGAGGGTTACCGGGCCGGCCGGCAGACCAACAGCCTGTCCACCGTCGCCCAACGACTGGGCCAGCAGCGGCACCAGGCCGGGAAGGACCTCCGCCGGCACCTCGACCCAGCCCTCCAGGAACCGGCCGCCCGGAATGTTCCAGATCCCCAGTTCCCGGTCGATCATCCGCCGTGCCGTCTCCGGATCAAAGCCGGAGCGCAAGGCGGCGAACGCGCCGTCGAGATAGACCTCGGGATGCTCCATGGTCCGGCCACAAAGCCGCCGCACCCGCTCAACCGTCGCCCAGTCCTGCTGAAGCCCGTCGCCGATGGCCTGGACGAAGGCCACCAGGTCATCGACGGCCAGGCCATAAGGGCCACGCACCAACTTGTCGACGTCGGTCTCGACCAGGTCGAGGGGGTTGAGCGGCGGCATCACCTGGTACAGGAACTCGGGCGTGACCTGCATCGACTCGCGGTCGATAATGGGCTCGCGGATCAACTGCGCTTGGGGCAACTTGAGATAGTACGTGTCGCGGTCG
This sequence comes from Anaerolineae bacterium, assembly GCA_041300865.1. Classification (GTDB taxonomy): domain Bacteria; phylum Chloroflexota; class Anaerolineae; order JAAYZQ01; family JAAYZQ01; genus JAAYZQ01. The sequence goes on from JBFYTF010000099.1 coordinate 35,026, forward strand.
GCCCCCGAGAATGCCGCCTCGACCTCCTCGCGTCCCATCTTGGGGGGCAGGACAAGCCTGCCCTTGACCAGGAAGGGCACGCGAACCACGCCGCGTTCTTCGGCGAGCAAGCCATCGCGCCGGCAGATCTCTTCCATAGACATCCCCACCCCCCTGCCACCCTCAGGCAGCCAATGAGGCCATGATGCCCCCGCAGCCTTTGACCTCCCGGTGGCGGGCCCGTCCGATTTCGGTGACGGCGGGGCCGCCGAGCCCGCAGGGGCAGGGGCCGTCCACGAAATGGACCTCGTCGCCGCTGATGATGAACCCGGGGTACGAAATGGCCAGCGGGTCGAGAAAGCCAAGCGTGCCGCGGACGTCGCTGCCCTCCACGATCTCCAGCTCCTCGTCAAAGAGAACCGGCTCGATAAAGGGTGGGATGTGAAACCGGCCGTGATCGCAGCGCAGGGTGAAGGCGCTGATCTCGGTCAT
>JBFYTF010000137.1:0-2955 GCA_041300865.1 Anaerolineae bacterium
TACTAAAGTTCTACTAAAGTTCCAGTCCACCGGAGCGGGTCGTGGCATCGAACGAGCGGGCCACCATGGCCGAGATCGCAGAAAAGAGCGGCGTGTCGCTCTCCACCGTGTCGCTGGTCCTGCGCGACAAGGCGGGGGTCGGCGCCGAGACGCGGCAGCGGGTGCTCGAGGTCGCGCGGGAGCTGGGCTACGTGGCCAGGAGGCCGGCGGCAGCCCGCGCGACGGCCGTCTCTGCGGTCGGCCTGATCCTCAAGGCCGACCCCGACAGCTTGCCCCAGGCCAACAAGTTCTATTCCCATGTCGTGGCGGGCATCGAGATGGCCTGTCGCCGCCGCCAGGTGAACCTGCTCTACGCCTCCATGACCGTCGATGAGGACAGCCGTCCCCTGGAGCTGCCCCGCCTGCTGCTCGACGACGACGTGGCCGGCGGCCTGCTCCTCCTGGGCGCCTTTTTCGATGAGGCCCTGCTGCGCGTCGTGGAACGCCGGGCCACACCCCTCGTCCTCGTGGACTCGTACGCCACGGCGGACCGCTACGACAGCGTGGTGTCTGACAACTTTGGCGGCGCATACCAGGCGGTCAGCTACCTGATCGGGCAGGGACACCGCCACATCGGCCTCGTCGGCGGCCATCCGCAGTCGTATCCCAGCATCCAGGAGCGGCAAAGCGGATACCAGCGCGCTCTAAAGGACCACGGCATTGCCTCCCGCTACCTGGCCGAGTGCCACATCGTCGATACAGCCGAGATCGTGGCCGCGACCACCGAGCTGTTGCGGGGCAGCCCGCAGGTTACCGCCATCTTTGGCGTAAACGACGACGTGGCCATCACCTCCATGGATGCAGCTCGCGACCTGGGCCGGCGGCTGCCGGATGACCTGTCGATCGTGGGCTATGACGACATCGACCTGGCCGACTGCCTGTCGCCCGCGCTGACGACGATGCAGGTCGACAAGCTGGGCATGGGCCGGCTGGCCGTGCAGCTGCTCATCAACCGCATCGAGCACCCCGAGGCCAACCTGGTGCGCGCAGCCATCCGCCCGCGCCTGGTAGAGCGGAGCTCGGTGCGGACGCTGCCCGACGGACACGAGGAGAGCCGCTGACATGGCTGACACGAACCCTGCCGGCATCACCGGCCCCGCCTTGCCCAACATCCCTTGGGAGGAACGGCCCGCGGGCTCAAGCGAGCTGGTGTGGCGCTCGGCCCGCAACCCGATCATCCCCCGGGATCTGCTGCCCACGTCGAACAGCATCTTTAACAGCGCCGCCGTCCCTTTTGGCGACGGCTTTGCCGGGGTGCTGCGCGTCGACGACAGGACACGCCAGATGCGGGTGCACAGCGGCCGCAGCCGCGATGGTTTTGCCTGGGAGGTGGACCCCGAGCCGATCCGGTTTGTCGTCGACGACCCCGCCCTGGACCACTTCGAGCACCAGTACGACCCTCGCGTGTGCTGGATCGAGGACCGCTACTATGTCACCTGGTGCAACGGCTACCATGGGCCGACGATCGGCGTGGCCTACACCCACGACTTTCAGCACTTCTATCAGCTCGAGAACGCCTTTCTGCCCTACAACCGCAACGGCGTCCTTTTTCCGCGCCGGATCGGCGGCAAGTATGCCATGCTCAGCCGGCCCAGCGACACGGGCCACACGCCTTTTGGCGACATCTTTTACAGCGAGAGCCCCGACATGATGCATTGGGGGCGCCACCGCCACGTGATGGGCCCCACCCGTCAGTGGAGCTGGCAGAGCACCAAGATAGGTGCCGGGCCGGCGCCCATCGAGACAACCGAGGGCTGGCTGCTGTTCTATCACGGCGTGCTGACGTCGTGCAACGGCTTTGTGTACAGCATGGGCGTGGCGCTGTTGGACCTCGACGAACCGTGGAAAGTCCTGCACCGCACGGCCGCTTATCTCCTGGCACCCTGGGCGACCTACGAGTGCGTGGGCGACACCCCCAACGTCGTCTTTCCCTGCGCCGCCCTGGTGGACCCGCCCAGCGGCCGCATCGCCATCTACTACGGCGCGGCCGACACGGTGACCTGCCTGGCCTACACCCGGGCGCATGAGCTGCTGGCAGCGCTCAAGGCCGAGCCGGCCGCGTAGCAACATGGAGCTGCGGCCGGTTCCGGAGGGCCGTCCTGGCTCGGCCGCATTCGTCGCGGGCGCTTTCCCGCGGCAGCGAGAAACGTGTAAGAGGAGCAAGGCTATCTAGGAAGCATCCCGGCGAGGCGACAATTGCAGGCTCGCCTGGTGCGGCACCCAGGGGCTGGGGGCCGGCTTGGTGTTGCTCACCGACAACGTGCCCGCCCCGCTGCGAGTTCCAGATCAGAAAACTGCCTGTTGACAGAGCCGGTGAGGCGTGATATAATGGTCTTGGGAGCGCTCCCGCAAGGACCACTCAAATAGCTGTAACCCCGGGGCGGGGGTTTTTTTATAGGCTGCTGTGAGAGCGCTCTCATATGGGGGAGGTAGGAGTCAGGCTATGTCCCTTACGCTGGAAGAGGTCGGCCAGCTCGCCGGGGTGTCCCGCTCTACCGTGTCGCGCGTGGTCAACGGTCACCCCAGTGTCAGCACCGGTGTGCGCGAGAGGGTCTGGAGCGTCATCCGCGAGACAGGCTACCAGCCCCACGCCGCCGCCCGCAGCCTCGTCACCCGCCGCACGCGCATCATCGGCGTCATCATCCCCGAGTCGGTGGCCAAGCTGTTTGTGGACCCCTTCTTTCCCCTGCTCCTGGGGGGCATCACGGCAACCTGTAACGCCCGCGGCTACCACCTCATGCTGTCGCTGTTCAACGGCCCGGCAAACCCCGAAGAGCTGTACCGGCGCCTGGTGCACAGCGGTCACCTGGACGGCGTGGTCGTTGCTTCGGCGCGCCTTGACGACCCCCTCGTCTCCCGGCTCTTGCAGGACGAGGTGCCCTTCATCCTTGTTGGCCGGCACCTGGATGAAAGGGT
>JBFYTF010000151.1:0-3688 GCA_041300865.1 Anaerolineae bacterium
CGTACTCGACGTGGGCAATGGCGATCGTGATGCCCCGGGCTTTTTCTTCCGGCGCGTTGTCAATGCTATCAAAGGAACGAAAGTTGGCCTGCCCCCGCATCGCCAGCACCTTGGTGATGGCTGCCGTCAGGGTCGTCTTGCCATGGTCAATGTGGCCAATCGTCCCCACGTTAACGTGTGGCTTGGTGCGCTCGAACTTTTGCTTCCCCATGACGATTCTTCTCCTTCTTCTATCTGGCCTAGATGCAGTCAGATCACAAACCGGACCATTCTACAACAAAAGCAAACACCATGCAAATTCGCACACGGCTATCACCTTCTGCCCCCCATCGTGATTCTTTCCAATACGTCCGGAGCCACGACGTCATAGTGGTCAAATTCCATGGTAAAGATACCTCTGCCCTGCGTCGCCGAGCGCAAGGCGGTGGCGTAGCCAAACATCTCTGCCAGGGGCACCATGCCCCGCACCGCCTGCATCCCGGCCCCGCGGGCCTGTAGGCCCTCGATCTGGCCACTTCGCGCGCTCAGATCGCCGATGAGCGCCCCGCTAAACTCGTCCGGGGCAACCGTCTCGACCTTCATGATCGGCTCCAGGAGAACGGGCTTGGCACGCTCCAGGCCGTTGCGGAGGGCCATCGAGGCCGCGATCTTGAACGCCATCTCCGATGATTCTTCTTCGTCGTAAGTAGCGTCGATGACCGCTGCCCGAAAGTCAACCATCGTGTAACCGGCCAACACCCCACTGTCCAGTGACTCCCGCACACCTTGTTCCACAGCCGGCAGGAACTGCTTCGGCAAGACCGACTCTTTCGTCTTGTTGGCGAACTCGAAGCCCGAGCCGGCTGGCAGCGGCTCGAGGGCCAACACGACGCGGGCATACTGGTTGCGAGCGCCAAGCTGCCGGGCAAACTCGCCAACGCTCTCGACCTTTTGCGTGATGGTCTCCCGGTAAGCCACCTGCGGTTTGCCAACGTTGGCCATGACCCGGAATTCGCGCAGCATACGGTCGACCAGCACCTCGAGGTGCAACTCTCCCATGCCGCTGATGAGCAGCTGCCCTGTCTGCTCGTCGGTCCGCACCTGGAAGGTCGGGTCCTCCTCCGCCAGCCGCTGCAATGCTTCGTTCAGCTTGTCCTGGTCGGCCTGGGTGCGCGGCTCGATCGCGACCGAGATGACGGGCTCCGGGAACTTGATCGATTCCAGGATCACCTGTTGCGAAAAGTCCGACAGGGTCTCGCCGGTGAACGTGTTCTTGAGACCTACGGCGGCGGCGATATCGCCGGCCTCCACCGTGGCGAGCTCTTCCCGGCGGTTGGCGTACATGCGCAGCAGCTTGCCCACGCGCTCCTTCTGCCCCTTGGCCGAGTTCAGAACGGTGCTGCCGGCGTTCAGCCGCCCGGAGTATACGCGCAGGTAGACCAGGCGTCCGACATACGGATCGGAGACTACCTTGAAGGCCAGGGCAGCAAAGGGCCGTGATGCATCGGCAAAGGCCTTCCACTCGGTGTCGGTCCGCGGATTGATGCCCACCATAGGTGGAACATCTGGTGGTGCCGGCAAATAGTCGACGACCGCATCCAGGACCGGTTGCACGCCCTTGTTGCGCAGTGCCGACCCACAGAGCACGGGCACCAGCTGGCCGGACAGGGTCGCCGCGCGCAACCCCTGTCGCAGCTCGTCGGACGAAATGGGAGCACCCTCGAGGTATTTCTCCATGAGGGTGTCGTCGCACTCGGCGACCTTCTCCACCAGGTGCTCCCGCTGTTCCTCGGCAAAAGGCAGCAGGTCACCGGGCACAGCCGTGGTCTCCTGGACCGATCCCAGGTCGTCGGTGTAGAGGATGGCCTGCATCGTCAGCAGGTCCACCAGGCCTCGAAAGCGGTCTTCGCTGCCGATGGGCACTTGGATCGGAATCGGGTTGGCGGCCAACTGCTCACGGATCATGTCAACCGTGTGCCAGAAGTCGGCGCCGATGCGGTCCATCTTGTTGACGAAGCAGATCCGTGGGACGTGGTAGCGATCGGCCTGGCGCCAGACTGTTTCGGACTGCGGCTCAACGCCGGCCACGGCATCAAAGACCACCACACCGCCGTCCAGCACGCGCAAGCTGCGCTGGACCTCGGCCGTAAAGTCGATGTGCCCCGGTGTATCGACGATGTTAATCTGGCAGTTGCGCCAGAAACAGGTAACGGCGGCAGACGTGATGGTGATACCCCGCTCCCGCTCCTGCTCCATCCAGTCGGTGACAGTCGTCCCATCGTCGACGTTGCCCATACGATGTGTGCGCCCGGTGTAAAAGAGGATACGCTCGGTCGTCGTCGTCTTGCCCGCGTCGATGTGGGCAATGATGCCGATGTTGCGTATGCGCTCGATGGGATAGTCCCTGGACATGGAAAGGTTCCTGCTAGCGACGATCTAATACCTGAGCCAGAGCGGATCGTGGGGACAGATATCAAACCTACCAACGATAATGGGCGAACGCCCGGTTGGCTTCCGCCATCTTGTGCGTGTCTTCCCGTCGCTTGATGGTCGTGCCGGTGTTGTTCGCGGCATCCATCAACTCGCTGGCCAGCTTCTCGGCCATGGTCCTGCCTGAGCGCTTGCGGGCTGCACCGACAAGCCAGCGGATGGCCAGGGAGATGCGGCGGTCGGGTCGCACTTCGACCGGGACCTGATAGGTAGCACCACCGACGCGGCGTGGCTTGACCTCGAGGATCGGCGTCGCGTTGCGCAGTGCCTGTTCAAAGACCTCCAAGCCGGGGCGGCGGGTACGCGTCTCAATGATGTCCAGGGCATCGTACAGAACGTGCTGGGCGGTGCTCTTCTTGCCGCGGGTCATCAGCTTGTTAACAAACTGAGTGATCAGCACGCTATTGTACTTGATGTCGGGCGCGATCTCGCGCTTGGCCGGACGATTTCGTCTTGGCATCGGTTCCTCCCTATCTCTTGCCCTTGGCCGGTGCGCCGGCCTTGGGCATCTTGGCACCGTACTTCGAGCGTCCGCGCTTGCGGTTTTCGACGCCGCCCGAGTCCAGCGCGCCGCGCACGATGTGGTAGCGCACACCGGGCAGGTCCTTCACACGGCCGCCACGAACCAGGACCACGGAGTGTTCCTGCAAGCCGTGGCCTTCGCCTGGAATGTAAGCCGTGACTTCGATTCCGTTGCTCAACCGCACACGGGCGATCTTGCGCAGCGCCGAATTGGGCTTCTTGGGCGTCATAGTGCGCACCTGGGTGCACACACCGCGCTTCTGCGGATTGCCCAGCCTCTGCCTCGTCGTTCTACCCTTCAGGGCGTTGAACGTGTAGCGCAGCGCAGGCGCCTTTTCCTTTTGCGGCTTGGGCTTTCGCCCTTTCCGAATCAGCTGATTGATTGTAGGCAAAGTAACCCCCTGTTTTCAACTCGTTCGACACAATGCGGCCATGCATATAGAGGGCCACCGCTCACCGGCCGCGATGGCCTCCCCTTATGCTCCCACTCCCAGTCGAGAACGCAACAAGTGCGTGGTTTCCCGATGTTAGGTACCGAAAGTCAACTTTAGCACAGGTCCAATATAAAGTCAAATCCCTTTCGCAACTAGTCCCCGTGCACGGCTCGGGATTCCATGGAGAACCAACGTGCCAGCTCGTCCTGTTCAAAGGGGCGCAGAGGCTGCCGGCCATCCCGGCCCTCGATGTGCACAGCCGC
>JBFYTF010000179.1:0-4912 GCA_041300865.1 Anaerolineae bacterium
GCATAGGACAGGTTTTTCCTTTTGGGCAAGGACACAGCATCTTGCCACCGGTATACTAGGGCAGAGATGGGGATGGGAAGTGGAAATGAGCGAACGCTCCAACGTACAGATTCCCGATGACAATGACCGGGCTCGCCTGGGGCTGCGGGCGCTGTTGGCCCTGCGGCCCGAGATCGAGATCGTTGGCGAGGCGGCCGAGGGGGAAGAGGCGGTGCAGAGGGTGCGAGATGGTCAGCCCGACGTGGTTTTGATGGACGCCCGTATGCCACAGATGGACGGCCTGGATGCGACGCGGCAGATCAAAGCCCACTGGCCGCAGGTCAGGATCGTGATGGTGAGCATGTACGCCTCCCACCGGGCCGAGGCCCTGGCGGCCGGGGCTGACGCTTTTCTGGTCAAGGGATGCCCGGCCGGTGAACTGCTGGATGCAATCCTGGAATGTTAGGGGGGTGCACCCATGACGACAACCGATATCTATCTCTTGCGGCCTTGGCAGAATAGAGCGATTAGAAGGAGTTACGCCATGAAACAGATTCTCTTGCGTCCTATGATGTATGCCACCATCCTTGCCCTACTGATGCTGGCCTGTTCATCGGCTGCCTCGGGCACCGCCACCGTCTCGGTGCCCGAACCGCTAGCCCCTGCCTCTGACGAACTCGCACTTACAGCACTGCCGAATGGTCTGCTAGACGTTGGCGGGCGCAAACTTTGGTTTCAGTGTGTTGGTAAAGGTACACCAACTGTGATTCTGGAAGCTGGACAAGGCGATACCTCCTACAACTGGATCAAGGTACAGACCGGTGGCGATGGCAGTTATCGCGTTTGCTCGTATGACCGCGCTAATCTCGGTGAAAGTGAAGCAGCGCCAAAACCACGCACTTACCTGGATATGGCCCACGATCTGCATGCCTTGCTTACCAATGCTCATATCGAAGGTCCATATATTCTTGTGGGGCATTCCGGGGGTGGATTATTGGTTCGTGTGTTCAGAGACGAATATCCAGAAGAAGTTGCAGGACTCGTACTGGTGGACGCAGCCCACCCGGATATGGGACAACGATTGTTGGAGGGGTTGCCCCCAATATCATTGTTTGAGTCGAAAGCCCTCCGGGAATGGAGAATCTGGCTCTCCTACATGTCAGACTCGCAAGGATCAGCCTATCGGGATGAGGAAGGACTGGATACCAAGGCTAATAACGCCCAAGTCAAAGCCGCCAAACCGCTGGGAGACCTGCCGGTGGTAGTGATCAGCCGGAGTCCAGACAATACAACCTTTGAAGGTGCTCCGCTCCTGCCAGCCAGGACCAACGCCAAACTACGGCAGATCTGGCAGGAACTGCAAAGCGAGCTGGCGGGATTGTCCTCCAACAGCACCCACATCATCGCCTCCCATGCCGGTCACTCCATTCAGAGAGAGGAGCCGGAGTTGGTCATTGATGCCATTCGCAAGCTGGTGAATGAGGCCCGGGATCGAATGGGATTGACCATTCCCCCTGCCCTGCCTGCGGACCAGGCGGCAATGGCTCATACGCCGAGGTTTTTACGAGTTGTAGAAAAGCAAGAAATAAAAGATGGCAAGCTGATCTATCGCGATGCTGTTTACTACACGGACACTGCCGGGGATGCGGAGATCTTGAAGCTCTCATTGCTCTCCGGCAGCTTATTGGAAGGAGAGAATCTTGACGAACGCAGCATTCTCACGAATTCGGCCGATGAGCAACAACACGAAGCAATGATAGATGCCACCTGGGTATGCCGCTCGCAAGATACCTTCGTGCTCGAGTTGCAGATTGTTGACCAGGCTCGTAATTCAAGCGAGCCCATGAACCTCACCTTCCAATGCCCGGCCCCAAAAGTGTATATCAGCCCCTCGCTGATCATCGGCCTGGTGATCGGTCTGGCATTGTTGGGGCTGGCAATCTGGTTGTTGGTCCGTTACCGCCGCTCGAGGCTGGTTCCAGTTGGCCAACAGTGAACGAAAGGAGAACTCGAAATGAACACACTTGACGACGCCAATACAGAACACTGGGTCATCGAGACGCACGGCCTGGCCAAGGCCTACAAAGGGGTCGAAGCCCTCAAACCGCTGGACCTGCAGGTGCAGAAGAACTCGATCTGCGGCTTCCTGGGGCCCAACGGCGCCGGCAAGACCACCACCATCAAGCTGCTGCTGGGCCTGGCGCGGCCAACCGCTGGCAGCGGCCGGGTGTTCGGCAAGGACATCGAGAAGGAAAACGACGAGATCCGGCGGAGGGTAGGCTACCTGTCTCAGGATCCGCGCTACTACGAGTACATGACCGCCCGGGAGACCCTGCGCTTCACCGCCCGCTTTTTCTATGATGGACCGAAGGCGGAGATCGAGAGCCGGGTCGCGGAGACCCTGGACCTGGTAGGACTGGCCGATAGGGCCGACCGCCCGATCAAGGGCTTTTCGGGTGGCGAGCGCCAGCGCCTGGGTATCGCCCAGGCCCAGGTGAACTACCCGGACCTGCTGATCCTGGACGAGCCCGCCGCCTCGCTCGACCCGATCGGGCGGCGGGACGTGCTGGAGGTGATGGAAAGGCTGCGCAAGCACACCACCATCTTTTACTCGACCCACATCCTGGACGACGTCCAGCGCGTCAGCGACACGGTCATCATCCTGAACAAGGGCGCGCTGGTGGCCCAGGGGCCGATCGAGGAGCTGCTGGCCGGGGGCCAGGCAGCCATCTTCACCCTGACCGTCAAAGGGGACAGCGCGTCGGTGGAAGCCCGCCTGCGAAGCCAGTCGTGGGTAACCGGCATCGAGGCAATCTCGAAGAACGGGAGCATCCGTTGGCGGATCAGGGTCAGCGACCCGGTCACCGCCGAGGCCCAACTGGTGCCTCTGGCGCTGGCCGGCGGGGGCGTCATTATCAGCGAGTTTGGATGCAACCCCCAAAGCCTTGAAGATGTCTTTCTGAGCATTGTAAAGGAGAGCAACCATGAGCACAAATGAGTCTCTATTGGTACCGAACCGCACGCCAGGCTGGAGGATGGGACTAGCCAATATGCTGGCCAAGGAGCTGGCCGCCTGGTGGCGGACGCGCCGGTGGTGGGTGCAGTGCCTGGTGGCGCTGCTGCTGTTGAACGGTACCATGGCGTTGAATCTAAGGGATGGCATGGGTGGGTCCCGCTCAATCCAAAACGCGGTCATGGCCTTCATGATGATGGCGGCGCTCTGCGTGCCGTTCGCCGCCGTCAGCCTGGCGCAGGATTCGATCCTGGGCGAGAAGCACTCGGGGACGGCGGCGTGGGTGCTGTCCAAGCCGCTGCGCCGGCCGGCCTACGTGCTGGCCAAGCTGTTCGCGCACGGGCTGGGCCTGTTCGTGGCCTGGATCGCGCTGCCGGGCGTGGTCGCCTACCTTCAGCTCGCAAAGCCTTCGGGCGGCTTCCTCACGCCGCTGCGCATCGCCGGGGTGATGGGGCTGGACTACCTGAACCTGCTTTTCTTCCTGACGCTGGCGCTGATGCTGGCGACGTTCTTCAACAGTCGCGGGCCGGTGTTGGGGATTTGCCTGGCGCTGGCGTGGTCGGGACCGCTGCCGTTCGTGTCGGGACCGATCCAGAAGTATGCGCCCTGGCTGTATGACATCCTGCCGTGGAAGCTGCTGATTGATTTCAACACCAGTCAGCCCCTGGCCGGATACTTGGCGAATGGTCAGCCACTGCCCACGGTACTCCCGATCATCGCCACGGCAGTGTGGTGCGTGCTATTCACCGCCGTTGCCATCTGGCGCATCCGGCGGGAAGAGTTCTAGCCGAATATGACAGGGAGAGTAGGGAGATCCAAGATGAAGCAAAATGTCTTTCGCCTGATGATGTGCAGCGTCTTGCTGCTATTGGCGGCGTGTGCACCGCACCTTGTACCCACGCCTACATCGCCGCCTGTACCGACGCCTACGTCACCGCTTGACTCTTCGAGCCAAGGGCAACCTCACCGGGACGGCATCGGTACTCCGCAGCCGGCCAGGGTCGAGGAGATCACCTTCCAGTCGGGCTCCTTCACGCTGGTGGGCGATCTGTGGCTCCCGGAAGGCCGAAGGGGCCCGTTTCCGGTCATCCTGCTCAACCAGGGAAGTGGGATGGATGCCCGCACCAACCGGGGGTTCTCTCCGATGCTGGAGCGCATGCTGCAGGCAGGCTATGCGGTCTTTTCCTGGGACAAGCCCGGCGTGGGCAAGTCCACCGGGCACCTCAGTGATACACGTGTGCTGCATGAACGAGCCCAGATCTTGTTGGACGCGATCGAGGTCATGAAGGCGCGCCCCGACATCGACCCGCGCCGCATCGGTCTGGAGGGCGGCAGCCATCTGCCGGACGGCCTCTGCCAACCGGGCATACGCCTCCGGGTCCTCCTGGCGCAGCCGTTCCATTTCGCGCTCCGTCTGCTCCGCCATCTGCTGCAGCGCAGCCTCGGAGTCGCCGCTCAGCACAGAGGGCAGCATGGCGCGTGGGACGCCGGGCAGGCCGTCGGCCAGCCACTCGTCGCGCCAGGTCTCGCCGAGGCTGGCTTGCAGGTGTTATAGCAACCCGGCGGCATGTTCCTGATCCTGCTCGGCGCTGGTTTGCTCCGCCGGGGAGAAGAGGAGGCACGGTTCGGCGTCCGGGCGGTAGAGCAGCAGCGGCGCGTCCACCTGGCCGGTGTGCCCGCAGTTGGGACAGGGGGCATCGTGCAGCGTCCCGGTGCGGAGGCGTTCGGCCAGGCCGGGGCTTTCCGCCACGTCCACGAGCAGCCACACTTTGGCATCAAATCGCCGGCTACACGCCGGGCAGGTCAATTGCACTTCTTGAGCAAGAGATTGGACCATCCTGATCTCCTATCCTCAGATCCCCTGAGCTCCCAATCCGTTCATCCGAGCCACATCCGTGTTCTTCCTACTTCTCCAGCACC
>JBFYTF010000193.1:0-5422 GCA_041300865.1 Anaerolineae bacterium
ACCCGGGCGGTGATGCGGCTGGGCTGCCCGAAGGAGAAGGTCCCCAGCTGGAGCACCGACAGGCCGTTGACCTGGCCCACCTTCTTTTCCCGCGTGTCGATGAGAAGGATATTGCGCGCGATGGACTCCTGCACCCGCTCCCGTACCCGGTCCGAGCGATAGATGCGGGCGGCGATGGCGCGTTCCACGTCGTCGGCCGTCACGGCGCCGTGGCCGTTCTGGCTGGCCCAGTAACTCGATTCCCGGAGCAGGTCCGCGATATCGCGCATCTGGACCGAGAGCTTGTCCGAGTCGCCCAACATGCGCGCGCTCTGCTCGACGACCCGCGCCACTCCCGACCGGGCAAACGGCATAAGGTTCTCACGCCGGACCACGGTCGCAATCATGCGGGCAAAGAGCTCCTGGTTTTCCTGGCTGCGATCCATATCCGAGGCAAAGTCCGCCGACACCTTGAAGAGCTCCGCAAAGTCCGGATCGTTGTAGTAGAGGAGGTAGTAGATCTGGGGCTCGCCGTAGAGGGCGACCTTGACGTCGAGGGGGATCGGCTCCGGCTCCAGCGAGGTCGTGGTAATGAGGCTGAGCATCTGGCCGATGGACTCGATCCGGATCTCTCGCGACTGGAGGGCTCGCTTCAGCCCTTCCCATGCGTAGGGCTGGAGCAGCACCTTGCGCGCATCCAGGATCAAGTAGCCGCCGGTGGCCCTGTGCAGTGCTCCTGCCTTGATCAGGTTAAAGTCGGTGACCAGGGCCCCAAGCTGTGCCTGGTGCTCCACCCGCCCTATGAGGTTCTCGTAGGTCGGGCTATCTTCGTGGACTACCGGTGCCCCCTCGGACTCGCTGTGATCGACCACGACGTTCACCCGGTAACGGCGCATAAGAGGCGAATCGGGCCCCGTCTGCTGTACCCCGGCCAGGCCTCTCAACATGGCGGGCACGTTGCCCTGTTCTTCTTCCCCACCCAACACGCCCTGGGCATTCTGAACCACGTCCTTTTGGACTGCGTCCAGGTGTCGCACAATCTTGTCATTGTCGCGGTACTTTTGCCGCAGCTCGTCGATGAGGCCTCCCACGGCGAACTGCGCGATATCACGGTTCAGATCCTTGAGCGCATCCTTGATGCTGCGCTGCCAGCCGGGCACCTGGCGCACAATCTTTTGCAGCTCCTCTTGCAGCCCCTCGACCTCGGTTTCCAGCTGCTTGCGCTCCTCCTCGGGCAGGTTTTGTATCTGTTCGGGCGAAAGCACCTCGCCATCGCGCATCGGCGCAAAAGCCAGGCCGCCTGGTGTGCGCAGCAGGGCCACGCCCCGCTCCTGGGCTTTCTCCTGAAGCTTTTCAAAGGACTGGGACTGGCGCTCCTGGAACTCGGCGGCGATGCTCTGCTTGCGGGCCTCGTACTCCTCACTCTCAAAGGCACCGGACAGGGCTGCCGTTAGCTCCTCGACGAGGCTGTCCATGTCCTGCCGAAAGACGGTTGCCCGCCCGGCCGGCAGGCTAATGGCCCGTGGCTTGTGGGGGTCGTCAAAGTTGTTGACGTAACACCAGTCTGGAGGTACGCGGCCACCCGCTGCGCGCTGCTCAAAATACTGGCTCACGACCGAGCGTTTGCCGGTACCTTCCGGCCCCAGGGCAAAGATATTGTAACCCCTGGCGCCGATCCCGACGCCGAACTCCATCGCGTCCACGGCGCGCGGCTGGCCCAAAACGGCGTCTAGGTCCTCCAGGTCCGCTGTCGTCTCAAAGGAGAGCCGGTCGAACTTGGTCTCCTGGTAAAGCTCCTCGGCTGTCAATTCTCTGGTTTCGGTCATTTGCTGTGTCCTCCTTGTGTTCAACCAGACAAGGGCGTTCTGCTGCCCGCTTTTGTCTCGGTCACGCATTCGCCGGGCAGCTCTTCTGCTGCGCGACACCATCGGGCATCCCGCCCGATCCGCAACAGACTACTATGACTGTCGGTGGCGATGGGCTTTCCTCAGGGCTGTTCCCTCACCGTCCACTAGCCCGCCTGCTGTTCTCGGGCGCACTCGATGCACAAACGGGTCTCGGGCAGGGCCTCCAGGCGGTCGATGCCGATCGGCCGGCCGCAGGATTCGCATGTCCCGTAAATTCCCAGGCTCAAGCGCTCGAGCGCAGCCTCCACCTCGGCGACGCGCTGTCTCACCTGCTCCTCTCTTGCTGAACTGAGCTCCCACGGTACAATGATCGGCTCGTCGATCCCTGACATCTGGTCTCCGATGTCGCGCGGTGTGTGCTCGATCTCTTCCAACTGCTCGCGGGCGAGGTCGAGCGCGGAACGCAACCGGTCCCTGATCAGTGCCTCGTGGGCGCTCTCTAGCCCGGTCTCTGTCTCTTTGCCCATTCAGCCTCCCTGCTCCGACTCTTCCCAATATTTGCGCCGCCCATAGTAGTCGTAGAGGCGCTCTTCGTAGTCGCGGTTCACGGCCGTGCTCGGGTCGAACTCGGGACTCTTTTCGATGCTCTCGCGGCTGAGGTCCACGTAAACCATGTGCTCCAGCCAGTCAATCTGCTGTACCCAGCTTGGGACCAGCAGCACCTTCTTGCCGGGAAGCCAGTTGCCCGTGTCAACCGTCAGGTAGCGTACGACCCACAACTCGTCTTCGATGATCAGATCGTCCACGTGGCCAATCTCGCCGTCGCTCGCATAGATGTGGTAACCGGTCACTTCGCGGGTGCTGTGCAGGTGTGGGTCGCCGTCCGCCGTGTCCTCCTCTTCCTCGACGCTGTCTTGGACGGCAACTGCAGCGCTTGTGACGGCAAAGGGGAACGGCGCCTGCCAGTACGGTACCCAGTCATAGTGCTTGTGCAGCTCGGCCTCCAGCTGCCTGGAAACCGGCATGTCGCGCTCCACAGGCGGGCTCGCTTCTACCTGCTTCCTCGTCAGGACGACATCGAACGTCTTGTCCTCAGCATCGGCCCAGCCAAGCACCGTGGGTGACAGGAGCACCAGGCGTTCGGCGAGCCAGCTACCGGTGTCGGCTACCAGGTAGCGTACAAACCAGTCAAGGGCATCGAAATAGAAATCAGCGACCTCGCCTATTTCGCCGTCGGTGGCCCGAACTTTGTAGCCGAGCATGGTCTTCAAGCTTCTCAGCATGGCCTATCCTTTCTATATTAAAACGATGGCATCGGGCTGGCAATGGAGCACAGCGACGTGCCGCTCGCCCCTATGCCATCGAGCAAGGTGCAGATGTTGACCTTGCTCGCCAGTTTCTTCCTTTGCCCTGGTTGCAGGATTGCCGGTCCTGGTGTTTGGCCGCTAGGCTCCAGGCCTAACGCCCAAAGAGGACCCAGATAAGCCGGACAATGAGCCAGCCCAAGAGGGCATAGACGATCATGGCCACGATTGCCGGCAGCTCGAGGACCACCCCGCCGGCGGACGGTGTGGCGGTCAGTCCCGCGAAAGGCGCCATGAACACGTCGGTGACCGAGTAGACGAACTGCGAAAAACCGGCACTCGGGTTCGCAGCGATGAGCTTCAGCACGAAACGGATGCCGATCAGGCCCACGACGACCCCAATGACGAGCCAGATGACCTGGCTGAAGCGGACCGCCAGCGCTCTTTGGTAAGCTGCCTGCGTGGCCATTTGCTCCTCAGCAAAGCGGGGGTCCGGTGGAACGTCGTAAGCTGGCGGCACAGGGTCCCGGTTGACGACCTCACGCCGCACTTCGCGCTCAACGACACGATCTCTTCTTCTATCATCGTAGGGATCGTCGTCGGCTACAACCTCGCGACGAATCTCAGCTTCTCGCCTATCTTGTGACATTGTTCTATCCTCTCCGAACCGGCAGGCCCAACAGTTGCCCCGCCGGTCGATCTGTTTCTTCGCTCAGGGGCCTGAACGCAGCCGCGCCGCCGCTGCCTGGCCCGCCGCTGGCAAGCATTCCGTCTGGCGTTCCCAGCGGCTCGGACCTGGGCGGTGGACTCAACAGCAGAAAAAGACCGGTAATCAGGATGAGGATCAGCAACCCCACCACCACTCCTGATGCGATTATTAGCCCCCAGTTTACATCACTGGTCATCAGCGTTTTCCCTTCGTTCTCCGCAGTACGGGCAGAGGTTCCAGCCCGGCTGCATCTCCTCTCCGCAGCCGTGGCAAGTCGAGCGCGGGCTGCCGGCCGTCGCAGGGCCGGGATGAGTTGCCCATATGAGGCCGGTGACGACCAGGCCGAGCAACGACAGGGGCACGGCTACGAGCAGCAACAACCAGAGCGGAGCCAATACCCCCTGCACATCGCTGGTCCCTTGGTCCCACGGAAAAGGCCAGCCTGCTTGCTCGCCATGGGTGCCTGCGCCCCCGCCGTCGGCCGCGACGCCGGGCAGCAGCAAGGCGAGTCCCATGCTGCCGGTGGTCACCACCAGGGCGACCACGAGGCCAAAGACTAACCATTGCACGCGGCGGTCCATTCTACCTCTTCTAGCTCCGTTCCCCCTGCCGGCCGCCGCTCACTCGGATCTTTCGATCTGGTCTAGAGCGTCACGCAGAATCGCAGCTGAGCGGCGAAGGGCAGTTATCTCCGTGTTGTCCAACGGCAGGTGCAGGATCCGTTCCACCCCCGACCGGCTGATGACTGCCGGCAGGCTCAAGTATACCTCCGCAACGTTATAGTATTCCGGAACCAAGCTGGACACAGAAAGCACCGTGTGCTGGTTGCGTAATATGCTCTCGACGATGCGCACCAGGCCCATAGCCACGGCGTAATAGGTGGCTCCCTTGCGCTCGATGATCTCGTAGGCTGCGTCCCGCGTCTGTGCGAAAATCTCGTCACGAACGTCCGGACCCAGGTCGCAGTCGTGGCTCTGGCAGTACCTCTCCAGCTCTATCCCCGTGATGTTGGCCATGCTCCACACCGGCACCTCGCTATCACCGTGTTCCCCGATGATGTGCGCGTGCACGTTGCGCGCGTCGACACCGAGGTGTTGCGCCAGTAGATGGCGAAATCGAGCCGTGTCGAGGACTGTTCCCGACCCGATGACGCGCTGGGCCGGCAAACCTGACACCTTCCAGGCCACGTAGCTCAGGATGTCAACGGGATTGGTGGCGATCAACAATATCCCGTTCCGATTGTGCTCCACGATGCGAGGCACAATGTCGCGCAAAATCGCGGCGTTCCTTTTTAGCAGCTCCAGCCGTTTCTCCCCGGGACGCTGTGCGGTTCCGGCGGCAATCACGGTCACGTCGGCCCCGGAGCAATCGGCATAGTCTCCGGCCCAGATGCGCATGGGGTTGGACAGGGGCACCGCGTGGCTAAGGTCCATCGCCTCCCCCTCCGCGCGCCGGTGGTTGACGTCGATCAAGACCAGTTCGCCAACCAGGCCGCTGGTGAGGAGTGCGTACGCAAACGTCGCCCCGACTTGCCCTGCCCCCACGACCGCTATCTTGTGTGGCCGGGGCAAGACCTGCTGTTG
>JBFYTF010000197.1:0-4109 GCA_041300865.1 Anaerolineae bacterium
GCTGCTCGGTGGGCTGGCGAAAGCCATGCCCATCACCGCCGTGGCTGCCGGGTTGGCCGCCCTGTCCATGGCCGGGCTCCCACCTTTGCTGGGCTTTATCAACAAGGAGCTGCTGTACGAGGCCAATATACAGGCCCCGCGCGCCGCACTTGTCATCACCGTCGCCGGGGTGGCTTCGAACGTGCTGCTCGTGGCGCTGGCCGGCATCGTCGGTATCCGGCCCTTCTTCGCGCGCAAGAAAGCAACACCCAAAGAACCACACGAGGCCCCTGTCTCGCTGTGGCTGGGGCCGGTCGTTCTGGCGGCGTTGGGGCTGATCATCGGGCTGTTTCCGGAAACGGTAGCCACCGTGTTCTTGTCCCCGGCCGTAAGCGCCGTCCGGGGTGAGCCGACGGTCGTCGAGTTAAAGCTGTGGCATGGCCTCAATCCGGTGCTGCTCCTCAGCGTCGTGACGCTGGCCCTCGGCGTGGGCTTGTACGCCGCGCGAGACCTGCTTCACCGCGGGGTTGCCCAGTTGGGCCCCACAGCGCGTTCGGCGTTGGCCTTCCTCGGCAGGTGGGGGCCGGAAGGGTGGTACGGGCTGTCCATCAAGGGCCTGAACGCCGTGGCCCGTGCTCAGACACGCGTCCTGCAGAGCGGTTACCTGCGCTACTATCTCATGATCATCATCGCCACCACCGTCGGGCTCGCCGGCTATACCCTCATAGGCTCGGGCCTGCCGCGCCGGCCGGACGGCGGCGGGCAGGTCCGGATATACGAGTGGCTGGAAGCCGGTGTTATCCTGCTGGCCGCGCTGGCGGCCGTGCTCTCACCATCGCGGCTCGCCGCCGTCGCGGCATTGGGGGTTGTCGGCTACAACATCGCGCTGATTTATGTCCTGTTTGGCGCACCGGACCTGGCGATGACCCAATTCGCCCTGGAGACCCTGACCGTCATCTTGTTCGTGCTGGTGCTGTACCGTTTGCCCCGTTTCGCCACCCTCTCCAGCCGAGGAACCCGCGTCCGCGATGCGCTCATCGCCCTGACGGCGGGCGGGCTCATGACCATCCTGGTCCTGGCCGTGACTGCCGTTCCGCTGGAGTCACGGCTGACTCCCTGGTTTGCGGCCAACAGCCTGCCGCTGGCATACGGCCGCAACCTGGTCAACGTCATTCTTGTGGATTTTCGTGGGCTGGATACCCTGGGTGAGATAACGGTCCTGGCGGCAGCGGCCATTGGCGTCTACGCGCTGCTCAAGCTGCGCCTGGAATAGCAAAAGGTGGATCGCGCTCTGAGGAGTAAAGGCCGATGTCCTTGATCTTGTCGACGGCTACACGCTATCTACTGCCCCTCCTCCTGCTCTTCTCGATCTTTTTGTTGTTGCGAGGCCACAATGAGCCGGGAGGAGGTTTTGTGGGCGGCTTGGTGGCGGCCGCTGCCTTTTCGTTGCACGCCCTGGCTTACGGCGTGGCGATGGCGCGGCGCTTGTTGGCTGTTGACCCCCGGACCCTGATTGGCCTGGGGCTGCTGGTCGCCCTGGTTAGCGGGCTGTTTGGCCTCGCTCTGGAGGTGCCCTTCATGACAGGCTTTTGGAGTCAGCGCACTCTGCCGGTGCTGGGGAAGGTTGGCACTCCGTTGTTGTTTGACACCGGTGTTTACCTCGTCGTGATCGGGGTAATCCTGACTGTCTTCTTTTCGCTGTTGGAGGAGTGACGTGGAGACAGTTCTGGCCTTTGTCATCGGCGGGTTGTTCGCCGCCGGCCTGTACATGATGATCCGGCGGAGCATCGTCAAGCTGATCATCGGCCTGGCCCTCATCAGCCAGGCGGTGAACTTGCTCATCTTTACCGTCGGGCGCCTGACGCGCGGCCGGCCGCCCATCATCCCTCCCGACGCTACCCGGCTCGTTGAGCCGTTTGCCGATCCGGTGCCCCAGGCATTCATTTTGACCGCGATTGTCATTGGTTTTGGGGTGCAGGCGTTTGCCCTGGTGCTGATCAAGCGCGCCTATGAGACGGTGGGCACCGACGACCTGGACGACATGCGGACCACCGATACTTAGGCGAGCCCGACATGAATCTCCTCGTCACCCTGCCCATCTTGATCCCGTTCCTCACGGCCATCCTCGCCATGCTGGCGTTTAGGTGGCGCCGGGTACAGCGCTGGCTAAACCTCGCGGGCGCGGCGGCCTTGCTGGCTGTCTCGTTAGAGCTGCTGGCCGCCGTCTGGCAGCGGGGTATCCAGGTAACACAGGTGGGCAATTGGCCGGCGCCCTATGGCATTACCCTCGTGGCAGACACCTTCAGCGCCATCATGGTTGTGCTCGCCGGGTTGATAGGCTTCGCGGTTGCCGTCTATTCCCTGGCGAGCATGGATCCCCGGCGCGAGGCGTTTGGCTACTACCCTCTCTTGAACATCCTGCTCATGGGTGTCTGCGGCGCCTTTCTGACCGGCGACGTCTTCAACCTCTTTGTCTGGTTCGAGGTGATGCTCATTGCCTCGTTCGTGCTCGTCGCGCTGGGTGGCGAGCAAGCGCAGCTCGAAGGCGCCGTCAAGTACGTCACGCTCAACCTGATGTCGTCGGCGCTCTTTTTGTCGGCGGTCGGCGTTCTGTATGGCATCGCCGGTACGCTCAACATGGCCGACCTGGCGCGCCAACTGGGCACGGCGCGAGAACTGGGCCTGGTAACGACCCTGTCCATGCTGCTCCTGGTGGCTTTTGGCATCAAGGCCGCCGTCTTTCCCCTGTTCTTTTGGCTGCCGGCCTCTTATCACACGCCGCCCGCAGCCATCTCGGCCATCTTTGCCGGGCTGCTGACCAAAGTGGGGGTCTATGCCCTCATCCGCGTCTTCACCCTGCTCTTTGTGCAGGACGTCGCCTTTACCCACTCCGTGATCCTGGTCATCGCCGGCCTGACCATGGTCACCGGCGTGTTGGGCGCGGCGGCGCAGGGCGAGTTCCGGCGCATCCTGTCCTTCCATATCGTCAGCCAGATTGGCTACATGATTGTCGGGCTGGCGCTGTACACACCGCTGGCCCTCACGGGCTCTGTTTTCTACATCATCCACCACATCATCGTCAAGACCAACCTGTTCCTGGTGAGCGGTGTGGTCTATCGACTGCGAGGCACATACCAGCTTGGAAAGCTGGGAGGCCTGTACCGCCCGTACCCCATGTTGGCCATCCTGTTCCTGATCCCGGCCCTGTCACTGGCGGGCATCCCGCCGCTCTCCGGCTTCTGGGCAAAGTTCAGCCTGATACGCGCGGCGCTGGAGACGGAACAATACGTCATCGCTGCCACCGCCCTCGTCGTGGGTGTTCTGACCTTGTTCTCCATGACCAAGATCTGGGCTGAAGCGTTTTGGAAGGACGTGGAAGGGATCCCGGTTCGCACGCCGGCCGAGCCCGGTCACCTGCGTTTCTCTGGCTCCTGGCTCGCGTTGTTTGTGCCCATCGCGGCACTGGCCACGCTGACCGTGCTCATCGGGCTGGCAAGCGAGCCCATCCTCATCCTGGCTGCGCGAGCCGCCGACGAGCTGTTGAACCCGTCTGTCTACATCCAGTCCGTACTGGGGGGATTGCCGTAACCATGCTTCTTTTGGCTCTCTTGCTGGCCCTGGCCTGGGTGGCGCTAACCGGGCAGTTCACCCTGGTCAACATGGCCGCCGGTCTCGGCCTGAGCTACGCGATGCTCTGGTTGATGCAGCGCACCCTGGGCCCTTCGCGGCATTTCTCCGTGGCACGCCGGCTCCCCGGCTTTGTCGTCTTTTTCGTCTGGGAGCTAATCAAGGCGAATCTGCAGGTCGCCTACAGCGTGGTGAGGCTGCGCCAGAGTCTGCGCCCAGGCATCATCGCCATTCCCCTGGAGGCACGCACCGACGTGGAGATCACGCTGTTGGCCAACCTCCTCACCCTCACCCCCGGCAGCTTGAGCCTGGACATCTCGACCGACCGGCGGGTTCTGTACCTGCACGCGCTGCATGTCGACGACGTTGATGAGCATCGCCGCGGGATCAAGGAAGGCCTTGAGCGGCGCCTGCTGGAGGTGCTCCGATGAGCGTACAGGCACTGGCGCTGTTTCTGGTGCTTCCCCTGTTGAGCCTGGTCGTGGTCATGGCTTTTGTGCGCC
>JBFYTF010000201.1:0-4157 GCA_041300865.1 Anaerolineae bacterium
ACGCCCTGCGCCACGCGCCCGACAGCACCCGCGTAGCCGTCTCAGCGCTGCCTCACGCCCAAGGGGTGCAGGTCACGGTGGCCGACGACGGACCTGGGATCGCGCCTGGAGACCTGCCGCGTGTTTTTGACCGCTTCTGGAAGGGCCACCGGACAGGTGCGGGGAGCGAGGGCAGCGGGCTGGGCCTGGCCATCGCGCGCGAGCTGGTGTTGGCCCACGGCGCGGACATCTGGGTTGAGAGCAACCCCGGCCGGGGAACGGCCTTTCACTTTACGCTGCCGCGTGCTTGACGCGGCGTGGTCCCGCCTCTATTGACGCCCCTGGCATCTTGTGCTATGCTTCTCGCGGGGGAGGATAGTCCATGATACGAGTTGTCCTGGCCGACGATCACGCCGTCGTGCGCAAAGGAATACATGGCTTCTTGACAGAAACCGGCGAAATCGCCGTCGTGGCCGAGGCCGGCGATGGCGACGAGGCGCTCGCCCTCATCCGTGAGCACCGGCCCGACGTCGCCGTGCTCGACATCCAAATGCCGGCCCGTACCGGACTGGATGTGGTGCGCGCCGTGCGGGCAGAGCAGTTGCCGGTTGGCCTGCTCATCCTCACGGCGTATGACGACGACCCGTTCATCATGACCGCGCTGCGCGCGGGCGCCAACGGTTACGTCCTGAAGACGGCCGAGCCGGAAGAGATCGTGGCGGCGGTGCGCGCGGTCAGTGAGGGCCAGTCGGCTCTCGACCCGGTGATCATGCGCAAAGTGATGGCCTACGTGGCCGGCAGCCCCCCGGCGGGCACCGTCGAGGCGCTCACGGCCCGTGAGCTGGAGGTGCTGCGCCTGGCGGCCCGCGGCTTCACGAACAAGGCCATCGGCGTGCAGCTGGGCATCAGCGACCGGACGGTTCAGGGTCACCTGGCCAGTGTCTTTGGCAAGCTGGAGGTCTCCAGCCGTACGGAAGCGGTCACCAAGGCCATACATCTGGGGTTGGTGACGGTCGGATGAAGCGCCTGCGGGGCCTGTCCGCGCAGTTGTTGCTGTTCGTCGTCCTGCCGCTCTTTGTGGCCCTCTCGGGTGTCGCCCTGGGCAGCGCCGTCGTGCATCAGGGCTGGATGCGGTCGATGATGGCCGAGCGGGACCTGCGGGCGGTGCGAACCGCGGCGACGGCGCTGTCGGGTGCAGCCTCGGCCGGCGATCCGCAGGTCGCGCAGGTTCTGGGCGAGTTGCGGGTGTCTCCCGATACACTGGCACTCCTCGTCGACCGCCAGGGACGGGTGCTGGCCACGTCCGGTGGCCGCGCCGTGCCCGTCGACGACCTTGGCTCGCACCCGGCTGTTGTCGCCGCGCTCGCGGGGCAGAGCGGTACCCTGTATGCCACCGGCACACGGGGCGGCCGGGCGCAGCTGATCGCCTACGCCCCCGTAGAGGCGGCCGGCTGGGCGCTCGTCGTCGAGGAGCCGTGGAGCGAGCCGGCCAGCCCCTGGCTGCGCACCTCACTCCTGGCGCCCCTCGTCCTCGTCCCGGTTGTCGGCCTGTCGCTTGTCGCTGTCTGGCTCGGCGTGAGGCGCATCATGCGGCCACTGCAAAAGCTGGACGTCGAGGTTACCGCCCTGGGCTGGGGCGATTTTGAGGCTGTGTCGGAACCGGTGGGCGGCATACAGGAGATCCAGGAGCTGCAAAAGGCCATCGTCCGCATGGCGGATCAGATCCAGGCGTACCAGCGGAGCATGCACGACTATCTGGGAGCGATCACCGCTGCCCAGGAAGAGGAGCGGAGGCGCCTGGCCCGTGAGCTGCACGACGACACGATGCAGAACCTGGTGGCCATGGTGCAGCACGTGCAGGTTGCCCGCAGAAAGATCGGCCGAGATCCGGCCCACGTCGAGGGGCAGCTGGCCGATCTGCAGGCGCTGTCGGAGACGACGATGGACGACCTGCGCCGCTTCTCGCGCGCTCTGCGGCCTCTCTATCTCGAAGAGGCAGGATTGGTGGCCGCGCTTGAGGCGCTGGCGCGCGATACGTCGCAGACTGGCGTGGTCACCGCCTTCGAAGTGCAGGGCGATCCCTGGCGGTTGGAGCCGGACAAAGAGCTGACACTGTACCGCATTGTGCAGGAAGCTCTGACAAACGTCACCAAGCACTCGGGCGCCACGAGAGCGCGCCTCACCGTCGAGTTTGACGCCCCGCAGGTCGTCATCCGCGTTGCGGACGATGGGTCAGGCTTTGTCGTGCCCGAGCGGGTCACGGAGCTTGCCGAGGCCGGGCACTATGGGCTCATGGGCATGCAGGAGCGAGCCCAGCTGGCCGGTGCCCGGCTGACCATCCGCTCCCACGGCGATCATGGCACGACCGTTCAGGTCACGTACCCGGGCTCTGACGATGCTCACCGGGAGAAACGCGAGGGCACGGAGAGGCCAGAGGTCGCGACCTGAAACTCGCCGTGCCCTACGTGGCAACGGCAGTTCTCCGGTACTCTGCCGGATGGGGCTTACCGGGTTGCCGCGAGCGAGGGCGCGAGCTAGCTACGGGCTAACCACAGCCGATGGACTCGACTGGGCCATGAGCTGGGCGATGGGCCTCAGCTCCAGCCACCACTGGACGGCAGGTCGTTGCGCGTTCTTGGCCAGCAGCCGGGGATAGTCCTCCAGGCTCACGAAATGCACGCGGCCCCCCTGCAAGCCGGCAAAGACGCCGGCCGGTTGCGCCTTGCCGGCCTCATCGATGAGATAGTCTATGCACTTCGCTGCCAGGCGGGTCGCCTGGATGCGGTCAAAGGGCGAAGGATCGCCCCCCTGCTGGACGTGGCCCAGGATGGCCTGGCGCACATCGAACAGGTCACCGCCCTCCTTTTCAAAGAGGGCCACCAAGAAGGGCGTCGTGTAGAACTCGTCGGCATTCTCGTTGCGGATCATGAGGCCCAGGCGCTTGCCGTGGCCAAAGCTTTCAATCAGGTCCGCCACGTCGGTCGTCAGGTCGGCCAGGGTGATCCCTTCTTCGGGCAAGTAGACGCGCTCCGCGCCCGTCGACAGGCCGCTCATCTGCGCCAGGTAGCCGCAGTCGCGGCCCATCACCTCCACCACGAAGCAGCGGCGCGAGGCAACGGCCGACTGCTTGATCTTGTCCACGTCGCCGATGATGTTGTTTAGCGCCGTGTCCGAGCCGATGCTCAGCTCGCTGCCAGGCAGGTTGTTGTCGATGGAGGCGGGCAGGCAGACGATGGGGATGTTAAAGCTGGGGAACTCGTTGCGCCGGATAAAGAGCTCGTATGCCGCCCGGTAGCCCGTCCAGCCGCCGATCATCAGCAGCCCGTCCACGCGCAGGGCTTCCAGGTGGCGGGCGATGGCGTAAAAGTCGCTGCCCTCCGGCAACTTGCGGTTCGTGCCCAGCTCCGCACCCCCACGTGAGACCCAGCCGCTAACGCTCATCCAGTCCATCTCGATAACGTCGCCGGTGATCAGGCCCGCGAACCCGTTGCGCACGGCCAGCATTTTGTGGCCCTCGTCGATGCCAAGGCGCACGGCCGCGCGCACGGCAGTGTTCATCCCGGCAGCAGGTGAGCCGCCGTGGATGACGGCCAGGCGCAGCTGCTTCTTGCCCGGCTCTGGTATCCGGGGCTGAGCTCGGAGCAGGGTGCGCAGGATACGAAACGAGTCCACAAAGCTCCCGCCGCGCAGGGCCATGGCCCGGTCGTAATTGTGGTTGGCAATCGCCTCGGCCACCAGGTGGGTTTTTTCCACGTTTTCCATCAGGGGCGAAGGGATGACGTCGTGCTGCCGGATGCCGACCACCTTGGCCGGTTCGTCGGCGCCCAGGCGCAGCAGCTCTTGTACCGCGGCGTGGCCCAAGATGGTGCTCATGTAGCGGTCGAAGGCGCTGGGGGAACCCCCGCGCTGCACGTGGCCCAGGATGGTGATGCGCACTTCTTCGCCCAGGCCTTCCTCCAGGACCTTTTTAACATAGTCGCTGCTGATGGGAGCGCCCTGGCGTGTCCGAGCTCCCTCGGCGATGATGACCAGGCTGTGCCGGCGGCCCATCTTTCTGCCTGACCGGAGCGCGTCGCACATCTCGGCTTCCCAGTTGTCGCCTTCGGGCGGGCTCTCGGGCATCAGCACCCAGTTGGCCCCGGTAGCCAGGGCACTCATGAGGGCCAGGTAGCCGCAGT
>JBFYTF010000209.1:0-23588 GCA_041300865.1 Anaerolineae bacterium
AGGACGGGACGCCGCTCCCGGCGCAGATCGACCACGACGGCGCCCGGGCGCGCCTGCTCCTTGAGACGCCCGAGATCCCACCTCTTGGGTACCTGACGCTGCCGCTTGTCTCCGCTCCGCGGCCGGGCATGCACATGCAGGGCGAGCTGAGCGTCAGCCCAGCCGGCCTGGAGAACGCCTTCTACCGCATCGCCCTCGACGACCGGGGGCGCATCGTATCGCTCTTTGACAAGTGTGCCGGACGCGAGGTGTTGGCCCCGGGCACAGTGGCCAATGCGCTGCTGGCCTTCGAAGATCGCTCCGTCCTGGGCGAGGCCTGGGAGATCGACCTGCACTACCAGGAAAAGATCCGCCCCGTCGACGAGCTTCTGGAGGTCGTCGTTGAGGAGACGGGGCCTGTCCGCGGCACGCTGCGCCTGGCCTGGCGCCTGGGCGGCTCGACCATCGTCCAGAGGCTGTCGATCTATCGCCGCTCGCCGCGCATTGACTTTCGCACCGAGCTGGACTGGCACGAGCACCAGGTTCTGCTCAAGGCCGCCTTCCCGGCGAACGTCCGGGCCACCTTTGCCACCTACGAGATCCAGTTCGGCAGCATCGAACGGCCGACCCACTGGAACACCCCCACCGACACGGCACACTTTGAGAACCCGGCGCAGCGCTGGGTCGACCTATCGGAGGGCAACTATGGGCTGGCGCTGCTAAATGACTGCAAGCACGGCTACGACGTCAAGGACAACGTCCTGCGCTTGACCCTCCATCGCTCGCCCACGGACCCCGATCCGCAGGCCGACCAGGGGCACCACGACCTGGTCTACAGCCTGCTGCCCCACGCAGGCACCTGGCGCGAGGGCCACGTGCTGCGCCACGCGCAGGCGCTGAACGATCCGCTGCGGGCGGCCCTCATCCCCGCTCAACCCCACCGGCCGCTGCCGCCCGCCTTTTCGCTGGCCCGCGTCAACGCCGACCACGTCGTGCTGGACACGGTCAAGCGCGCCGAGGACGGCGACGGCTGGATCGTGCGCCTGTACGAGGCCTGGCAGTACCGCAACGAAGCCGTGTGCGTCGAGTTTGGCCGGCCCCTGCGCCACGCCGTGGAGTGCAACCTGTTGGAAGAAGAGGCCGGCCCGGTGCAGATCGAAGGCCCGCGCCTGACCTTTGCCATCGCGCCCTGCGAGATCCGCACCTTCCGGGTGTGGCTCGCCTGAGAGGGTTTGAGGAAGAGCCCATGTATTTCACCGTGGAAAAGATCGAGCGCCAGCTGCGCGAGGTTCGGGCTGCGGTACACCGCGAAGCCATCGACATCCCGCTTTGGAAGTTCTGCGAGGCCGACGTGCCCGGCGCCCAGGATCCGACCTTTGACGACGAGGGCTGGGACGACTTGGCCCTGGGCGAGACCTGGGGCGGCTACGACGTCATCGCCTGGTTTCGGGCCTGGGTCGACGTGCCCGAGGAGTGGCTGGGGCAAAAGCTTGCCCTGCGCTTCCTCGTCGGGCCGCGCGACGGCGGCGGCTCTACCGCCGAGTCGCTGCTGTACGTCAACGGCCGGCCGCTGCAGGGCATTGACGTCTGGCACGAGGAGGCGGTCCTTCCGCCGCACCTGGCCGCCTGCCGGGAGCTGGCCGTCGCCCTCCGCGCCTGGAGCGGCGTGCTCCACGTGCCCGAGCGGCGCCACTTCAAGGCCGCCCAGCTCCTGCTCCTCGACGAGGCGACCGAGCGCTTCTATTACCTGGCCGACACCGCCCTGAAATCCGCCGTCCAGCTCGGCGAGGACGACCTGCGCCGAGCGCGGCTCCTGGCGGCCCTCAACGAGGCCTTCCACCGGCTGAACTTTACCAAGCCTCGCTCCCCGGGCTTTTACCACTCTATCGCCGAGGCGGAGGCCTACCTGCGGGCTGCCGTGGAAGGCATGGCGGGCGCCGCCGAGGCCAAGCCCACGGTCACCGGCGTCGGCCACTCGCACCTGGACATGGCCTGGCTGTGGCGCCTGGATCACACCGTCGACAAGGCGTCCCGCACGTTTTCCACCGTGCTGAACCTCATGGACCAGTACCCCGAGTACCGCTTCATGCACTCCTCTCCCCAGCTCTACAAGCTCCTGGCCGAGCGCTACCCGGAGATCTATGGCCGGATCAAGCAGCGCATCGCCGAGGGGCGCTGGGAGATCACGGGCGGCATGTGGGTCGAGGCCGACACCAACCTGACCTCCGGCGAGTCGCTCGTGCGCCAGTTCCTGCTGGGCAAGCGCCTCATCGACCAGGAGTTCGGGCAGCAGACGAGCGTCTTGTGGCTGCCCGACGTCTTTGGCTACTCGGCCGCGTTGCCCCAGATTGCCTGCAAGAGCGGCTTTCGCTTCTTTGTCACCTCCAAGATCAGCTGGAACCAGTTCAAGCGCTTTCCCTACGACACCTTCCGCTGGCGGGGCATCGACGGCAGTGAGATGCTCACGCACTTTGTCACGACTCCCGAGCTGCCGTCGGCGCGCTACACCTACAATGGGCGCCTGGCGCCCGACGACGTCAAGGGCGTGTGGGACAACTACCAGCAGAAGGACGTCAACGACGAGCTCCTCATGCTCTACGGTTGGGGCGACGGCGGCGGCGGCCCGACGCGGGAGATGCTCGAATCGGCCCGCGTTCTGGCCAACGTGCCCGGCATCCCCCGCGTGGCCCAGGGCGGAGCCGAGGCCTTTTTCGCCCGGCTGGAGGAGCGTCTGAACGGCGCCGAGCTGCCCCGCTGGGACGGCGAGCTGTACCTGGAGTACCATCGCGGCACCTACACCTCTCAGGCACAGGTCAAGCGCGCCAACCGCAAGGCCGAGATCCTGTACCACGACGCGGAAGCGGCCAGCGCCCTCGCCGATATCCTGACCGGCGAGGCCTTCTACCCGGCGGGCGAGCTGCGCCGCGGCTGGGAGCGCATCCTCCTCAACCAGTTCCACGATATCCTGCCCGGCTCCTCCATCCGTGCCGTCTACGACGACTGTGCCGGCGACTACTGCTGGATCACCGGCCTGGGCGAGGAGGCGGTGTCCGGCGCCCACGAGCGCCTGCTGGGGCGCCTGGCGGCCGCCGGCCCGAGCCTGGTGGCCTGGAACGGCCTGGCGCGCGAGCGCTGCGACCTCGTGAGTCTGCCCCGCTCTGCGCTCCTGGAGGGAATGCAGCTGCTGGACGGCGCGGGCCGGCCTCTGCCCCGGCAGCGCGTCACCGGCGACGATGGCGAGGAGCGGCTGCTGTGGGCCGTGCCCGACGTGCCGTCGCTTGGCTACCGCGCCTACTCCCTGACGCCCGGGCTGCCTCCGGCCGGCAACGGCCTGACGGTCACGCCGGCGCTCCTCGAGAACGAGTTCTATCGCCTGGAGCTGAACGAGCAGGGCCAGATCCGGTCCCTGTGGGACAAGCGCCGCGGGCGCCAGGTGTTGGCGCCCGGCGCCCGGGGAAACGTCCTCCAGGCCTTTGAGGACAAGCCCATGGATTTCGACGCCTGGGACATCGACATCTACTACCTGGAAAAGATGGCCGAGGTCGACGACCTGGTCGAAGCCATGGTGGAAGAGACGGGGCCGGTGCGCGGCACGCTGCGCCTGACATGGCGCTTTTACGACTCGACGGTCACCCAGCGGCTGAGCATCTATGCCCACTCGCCACGCATCGACTTTCGCACCGAAGTCGACTGGCAGGAGCGCCAGGTGCTCCTCAAGGTCGCCTTCCCCGTGAACGTCCGGGCGACCAAGGCAACCTACGACATTCAATTTGGCAACGTGGAGCGCCCGGCGCATTGGAACACGAGCTGGGACACGGCCCGGTTCGAGGTGGTCGGCCACAAGTGGGTCGATCTCTCGGAGGGTAATTATGGCGTGGCGCTGCTCAACGACTGCAAGTACGGCCACGACATTCGCGACCAGGTCCTGCGCCTGACCCTCATCAAGTCGGCCATCGACCCCGACCCGGACGCCGACCGCGGCCGCCACGTCTTTACCTACAGCCTTTTGCCACATGCCGGCGGCTGGCGCGAGGGCGGCGTCGAGGCCGAGGCCTATGCTCTCAACAATCCACTGCGCGCCAGCCTGCTGCCCGGCGCTCAGCCGGGCGACCTGCCACCGGCCTTCAGCCTCGCGGCACTCGACCGGGGCGCGGATCATGTCGTCCTGAAGACCGTCAAGCAGGCCGAGGACGGCGACGGCTGGGTGGTGCGCCTGTATGAAAGCCACCAGTATCGCAACCGTGAAGTGCGCCTGACATTCGGCCGGCCCGTGCGCCGCGCCGTCGAATGCAACCTCGTGGAGGAGGGTGAGGCACCGGTCGCCTGTGCCGGGCAGAGCCTGTCGTTTGCCATCGCTCCCTACGAGATCAAGACATTCCGGGTCTGGTTTGAAGAATGATGTACGCCGAGGTGAAATGCCACTGGTAAGCAGCCGCGAGCTGTTGCAAAGGGCCCGCGAGGGCCATTACGCCATCGGCGCCTTTAACGCCGACAATATGGAAATGCTGCAGGCCATCGTCGCCGTGGCCGAGGAGGAGCGGGCACCGGTCATCGTCCAGGTAAGCGATCCCACCATCCGCTACGCCGGCCTGAGCCTGCCGGCGGCCATGGTGCGCACCGCTGCCGCCGAGGCGACGGTGCCCGTGGTGCTGCACCTGGACCACGGCACAGGGCCGGAGCAGAACGCCCAGGCGCTGTGTGCCGGCTTCACATCGCTCATGTTCGACGGGTCGCGCTTGCCCTACGAGGAGAATGTGGCCGTCACCCGGGGCGTGGTGCGCCTGGCCCACGCTGCCGGGGTTCCCGTCGAGGCAGAGCTGGGCCGGGTGCTAAACAACGGCGCCTCGCCGCAGGAGGTGGCCGAGGCCATGACCGACCCCGAGCAGGCCGGCGATTTTGTGGCCCGCACCGGCTGCGACTCCCTGGCCGTGGCCGCCGGGTCGGTGCACGCCATGACCGCCAGCACCGCCGAGCTGGACACAGAGCGATTGCGGGCCATCAGCCGCCGCACCGCGCTGCCCCTGGTGCTCCACGGCGCCTCCGGCGTCGCGGAGGGCAGTGTCCGGGCCGCCATCGACGCCGGCGTGTGCAAGGTCAACGTCGCCACCTACCTGAAGCAGGGCTTTGTCGAGTGCCTGCGGGCGGAAATGGCCGCCCACCCCGACGAGGTCGACTTCCGCCGCCTCTTTGCCCCGGCGCGCGAGGCGGCCAAGGAGCGCATCCGCGAGAAGATGAGGCTCTTTGGCACCAGCGGCTGCGCTGCCCTGTGACAGAGACGGCAAGCACAGACCAGTCCGCGGCCACGTCAGAACTTGCCAGTTCTGCCGATCCGTGCGATCCTTAGGGCGCCGCAGCCTTGACCGGCCTGGGCAGGTATTCCAGGCCAAGAGCATCGGACTCTTGCTCGGCCCGGATGGCCAGACTCCGGGCTCCGTGGAGGAACAACATGGCCCTGAAGAACTGTGTGCAGCTCATCACCTACGCCGACTCGCTGGGCGGCGACCTGCGTGCCCTCGACAGCCTCCTGGCCGGGCCGCTGGACGACCTCTTTGGCGGGGTGCACATCCTGCCCTTCTTCCCCTCCTCGGGTGACCGGGGCTTTGCGCCGCTCACCTACCGGCAAGTCGAGCCGCGCTTTGGCACGTGGGACGACATCCACCGCCTGGGCGCCCGCTTTGAGCTTGTGGCCGACCTGATGGTCAACCACGTCTCGCGGCGCTCGGCCTATTTCCAGGACTTTCAGCGCTTTGGGCGCCGCTCGCAGTACGCCGACCTCTTTCTCACCCTAGACAAGGTCTGGCCGGACGGCGAGCCGCGGGCGGAAGACGTGGCGCGCATCGCCCTGCGCCGGCCCCTGCACCCCTTTACCGACGTCGCCATCGAGGAGAGCGGCGAGGTGGAGCGGATCTGGGCCACCTTTGGGCAGCGGGACTGGACAGAACAGATCGACCTCGACGTGCGCTCACCCCTCACCTGGCAGCTCCTCACCGACGAGCTGCGCTTCCTGCGCGCCCAAGCCATCCGCATCGTCCGCCTGGACGCGGTAGGCTATGTCATCAAGAAGCCGGGCACGAGCTGCTTCATGGTCGAGCCCGAGCTGTACGGGTTCCTCGACCGCCTGCACGAGTTTGCCGCGTCCATCGGTCTCGACCTGCTGCCCGAGGTCCACGCCCCGTTTCCCATCCAGATGAAGCTGGCCCAGCGCGGCTACTGGGTCTATGACTTTGTCCTGCCGCTGCTGGTGCTCCACGCCCTCCAGACGGGCAGCAGCCAGAAGCTACGCGCGCACCTGGCCGCCTCCCCGGCCCGGCAGTTCACCACTCTCGACTGCCACGACGGCATCCCCGTCCAGCCCGACCTGGACGGCATCCTGGAGGTGCGCGAGTCGCGGGCCGTGGTGGACCACCTTCTCGGCCTCGGGGCGAACCTCACCCGCCTGCTGCATGCCCACCGCGGCGCGGATGATTTCGATGCCCACCAGGTGAACATTACCTACTATTCGGCCGTGGGCGCCGACGATGACGCCTACCTGGTGGCCCGGGCGCTCCAGCTGTTTGCCCCCGGCATTCCCCAGGTGTACTACACAGGCCTGCTGGCCGGCGAGAACGATTACGCCGCCGTTGAGGCCACGGGCGAGGGCCGCGCCATCAACCGCCACGACTACAGCCGCGCAGAGGTCGAGCAGGCTCTCGAGCGGCCCGCCGTCCAGCGCCTCATGCGCCTCATTCGCTTCCGCAACGAGCATCCCGCCACCGGCCCGCTGCACGTCCTGGACTCGGCGGAGGGCACCCTGCGCCTGGCCTGGCAGAGCGGCACGGCGGACTGCACCCTGGCCGTCGACCTGGCCACCCCCTGCGCCACCGTCACCTGCCGCGATGAGGTCGGGAAGGTGGAGGAGCTGCGGGTGTAGGTCAGAGGGCAGCGCATACCGCCGTCGCTGCACCCACCTGAGACTATGATGCCCTCTTGACGGCGTTTCCAGCCGCGTGAGAGCGGCTCGGCGTTTGCCCCAAATGCCAGGCCAGCGAATCTTGGCCCTATTGCGCAACCGTGGTATAATCAGAGTAACGACCGGGGACCACGGCGGCCCACGGTCCCGAACTCCTCACTGACAACACAGCCACCGTCCGTTCGAGTTCGAGAAGCAGCTGCTGGCGCTCATGCAGGCCCACGGGCCTGGAAGCAAGGAGCTTGGCTTATGAGAACACCGAGTCCTGCGCGCTTGGTCCCGTTCCTGGCCCTGGCCCTGGTCGTTACCGGCACAGGCCCCGCAGCCGGGTTGGCACAGCCCGGTGCTGACGATGCCCGCGCGCCCGAATCCCCCATCCGGGGGCTGCCGGGCGACTGGTGGGCGGATGTCATTCTTGGCCACCCGGAGTTCTCGGAGATCACGCCGAACGAAGTCACCGGCTTCCGGGTCTTTAACGTCGGCGGGGTCCTCGTGGACCGCAGCACCCACCCCAACCGGGTCTACGTCCACGATGGCGGCAACAGCCGCGTCCTGGGCCTCAGCCATCTCGGGCTGTGCGCCCTGGGCTCTGCCCCCGGCCAGCCCTGCACCGCCGATTCCGACTGCCCGGGCGGTGCCTGCGCCATTGAAGCCCCGGTCGAGGCGGACCTGGTCATCGGCCAACCGTCGCTGCAGGGCAGCTCGGCCTGCAACGGCGACGGCAACTTCCAGAACTATCCGCTGCGGGCGCCCGCCAGCGCCTCTACGCTGTGCACCATGCCCGCGGACCAGATCAGCACGCTGGAGGGCGGTGCCTTTGGCAACATGGCCGTCGATGCCCAGGGCAACCTCTACGTCCCGGACTGGTGGAACCATCGTGTTCTGAGATACGATCGCCCCTTCGAAACCGATACCGTGGCCGACGCAGTGTGGGGGCAGCCAAACTTCAGCGGCCAGTCGTGCAACGAAGGGCGGGGATTGGAAAGCCCGAGCAGCTCGTCCCTGTGTCTCGCCAGCCCCTATAACGAAGGTTTTGTCGGTGGGGTGGCCGTCGATCACGCCGGAAACTTGTGGGTCACCGACAACCAGAACTGCCGGGTGCTGCGCTTCCCCGCCGGCGAGCCGCGCGGCGTGGCGGGCGACACCGCCGACATGGTGCTCGGCCAACCCGATTTTACCTCCTGGGGATGCGGCTCAGAGCCGGACCGCATGTTCGCCCCGGCGGCGGTGCGCGTCGATGCTGCCGGCAGCGTCTACGTCGCCGACTCGCTCAATAACCGCGTGCTGATCTTTGACCCGCCCCTGTCATCGGGCATGGCGGCCAGCCGCCTGCTGGGCGCCAACCTGCGCTTTCCCACCGGCTTGGAGTGGAATCCCGCAGGCGGCATCTGGGTCAACGATACCGGCAACCACCAGGTGCTCTTGTTCCAGGAAGGAGTGGTGACCAGGGTCCTGCTCAAAGATGTGCCCACCTACGACGGCAACTGCGGGGGGGCCTTCTCCTGTGCCGGCGGCTGGTATTGCGCCATGTGCGACTCCCGCGGCTCCATCGGGATCGACGTCGACGGGAACGTCATCCTGGCCGATTCGGACGGCACCCAGGATGTGTGGCGCTTCCCGGCACCGATCCCCGAACCCACGCCCGGCGTGGCCCACGCAGCCGACGTCCGGCTCTTTGCCCCGGTCCTGTGGGGCGTCCACAACCACCTCGGGGCCGGCGGGCTGTACTCACCGCGGGGCGTCGAAGTCTCGGACGGCCAGCTCATCGTCACCGATCACGGCCGCATGCTGTTCTGGGACACCGCCGATCTCTCCGCCAATGGCCAGGCCGCCCAGGGCTGCGCGGGCACGCCGGATTGCGCCGCGCTTGCCGCGCACCCATACGGCAGGTTGCAGGCGGATGCCGGCCGCCACCTCTGGGTGGTCTATGGGCCCGAGATCCACCTCCATATGCTACCCTTGCTTCCCGGCAACCGGCCGGTGCAGATACTGGCTTCGCCCCTTCCGGCCCAGGGCGGCGGCAGCTTTTCCTGGACATCGGCCATCAACGTCGGCGATGTTGCGGTGACCGGAGACGGCGGGCAGCTGTGGATCGCGGATCCCGGCGCCAACCGGGTCTTTCGCATCAGCCATCCCCTATCCAACCCGATCGTAGACGTCGTGCTCGGTCAGGCCAACCTGGCGGGCGACCTGTGCAACCGCGGGCAGCCCGCGCCCGCTGCGGACACCTTGTGCACGCCGGGGGCTGTCGCGCTGGACCCCTGGGGCAACCTCTACGTCTCGGACCACGCCCTGGAGATCAGCGGCAACCACCGCCTGCTGGAATACGACGCCTCTCTATTCCCTGTGGAGCCGGCGACGACCCTGTTCTCCGTCGCCGCCACACGGGTGTTTGGCACGGGGGGCAGGTTCGACGTTCCGGGCTGCACGGATGGCACAGACCCGTTGTGCGAGCCGCTTGACCTTGCCTTTGACTCCCGGGGCCGCATGGTCGTGGGCCTGAACGGCTATTCGGGACTGCGCTTCCCGCTGGTCTACGACAATCCACTGGCCAACCCGCTGCCCGCGGCAGTTGTCAAGGACTATGGGTCGATGCCCTACGCCGCCGCCTTCGACGAGTCGGACAACCTCTACCTGGCCGACCTCAACCGGCACCGGGTGCTCGTTTACTGGCAGCCCGACGTGGCCCCCTCCTCCGTCTACTTGCCCCTGATCGTCCACTCCGGCCCATAGTGCCACACCCGTGGCAACGGAAGCGCTGCCTGGGGGGCGCGCGCCGGTGACCACGTGGAGATCTACGGAGGCACAAGCGACAATGTCCAAAATCGCTGACTACCGCGCCAAGCTGCGCACGCTCGATGATTGGGAGCCGTACCTGCTCCAGGAATCGGGGCTGCCCGGGCCACGCGGCAACCTCGAGCTGGCCCAGGCCGTCGCCGACGAGGGCGACCGGGAGCTCTTCCTGCGTTTCGCCCCTTACTCGGCCGCCCAGGCCCCCGTTAACTCGGCGCAAGAGTTCCTGGCCTTCTGCGGCGTCGTAGGCATCGGGCGGCTGGTCGCCGAGGGCGACAGCGCCCTGCTGGAAGATCTGCGCCGCCACGCCTCTGACCCGCGCTGGCGGACCCGCGAGGCTGTCGCCATGGCTCTGCAGCGCCTGGGGGATGCCGACATGGAGCGCCTGCTGGCCGTCACGGAGGAGTGGAGCGCCGGGACGCCGCTCGAGCAGCGGGCCGCCGCGGCCGCCCTGTGCGAGCCAAGGCTCCTTGCCCGGCAGGAGCACGCCCGTGCCGTGCTGCACATCCTGGACGGGATCACGGCCTCTATTGAACGCGTAGACAACCGCCGCGGCCCCGACTTCCAGGCGCTGCGCAAGGGCCTGGGCTACTGCTGGAGCGTGGCCGTCGTCGCCCTGCCCGCGGAAGGCAAGCCCCTCATGGAAAAGTGGCTGGCCAGCCCCGACCCAGACGTGCGCTGGATCATGCGCGAGAACCTGAAAAAGGCGCGCCTGGCCCGCATGGACGCGGATTGGGTCCACAGCGCCTCAGCCCTCCTGAACGAGGGCTGACCTGTGCCCGCAGATCGTGCTCCTGATTAGACACCAGGGCACACCGGCACCCTGTAAGAGGGGCTAGGCAAAGCGCTACCCAGTTCCAGACTCGTGGGCCACCTGGCACGTTCACAGCCCTCGTTCGTGGCCGGGCCGTGACTGTGGCAGGTGACCCACTTCGTCTGGACACAGGCTGCCTAATCCTGCATCACATTCGGCAGGTAGACGAGATGGACGTTGATCATGCTGCGGTAGACGCCTCCCGCAAGGAGCTGCGCAGCGTCGGCATTCGACGGGCTGGCGGCTGATGCCACGGTGGCTGAAACAGTGCCTCCGGACGTCCCGATGTAGAGGACAACCCGGCCCACCTCGACACCGGCGTTGAAACCGTCGACGGTTGCGGTTTCCGCGATCCCACTGCCCGGTAGCCAGGGTGTCCATGGATCAACCGGGATTGCTTCCAGGTAGCGCAGGCCGTTCATCGTGGCAGCGTAGAGCCGGTACCCGGTGCCAACCTTTACCAGCATCAGCTCCCAGATGGGATAGTCGGTGAGACCCTCCATCTTGGCCCAAGTCTCGCCACCATCGTGAGTGACAAAGACGCCTACCTCCGAGCCAGTGTTTGTGAAGCTGTAACTCATCACGTAAAGGGAGAGCGAGTCGCGCGGATCGATTACCACCGCCCCAATCTCGGTGCCTGCCGGCTGAGCAGGCAGTGGAGCCCACGTTTCGCCGCCATCGACGCTGCGCAGCAGACCTGTGCCGTTTGTCCCGGCATACACCACGCTGGCATCCTGGGGATCAAACGCCAGGCGCAAGATGCACTTGACGCCGGCCGGGGTCGATTGCTGGATCCAGGTGCTGCCCCCGTCGGTGCTGGCATAGACCAGGCCGGGTCCGACTGTGGGCCAGTTATCATCCACGCATACGCCCGCGAGCAGACGGTCTTCAGTTAGGGGATCTGGTGCAATCGCCGACACATAGGCGCCTCTGTCCTCATACTCTGCAGGAAGGGCCAGGGCATATTCGGCGTAGGTGGCGCCGTGGTCCGTGGAAATCCGCGCCAGCGGGACAGGCTCTATATCGCCGTACCCGATAAAGATCTTTCCGTCGTTAAAGGGGTCGGGTGCAATGCTCGCCTGATAGCGTCCGATCGGAACCTGCAGGCTTTGCCAGTTGCGGCCGCCATCCACCGTGTGCTGGATGCCCTTGACCTGGGTTGCGGCGTAGGCTTCGTCGGCGTTGAACGGCGAGACTGCGATCGTGCGCACCATCACCGCGCCCAGGCCGGCGTCAGTCTCCTGCCACGTGCTGCCGCCGTCGGTGCTCCTGTACAGGCCTCCCCTTGTAGCCGCGAACAGAGGTGTGGTCGGCCGGCTGTTTGCGCCCGGGACAACAGCGAGATCCTGGACCTCGTTCAGGCCGGTGCCAATCGGAGTCCAGGTGTCGCCGTCGTCCTCGGAGTAATAGCCGCTCCCAACGGCTGACCACAGCAGCCCCGAGATCGTATCGTGATAAGTGACTCCCGAGTTGCTCGCACCCGGCTGCACCTGAATAGGAGTCCAAGTTTCCCCACCGTCCGTGCTGCGGTAGGCGTTCTCTTCCGCGCCATTGTTCGAGTCCCCGGTAATGGCCCACAGACTGCGATGGCCGTCGTAAAGGGTGGGGGCGAACACCAACCGGCCGATGAACCCGGCAACCAGTATCGGATCGCTCCAGTCGCCGCCGCCGTCGGTCGTGAGATAGACCTGCCCACTGCGCGTGCCGATGACCATATTGAGCCCAGGGGCGTCGGGGTCGAAGGCGAGGGTGGTCACGTGCAGCCCGCCGGTGCCATCCACCAACGACCAGGTCTCGCCCAGGTCGGTCGACAGGTACAGCCCGGCATTCGGATCGACATCCTCCCAACTGCTCAGTGCCAGGTAGACCCAGCTCGGTTGGTCACTGCGCACGTAGGCGCGACCGACCATACCGTGGGTTGCCTGCCAGTCGGCAAACCCCTCTGGCACCGCCTGCTGCCAGGTCTGGCCGTAATCCAGCGA
Source organism: Anaerolineae bacterium (assembly GCA_041300865.1). Classification (GTDB taxonomy): domain Bacteria; phylum Chloroflexota; class Anaerolineae; order JAAYZQ01; family JAAYZQ01; genus JAAYZQ01. The sequence continues at coordinate 12,518 of JBFYTF010000209.1, forward strand.
GCGCAGCATGCCGATCCCGGCATCGCCGCCCACGTACAGAACCGGCGGCTGCCCCGGCGTTGGATAGGCGATCTGGGTCCGCAGCGGGAAGGGTGTGACCAACGACATGCTCCAGCTGTCGCCGCCCGATTCAGACCTGAACAGACCGGAGCGCTGGGCCGACACGTACAGGCGGGCGGGGTCCACCGGGTCCAGGACCACATCCCAGAGGTCACCGCCGAAAGGGCCGTTGGAGGTCCAGGTAGGCGCCGGAACACTCACCGTGACCGCGTCGGCCAGAAGCGCGGTTTGCCCGGTTTGGTTGACAGTGGTCAGGTCGTAGATTCCGGGCGCGATGGACCAGGGGACCAGCGCGGAAACCCGGGTACTGTCTATGACCAACACGTTGCGCAGCGCCACAGATCCAAGCCGGGCTGAGGAAGTGCCTTCCAGGTTCTGCCCGGTGATCAGCACGGGCGTGTTGACGCCACTCTCAAAGATGGCCGGGGATATCGCATCAAGCACAGGGTCGCCAACCAGGGTCGCCCGGTAGGCCGAAACTGGGATTCCCAATCGTTCATCCCGCCCTGCTGAGACGCTCGCCGCTGAACCAGACACGAGCAGCGCCAACAACACCATGAACATGCATGCGTGAAACAGACGAACTTTCATTGTTGTCTCCTTTTTGTGCTGGGAACTGACTTGGGTGAGCAGTCTGAGGTCAGATCGAGTGTCAGGCAGATACAACACCGCGCTATCTGCCCTGGCCTCCAGGCCCGGGCAAGTATAGCACGGTTGAGTCTGCTTGGCAATCAGACACTACCGCAAAACGGGAGCATCGGCACGCCGGGTCTACAGCGACAGCACCAGGGATGACTCGTCTGCTATTCGCCCCGGCCGGCAGGTTCCGCCGGCCCACTCCCCTCGGTCCCCAGGCGCCAGTAGCGGCCGCTGTCGCGCTGCATTAGCTGGTGCTCGATGAGGCCCCGGCGCAGCGTGGCTACGTCGTCGTGGTAATCGACCAGGACCTGGTTGACCTCGCGCTCGGTGTAGGTCCGCCCGGGCTCGAACTCTTCCACGAGCTTCTCCAGGACGATCTGCCGCTTCTTGAGCTGGGCCGGGATGGACACCAGCCGGCCCTGGCGCAGGAACGTTGCCAGCACCTTCTCGCGGTAGGCATCCTCTTCCACCCGGACGGCCAGCCGCGGCTGTGGCATCAGGATCAGTTCGCGCAGTGTCCGCTCCGGCAGGTCGCCGGCCAACGAGTACGTCTGGTAGTACTGGTCTTTCTGCGATCGGAGCAGCCCGGCGGCGCTCAACCTGGACAGGTGGTGCGAGACCGTCGCCGGGCTGAGCCGCAGGATGGTCGACAGCTCTTCAATGTGCCGCGGCGCGGCATGGATGAGGTTCAGGATCAAGAGCCGCACCGGGTGCCCCAGTGCTTTGAACAACTCCGCCCGAGTCTCAAGATCCTGTTCGGGAGTTTCCTTATGGTTTGCCATTCTAAAACCTCCACCCATTATTCGTCTTGTATCGAATTAGATTGTAGCCAATGATTAGCCATTTGTCAAGTGCTGCTTTGGGTCTTGCATTGGCCCAGATGTGTGGTATAATTGAGCGGTCAACACCGTAGTGGCCCTCGTTCCTATGCCAGAGGAAATGAGGTGGAGAATGGAGTGACACCTAGAGCCGAAGCCTGCCGCGGGAGCGATCCCGCTTGGATTCGGTTCTTTTGTTTCTGTCCGATCTTGCCACCCTGAGAGACAAGCGCCCTTCGACCCCCGCTTCCGCGTCTGGCCGAATCCCCGTGAGTGGCGATGCCCCTGGGTCAGGCCTGTGGCGGCCAATGGTTTTCCCTGCAAGGAGGCAAAAGGTGAGATTCTACGAAGGCCAAGAGCACCTGTTTCGGTTCCTGACCGTGGTGCGGCACCAGGGCCTGGTCATCGTCCTGGCCCTGGACGAGAAGCGCGACATCTATTACCGCGTGCTGGCCCCAGACCCGGCCCAGCCCGACGACGACAAGAATTGGAGCGACCGCAAGAAGCTGGCCCTTCCCGGCCAGATCCGCCCGGCGGGCATGAGCTTGGTCACCGTCGACCTCGAGATGGCCGGGCGCACCGCGGAGGCTCCCTTCCAGGCAGTGTCCGACGGCAAGCACGTCTACCTGTTCCGCCAATCTACGGGCGGCACGCTGTACGTCGACCGCTTCGTGTTTGACGCGGCGGCGAGGACGCTTAGCCTCACTTGGGAGTCCCGCTTCCAGCGCAGCCGGAAACGAGACCTGCCGGCCAGCCGCAAGGACACCTTTGGCGCCAAGGACATGGAGGGCCAACCCTTCTTCGAGCCCACGACAGAGCTGGCCGCGGTCAGGGGCCTGGAGGCGGGCCAGTTCTGCGTCCTGCTCCTGCCCGGCCCCCTGCCCACGCAATGGCGGTGGCACATCTGGGCGGCCAATGCCGAGGGGCAGCTCGACTCGTTCTCCATCGGCCGCGGCGAAGACGGCCTGTTCAGCATGGCTGACGTGCAGCGGACCCGGCTCAAATGGGCGGATGCCGGGCAGCGGTTCCAGGCCGGGCCGGCGGCGTTGCTCTACATGCAGCAAGAAGAGGCCCTGGACGAGTATGGCCGGGCGCAGCGGGTCAAGCGCGGCGCGCGGGTCATGCTCGCGGCGCCCGTCGGCTTGGCAAAACATGCCCTGGAGCTGGACGGAGCGGACGACCATGTCCGGCTGGGAAATCCCACGGCCCTGCAAATCGCAGGGGCCATCACCGTCGAGGCCTGGATCAAACCCAGGGCGACCGCCGGGCGGCAGGATGTCGTCGCCCAGGGCAACGGTGGCGTATACCTGCGCATCCAGGACGGGCAGTACCAGGTCGGGGTGGGAGAACGCTGCGCGTCGTGCCCGGTGCCGGCCGAAGATCTGGCGGCCTGGGTCCATCTGGCCGGGGTGTACGACCCGGGGCAGGGCTGGCTGCTTTACCGTAACGGGGTACAGGCGGCGGTGGCGCCTAACGAAACGGACCCGGCGGGCGCCGTGCCGGTTGCTGAGGACTGGGCCATCGGCAGGCATTATGCCGGCCAGATCAACAACGTGCGCCTGTGGAACGTGGCCCGCACCGCGGAAGAGATCCGGCAGGAAATGCATCGCCGTCCGGCACCGGATGCACCCGGCCTGGCCGGCTACTGGCCGTGCGACGAAGGCGCAGGCGACACCGTCCACGATTGGGGCGCGGGACAACTGCATGGGCAGCTCGTGGTTGGCTACGCCCTGAGCTTGGACGGGCGGGATGATTACATAGAGCTGCCTCTCATGAACCCTGACTATGCCGGCGGCTTGACCATAGAGGCCTGGGTACGCTATCGCAGCTTCCAGAACTGGTCGCGGATCATCGACCTGGGCAATGCAGCTCCCGGCGACAACATCCTGTTCGCCAACGAGGGGACGAGCAACAACCTCGTGCTGCAGGTCTACCAGGATCGAGATGGGAGCACCATCACAGCCCCCGCGGTCCTCGAGACCGGTACCTGGCTGCACCTGGCGGCCACGGTCGACGCGGAGGGCAAGGCGGCTCTCTACAAGAACGGCCAGCTGCTGACCACGGGCGCCGTCCATGTTCCCCGCACCGTCGAGCGGACGGGCAACTACCTCGGGCGGAGCAACTGGGGGTGGGACGGCTACTTGGACGGCGACGTAGGCGACGTGCGCCTGTGGAGCGTGGCTCGCAGCCAGGATCAGATCCAGGAGGGCATGCACTGCCGCCCGGCACCGGATTCGCCCGGGCTGGTGTGCCACTGGCCGTGCGACGGTGGGGCGGGCGACGTGGTCCACGACCGGGCACAGGGCCAGCTCGACGGCCGGCTCCGTGTCGGTTTTGGCCTGACGTTCGATGGGCTGGACGATCACATCGAGCTGCCGGCCATGAACTATGACTATGCCGGCGGCTTCACCGTCGAGGCCTGGGTGCGCTACCGCAGCTTCCGGAGTATGTCGCGCATCATCGACCTCGGCAACGGCTCCGGGCCGGACAACATCCTGCTTGCCAACGAGGGAACGACCAACACGCTGGTGCTCCACGTGTACAAGGGTTGGACCGTGAGCAGCATCCGGGCGCCCGGGGCCCTGGAGACCGGCACCTGGCTCCATCTGGCGGCCACGGTGGACAGGTTCGGCAACGCGGCGCTGTACAAGAACGGCCAGATGTTGGTGGCCGGCAGGGTCCATGTCACCGGCACTGTCAACCGGACACGGAACTATATCGGGCGCAGCAACTGGGCCGCCGATGGCTACTTCGACGGCGACATCGGCGAGGTGCGCCTGTGGAACGTGGCCCGCACGCCGGCTCAGATCCTGGAAACAATGGGGGGGCCGTCGGATTGGCTGGCACATGGCATGGTGGGGCACTGGCGCCTGGACGAGCAGGCAGGCAGCACCGTTCGCGATCGGGTTTCCGGCCAGGACGCCGTGCTTCGCGCCGGCTGCGCCGTCGACAGCCATGCGCTCTTCTTTGGTGGCTCGGGCGATCACGTCGCGCTACCGGAAATGAACGTTGACTTTAGCCAGGGCCTGACCGTCGAGGCCTGGGTCCACTACCGCAGCTTCAAGAGCTGGTCGCGGATCATCGACCTGGGCAATGGCAGTGAGAAGGACAACATCCTGCTGGCCAACGAGGGCACAACCAACAACCTGGCGTTGCACGTGCTCCCCCGTGGCGCAGAGAGCAGTATCCAGGCTGTAGGACGGCTAAAGACCGGCGTGTGGATGCACGTGGCGGCCACGGTAGACAAGGACGGGAACGCGGCCCTCTACGTGGACGGCGGGCAGGCGGCCACCGGGCGGGTCCACTTGCCCGCAACCTTGCCCCGGACCACGAACTATCTCGGGCGCAGCAACTGGCCGTCGGACGGCTATTTCGACGGCGGCATGCAACAGGTGCGGCTGTGGAACGTCGCCCGCACTGCCGACGAGATCCAGGCCACGATGTATGGGATCCTGGCCGGCGACGAGCCCGGCCTGGTCGGCTATTGGCCCCTTGACGAGGGGTCTGGCACCGCCATCCGCGATGTCACCGGCCTCGTGCCCCACCATGGCCAGCTCAAGGTTGCCGCGACGACCAAGGCAGACGACAAGTGGGGCGCCGGCCCCGTGCCCCCCGACAGCCTCGCTGCCAAGTGGGGCGGAGGACCAGACAATCCCGACGACAAGTGGCGGGCGGGCCTCGACGACGTCCGCGACAAGTGGGCCGCGGTGGCGCCCATCGCCGTCCTGGACTTTGGGGTCGCGCGCGATGGAACGCTGGCTCTGACGGGCGAGATGCAGGACGTGTCCGACGTGACCCTGGTGCTCGGCGATGCTGCCGGCGAGGGGTCGCTGCCCGTCCGTGCCTTGGCACCGGCCGGCAGCGAGGGTGGGGTCGCCATGCCCACCATCGCCGTCGACAGGAGGGGCCTGACGGTCTCGGCCGGGCTGCTGACCTTCGCGCGCAGCGGCGACACGCCCAGCCTGCTCGACGGCGCCGACGGGCTGGTCCACCTCTACTTCCGCGGGGACCACGGCCAATTCCTGGTCGCGCAGCACGACACGCTGACGGCCAGGGCGGAACACTCCCTGCCTCTCGACGGCGCCGGTGGCGACAGGCCCGAGCTCCGGTTCACGGCCCTCCGGCCGGGGCCCGACATGGAGGGCTACGAGATCGCGGTTGCCGCAGGCCCGAAGCCTGGCGTCTGCCAGGTGACGCTCAGCAGCCGCAATGGCATCTGCGAATCCTGGCAGAATGTCCCGCGCGACCTGGTCAAGTTCCTGGCCGTGCTGAACGGCGCGGCGACGAGCGATGCCAACGACCCGCTGGCCCGCGAAGGACGGGAGCTCGTGTACTATGACTACGGCGCGAACGTCCGGCGCGAGGGCCTGCCCCTCCAGGCGTCAGCCGGCGGCCCGTTCTTTGGCTCGGCCCTGTTTGCCGTAACGGCGGCCAACATGCCCGACGCCGGCGCCCCGGTGGCCGTGCCCAACGGCACGGTTCAGCAGGCCACCCGGCACGGCAAAGCGTCCGCGTGGATCCCCGAGCCGGAGGGCAAGGCGCTCCGGCTCGACGGCATCGACGATTATGTGGCCCTCCCCTATGACCGGCTCGCCCTGGCCGGCGATCTGGCCGTCGAAGCCTGGGTCAAGGTCGCAGCCATGGAGGGCGGCCCGATGCACCTCGTCAGCTACCGGGCACCGGGCGCAAAGGTCGCTCTGGGATTCGTCAGGGACGAGAAGGGTCCCAACTTCAAGGTCGTGGCCGAAAGCGGGGGCCAGGCCGTGGGGAGCGCCACGGCCCTGGTCTGCCCGGAGGAATGGACGCACGTGGCGGCCGTCTACAACGCCACCAATGCCCTGAAGCCAGACGGGCAAGGCTACGTCGACTGCGGCAACGCGACCGACCTCAACGTGAAGCAGGCCATGACCGTCGAGGCCTGGGTGACGCCCAGGACGGAAAGCGGCCGGCGGCTCCAGCCGGAGGTCATCCTGGCCAAGTGGGGTGCGGCCGAAGAGGAACAGAGTTGGCGGCTGTACATCGACACCGACGACAAACCCTGTTTCGAGACGCGAGATCGCCTGCGGCGACTGATACGCGTCAAGGGCCGCGATCCCCTCGCCGCCGGCCGCTGCTATCACCTGGCAGCCGCTTTTGATGCCACGCCCCGGCTGGAGACGGCCCTGGCGTTCGACGGCAAAAACAACCATGTCAGCCTCGGCAATCCGTCCGGGTTGAACTTCGCGGGCGAGATTACGATCGCCGCCTGGATCAACGCCCAGGACACGACCGCCAGCCGCAACGTCGTCGCCCATGGGGCAGGCGGCGCCTATTTGCGCATCCGGGACGGGCACTACCAGGCCGGCGTGGGAGCCTGCTGCGCGTCATACCCTGTTCCGCCTCAGGACCTCGGTGCCTGGATCCACCTGGCAGGTGTGTATGACAAGGCGCGAGGGGCATGGCTGCTCTTCCGCAACGGCATCCAGGTGGCCCAGCAGCCAGACCCGGCGGGCAAAGGCGCGGTGCAGGCCGCGGAAAACTGGAACATCGGCGCGTCCTTCGCCGGCCTGATGAACAACGTCCGCATCTGGGATCGGGCCCTGTCGGCGGCCGAGGTCGGCGATGACATGGACACGCCTGGCCGAAACGCCCAGGGAACGGCCGGCAGTTGGGTGTTCGACGACATAGACGCGTCACTCGCGAAAGCGCCGGGCGGCGAGATCCAGGATCAGAGCGGCGGAGGCCACAAGGGCACTTTGCAGGGCGGTCTCTCGGCCACCTCGTACAAGTCCGGAGCCGCGGCCGGGTGTGACAAGTGCCACTATGAGCAAAAGATATGGCTGGACGGCGACCTTCAGGGCTGGCGCTGGATCAGCATCGACGTGCCAAAGGGAGAGGCGTACGTGGCACGAGAAAAGCTGCCCGCTTCCGTCACAGCCCGCAGGCTGGAGGTTGACCGCCAGGTCGCGGCCGGCGACCAGCTCTTGCTCCAGGACGAACAGGTCGCGGTCAGGTCGGTCACGGCCAACACGGATGGCACCTACACGCTCGACGTGGACCGGGCGGTCAACGGCATCGCCCGAGAGCACCGGCCCGGCGCCGAGGTCTCTGTCCTCAAACGCGCCGCCGGTGAGGTCGCGGTGACCACGACCAGGCTCAACATCGGCCGCAGTGCCTCGGACCAGGGCTATTTCCAGGGCATCGTCGACGATGTCCGCCTCTGGGAGACCGCTCGCCGCGACTGGCAGATCCCGACCTTCCAGGATGAGCCGCTGCCCGCGGACGTCGAGGGCCTCGTGGCCGACTGGCGCTTCCAGGAGGGCCGGGGCAGCGCGGCCAACGACTCCAAGGGCAGCAATCACGGCAAGCTCGTCCACGCCCGGGCCGGCGAAGTCGAGAACATGTGGGCACCCGTGCCGCGCAACGCGGTCTTGACGCTCTACATCAACGGCCGGCCGGTACAAACCGTGGGCCGGGCAGCGGGCAGCGGCGATGGCCAGGACCACGGAGCGCGTGACCAGTTCACCATCGGCGCCGCGATCGCGGCGGATGGCACACCGCAGGCGCACCTCTGCGGCAGCGTCGACGAGCTGCGCGTCTGGAGCCGGGTGCGGACCACAGAACAGATCCGCGACAACATGTACCGCGCCCTGACGGGTGCCGAGGAGGGCCTTGCCGGCTACTGGCCCCTGGACGAAGGCGAGGGCACGGCCATCCTGGACCGGACAGGCGAGGGCCAGGATGGAGCCCTGCAGGGCGGGCGTTGGGTTGACTCCACCGCGCCCATCGGCAACGAGGGGCCCGAAGTGCGGAACGTGTGCGGCGGATTGGAAAAGCCGGGCTTTCACAAGTGGACCGCCGCATCGCCGGCCGCGGTTGAGTACGGCGACATGCAGTGGGATGAGGGCGGCAACCTCTTCGGCGTCCTCAAGCGCTGCTACCTTCTACAGGAGGACGGCCTACAGCTGGTAACCGGCTTCAAGGTGGGCGACCTGGAGCTCAACTTTGTGGGGCAGGTGCAGACGGCGCCGACACTCATCGGTTACATCGAGGGCGCGCCGCCTGTACCGAGCGAGAACCTGACCGATCCACAGACGGACGACTATGCGGGCGCCAGCGCCATCCAACTGACCGAGGCGCAAGAGACAACGCAGGTCTACTCTGCTTCGCGGGATACCGGGTTTGATATGTCCGTCGACTTCAAAGCCGGCGTACACTGGGCCTATGGGGCTGAAGCGGGCATGTTCGTAACGCAATCCGTGTACACAACGGAGGGCAAGGCCGGCGTGCACGGCGTCTTCGAGCATTCTACGGGGTGGCTCAGCAGCGCCTCGGTCACTGCCGGCACCAGCAAGACCATGACCAAGTCCTTGACGCTGGCGGGCGGCTGGGAGCAGCCGCTGAGTCACGACCGCGACGGGCAGCTCCAGTACCTGAACCCGGACGTGGGCCGCCGTTACCTCCCCAATAATGTCGGCTACGCCCTGGTCAAGTCTGGCACGGCCGATCTGTTCGCCCTCCGGCTCAAGCGCACCGGCAGCCTCGTCGCCTTCCAGGTGCTGCCCAACCCGGATATCCCCGAGGACTGGAACATCATCATGTTCCCCCTCAACCCGAAGTACATCAAGAACGGTACGCTGGACGGCATGGTGGGCCTGCGCGCCGATCCAGACTATCCGGGAGCCGGCGACGGCGCCAGGGGCAGCTACTTCAAGCCGCTGGAAGCCTACGCGCTAAAGCAAAAGATCGACAAAGAGTACCAAGACATAAGGACTCACTTGACGAACTACAAAGCCGGAGAGATCGGTCGCAGGTCGGAGGCCGGTCACTTTCAGGCAGGCGATCCGGGAGATGCCAGCCGCAGGCTGATGGACGTCCTGCCCGAACAGGAGCTGGGCTACGACTGGAAGACGGGTCAGGACCGGCGCAACATGGTCAATACATACGTCTGGACCGCCGAGGGCGGCTTCTACGCCGAGGAGGAGCAGTTCTCCAGCATCCGCCAGGAGTCGTGGGGCGGTTCTTATCAATTTCTCGGTAAGGGCGGCGTGTACGTCGAGGCCAAGTTCTCGGCTGGATACGGCTTTTTCGGCGAGCTCGACGCGCTGTTTGGCGGTCACATCAACGTCGAGGTCCAAAAGAGCCTGGAAGAGAAACGGGCCTTTGGTGTGCACGTCGACGTGCAAGGCGAGGGCTGCCTCAACCGCTGGGACAAGCAACAGGGCTGTTACACCGCCGAGCTCTGTCCCGGGAAAGTGGATGCCTATCGCTTCATGACCTTTTACCTGGCCCCCTGCGCCGACAGCTTTGGCCGCTTCTTTGACGAGATCGTCGATCCGGAATGGCTCAACGGGCAGGGCAAGTACGCCGCTGAGTACGGTCCCAACGCCCGGGCGCTCCGCGAGGCCCGCTCCAAGAACAACCAGGTGTGGCGCGTGCTGCACAGGGTGACCTACGTCAGCCGCATCCTGCCCTCGTTCGAGCCGGCGCGTCCAGAGGCGGCCGTGCCCGAGGACGTGCGCCGGCCGGCCAACGTCGAGGCCAACATCGGCCTGATCCTGGAGATCGAGAGGATCAAGCGCCGCCTGCTTCCCCGCCCGGCGGACACCGATCTCATGGTCCTCGGCCGGGCGGTCGACAGGCTGCTTCTCGGCGGCGAGCCCAGCGACGGCCAGGGCGTGCTGGAGCAAATGGTCCCCTGGTGGCAAGACCGGGGCGAGGGCGTGAAGAGGCAGGTCCGCCAGGACGTCATGGCGTATCTGAAAGCGTTCTACGAGAGCGACCTTGTTCCGCCCGAGATCGACGACGAGCAAGAACGCGTGACAGACGGGCTCCAGGTCCTTTACACCTTCCTCGAGGGCAAGGGGAAGACAGTGAAGGACGTCTCGGGCGTCGGGCAGCCACTGGATCTGACCATCGCGGACACCAAAAGCGCGCGCTGGATGGCCGGTGGAGGGTTGGCCCTCAAGAGCAAGGCCTTCGTAGCTACCTCTGAGGACGTGTGGGCCACCAAGCTTATCGAGGCGGCCAAAGCCAGCCACGAGATCACCGTCGAGGCATGGGTCAAACCGGCGAGTGCCGCCCAGGCGTCGGCGCGCATCGTGAGCCTGACCACGGCCGGCCGTTTTCGCAACTTTGCCCTGGGGCAGAATGGGGACAAGGTCCAGGCAATCGTGCGCACGGCCGGCACCGACCACTACGCGACCGGCACGCTGCTGGAGGGCGGCCAGGTGGCCACCGGCAGCCTGTCGCACCTGGTCTACACCCGCGACGCGTCAGGCACGGCCCGGATCTACGTGAATGGAGTCCAGGCCGGGGAGCGCAAAGTAGAAGGCGACTTTTCCACGTGGAATGTTGCCTATCGCCTGGGGCTGGGCAACGAAGCCGGCGGCGACCAGCCCTGGCTGGGCGAGCTGCACCTCGTCGCCGCCTACAATCGGGCGCTGAGATCAGGAGAGGTAGCGCGGAACTACAGCGCCGGCACCGTGAAGGCACCGCCGGCCGGCCGCGCACGGAACGTTCCGCACTAGCGGTCGCGCGCACCAAGCTGGCGCCACGAGTCGCGGGGGGGGGGG
>JBFYTF010000212.1:0-2758 GCA_041300865.1 Anaerolineae bacterium
ACGACGACCGGCCAGTGCACTCCTGCTCGCGCCTGGGCATCTCGCATTGCGGCAACCTCGGTGTTGGCTGCGGGCTGCAAGGCTCGGTCTCCCCGACCACAACCAGCCAGCCTCGCGCGAGTGGCATTATACCTCAGGCTGCCCGGCAGGTCAAATCGGCAGCAGAACCGTCAAGGCCGCGGGGCCCATCCCCGGTTACTTCCTGGAGACGAAGGGACTGTCCTGGATATAGAAACGCAGCAGCCTTTCCGCCCACTCGCCCGCGTAGCCAACGCCGACGCGAGGCCTTTCGACGATGGAGAACGCCTCGGTCTCGGGCGGAGTGGCGATGTAAAAGTCGGCGCTGAGGAGGTCGTGACCGTTCAAGGACCTATCGATGCCCATTGCCCGGCACAGCAGCCCCGGCCCCTGGGTGCGGCCGGTGACGTTCTTGACCGGCTCCAGCGCTCGCAGCAGGACCGCTGCCGCCTGGCCCTCGGGCTCGGTCACGACGTTCATGCAGTCATACATGCCGTAGATGATATAGACGTAGGCGTGCCCCGGCGGGCCGAACATCACGCTCGTTCGTTTCGTTCGCCCGCGGGAAGAGTGGGAAGCGAGATCGTGCACACCCAGGTAGGCCTCGACCTCGACAATCTTGCCGGCACGCTCTAGCCCGTGAGAAATGCGGACCAGCGTTTTGCCCAGGAGCTCCCTCGCCACCAGGACCGTATCTCGTTCGTAGAATTCCCGCGGCAGCTTGTTCCCGACCATCGTGTCCCCGGCTTGATGCGGCCTGTGTCCGAGATTATACAAGGCAACGCATGCCAGGTCAAGGGCACGTCTTCGCAGGTCCTGAGCACGGCAGCTCGGCGCACACAAAAGGGGACCGGCATCACCGGTCCCCTTGTGCTCACTATCCCCCTGTCGGTGAGCAAGAAGTGGATGTCCAGCTTGAGAGGATTCGCTGGCCTTCGGACAGCCAGCAGCCGCTAGCGTCCCTGGAGGCCCAACATCACGCGCACGGTCTTGACCATAATCGAAAGCTCCAGGTAGATACTCTGGCGCCTGATGTAATACAGGTCGTACTGCAGCTTGGCCAGCGCGTCTTCGACGCTGCTGCCATAGGGATAGCGCACCTGCGCCCAGCCCGTGATGCCGGGCCGGACCGCGTGCCGAGCCTGGTAGAACGGTACAAGGCGTACCAGGTCGGCCACGAACTCCGGTCGTTCTGGCCGGGGCCCGACGAGGCTCATATCCCCCTTGAGCACGTTCCAGAACTGCGGCAGCTCGTCGAGGCGAGTTTTGCGCAGCATCCGCCCCACCGAGGTGATCCGGCAGTCGTTCGCGGCAGCCCATACAGCGCCACACTCCCTCTCTGCCGCGGGAACCATAGAGCGGAACTTGAACACCCAGAACCTACGCCCGCCCTTGCCGACGCGCTCCTGCCGGTAGAAGAGCGGCCCCGGCGAAAGGAAGGTGTTGGCCAGGGCGATGACTGGAGCGACAAGGGCCAGCACAACCAAGCCGGCCAGCCCGACCAGCAAGTCAAACAGCCTCTTGGCTGCCCAGCCCAGATGCCGCGTGGGCGAATCGGCCTGGGGCATCACCAGCCCCAGGTCACGCCCGGCGTGTTCCACCGAGACCTTGCCGGTCAGTCGCTCGTAGAGGCTGGGCATCGACTCCACGGGCAGCCCCTGTTCGCGGCAGTCCAGCAGGAACTGGAAAAGCTCAGGATGGATGTGGGGAGCATTGGTGATGGCGACGACAACCAGGTCAATGCTGTGCGCCTTCACCAGGCGCAACAGCTGATAGCGGTCCCCCAGGACGGGCGCGCCCTCGACGGTTGTGTCCCTCTTGTCGGGGTCGTCGTCGACAAAGCCCACCAGGCAGTAGCCCGAACCGGCATAGGGATTGCCATGCTGCGGCATGCAGGCCAAGGCCTGCGCCATTTCCCGCCCGGACTCGCCGGCTCCCACGATGAGGATGCGTTGCTGGAAGCTGGGCTGGCGAAAGACCGTCGCGTACGCAACTCGCCACACGCCAATACCGCCCGTGACCAGCACGACAAAGAGGAGCGCCGAGAGCCGAGAGGCAAGCAGGTCAGGGGTGATGTATGGGATGATCAGGTAGCTGATGGCAGTGAAGAGGGCAGCGCTCCCGGCGCTCCAGGCACTGTGGCCCGCCGCGGCCGTCCGCGGCAGGTCGTAACAGTCAAAGAAGAGGGTCCACAGGACCCACAAGGCCGACAGGAGGACCAGGTAGTGGGGGTTTTCGCGGACGGTCACCCAGGAGAGGGGAAAGCCCCCTCGCAGCACCAGGACCGTGAGGAGTCCCACGTTCAGGAGCAACAAGTCCACACCGGCCAAGAGAAGGCGTCGTTCAGAGATGGTCAGCCGCAAACGGGGCAGAACCGGTACTCCCGACCGGGACGCGCCCGCGTACCGCTGCCAAACGCTTTTCGCCGGTGACGGCAAAACCGGACGACTGCTTTCCATCCCGATGATACCTTTCTAGGCTGCCTCCAACCGTGGTCCAAGGCACAGCAGTTGTGGAGGAAGGGGCTTTTTGCATGGGGGGGTGCAAGCGGCCATGCTGGACCGCCCCACGGCCGAGAACCTTGAGCCCATCATATCCCAGGAAGGTTAAGCAGACGTCAACCCCCAGTTCGGAGATCGTAACAAAATGGGTTAAAAGAGCCTATACAAATCAGGGACTTGCCGGGGGAAGGTCAACGGGGCGCAGCGAGAGAGGGTAATGGGCCGCTCCAGGGAAACTG
>JBFYTF010000259.1:0-3527 GCA_041300865.1 Anaerolineae bacterium
CAAGCGACATCGGTCCAGCCCACCCGGTGGGCGCAGCGCTTGAGCTACGTTCGCGGCTTCGCCCGTTATTGCAGTGCCATCGATCCACGGACGGAGATTCCACCCTTGGGCCTGTTACCCTTCTCTCACCACAGGCCAAGTCCATACTTCTTCACGGACGACGACATTGATCGCTTGCTGCAAGGCGCTCTGCAGTTGCCAGCGAAAGATGGGTTGGCAAGCCGCACCCTGTATTGCCTCTTCGGACTGCTCAGCGTATCGGGCCTGCGCATTTGCGAGGCGCTCGGCCTCACCTTGGGTGACGTCGATCTCGACGAAGGCATCCTGACGATCCGCTGTACCAAGTTCGGCAAGTCCCGCCTGATTCCGCTGCATGCAACGACCGTCGAAGCCTTGGCTGACTACCGGGAGCGGCGCGAACAATTCCTGGCCGGGCGTCAAGTCGCCCACTGGTTTGTCAACGCCCGCGGCGGGCGCCTGGGGTACGACTGCGTGCTCCGTGCTTTCCATCGCCTGACAGCCGCACTGCCCAGCCAACCCGGTCGCACACGACCGCGGCTGCACGATCTTCGACATCGCTTTGCCTTGATGACAGTCGTGCACTGGTATCAAGTCGGAGATGACGTGCAGCGGCGCCTCCCAGTGCTTTCGGCTTTCCTTGGCCACGTGCAGGTCAGCGATACCTATTGGTACCTCTCGGCCTGTCCGCAATTGCTGGATGCCGCCAAGGTGCGCCTGGAGCGCCATTGGGAGCAGACGTCATGAAGCCGAGTAGCACCTTCCCCGTGTTGCTGACACGCTTCTTCAGCCAACGCCTGATGCAGCAACGACAAGCCAGCCCCCATACGATCAGCTCCTACCGCGATACCTTTCGCCTCCTGCTCCACTTCGCAAAAGTCCGCCTGGGCAGGGAACCATCGCGCCTCATCTGGGAAGACATTGACGCGCCGCTGATCGTCGCCTTTCTGGACGACCTTCAAGAGCGCCGGGGGATTGGTGCACGCAGCAGGAATCTGCGACTGACGGCCATCCGTTCCTTCTTCAGCTATGCCGCTTACGAGCTGCCCGAGCGGGCCGCGCAAATCCAGCGTGTTCTGGCGATCCCCGCCAAACGCCACCCCCATGAGCAGGTCCATTACCTGTCTCGGCAGGAAATCGACGCCTTGCTCGCGGCCCCAGACCGCAACACCTGGTCCGGGCGCCGCGATCACGCCTGGCTGCTCCTCGCGGTGCAGACAGGGCTGCGTTTGTCGGAATTGACCGGACTGATGCGCGCGGATACCCATCTTGGCGTCGGCGCCTATGTCCATGTACTGGGCAAGGGTCGGAAGGAACGCTCCACCCCACTGACCGAACAAACGGCGACAGTGCTGCAGGCCTGGCTGAAGGAGCCTGCACGCGGCGAGGGTCAGGTTCTATTTCCCAATCGTCGCGGCGCACGCTTGAGCAACGATGGGGTCCAGTATCTGCTGGCGCAGCACGTGGCAACCGCCAGTGAAGCCTGCCCGTCACTGCGTAGTAAGCACATCTCGCCCCATGTATTGAGGCATACGGCGGCCATGGAGTTGTTGCAGGCTGGCACCGATCCGACAGTGATCGCACTTTGGCTCGGCCATGAATCGGTTGAGACCACGCACATCTATTTGGAGGCGGATTTGGCGATGAAACAGAAGATCCTCGCCAAGACAACGCCCCACGAAGGATGTGCTGGCATCTATAAACCGGATGATGCGTTGCTTGCCTTCCTCAAGGCGCTTTGAAGTGACGAAGGCTATGCCGAGTCATTCGCTCCCGTGGACGCTCTTGTGCCTTATCCGGCGGGCCAATAGACAGCCCCAGTGCTGGGACTCGGGATAGTCCGGGTGTCGGCATAGTCCCCAGTCGGCCGCCGCGGCCATGGAGCAGTACCGGACCGACCGGCTGCCCTTCGACCCCAAGACCAAACGCAAGGAACCGCTCCTGACCTTCAAGCGCGGGGCCATCGTTCACTTCGCGCTGTCGGATTCGGAGATCCAGATGGCGACCAAGCTCGACGGCGAGGACACCTTGTTTCTGCCCTTCAACCAGGGCTTCGATGGCCGGGCGGGTAATCCCCAGCGTGCTGACGGCGACTACCCGGTGGCCTATTTCTGGGAACAGGTCTGTCAGCGCGATGCCTGGCTGCGGCTGTTCCACAGCTTCGTCTATATCGAGAAGAAGGACGTCGTGGACCTGAAGGGCAACTGGTCAAGGCGCGAGACCCTGATCTTCCCCCGCTTTCATCAGTGGGATGCGGTCAACAAGATGGTCGCCGACGCCAAGGCCAATGGCCCCGGCATGGCATATCTGTGCGAGCACAGCGCCGGCTCCGGCAAGACCAGCACCATCGCCTGGACCGCACATGATCTGATCAAGCTGCGCCGCGACGACGGCGAGCCGATCTTCCACAGCGTCATCATCGTCACCGATCGCCAAGTACTGGACAGCCAGCTTCAGGACGCGGTGAAGCAGATCGACCACCAGTTCGGCGTCATCGCCGCCATCGACAGACAACAATCGTCCAAATCCAAGAGCAAGCAGTTGTCGGAGGCCCTGTTGTCCGGGGCGCCGATCATCGTCGTCACCATCCAGACCTTCCCCTACGCCATGGAGGCCATCGTCACCGAGGCGGGCCTCAAGGACAGGAACTTCGCCGTGATCATCGACGAGGCCCACGCCTCCCAGACCGGGACCACGGCCTCGAAGCTCCAAGCCACGCTCACCCTGGGCGGCAAGACCGGGATGGCGGGGCTCACCGTCGAAGAGCTGCTGGCGGAGATGCAGAAGTCGCGGGTACGGCCCAAGAACATCAGCCACTTCGCGTTCACGGCCACGCCCAAGCATTCGACCTTCATGTTGTTCGGCCGGCCTCGGGACCCGTCCCGCCCGGTCGGGGACGACAACCTGCCCACCTGCTTCCATCGTTACCCCATGCGCCAGGCCATCGAGGAGGGGTTCATCCTCGACGTGCTGAAAGGCTACGTGCCCTACCAGACGGCCTATCGGATGGCCCAGCAGATCGGGGACAGCAAGCGCGTCGGCGCCCGGCAGGCGAGGAAGGCGCTGGCGCAGTGGATGACTCTGCACCCGACCAATGTGACCCAGAAGGTGCAGTTCATCATCGAGCACTTCAGCGCCAACGTCGCCCCGCGCCTGGACGGCAAGGCCAAGGCCATGGTCGTGACCAGTTCCCGTGCCGCGGCGGTACGCTACAAGCTGGGCTTCGACCGTTACATCGAGAAGCATCCCGAGCATGCCGGCATCCGAGTGCTGGTGGCGTTTTCCGGCAAGCTCACCGGTAAACAGGTCATGCACGCCGACGACAAACGCCTGGCCGGGGACGTCTTCGCGGTCGGCGAGAAAGAGGAGTTCACTGAGGTCAGCATGCACCCCGGGATCGGCGGGCAGGATCTGCGCTTGGCCTTCGAGCGCCCCGAGTACCGGGTGATGCTGGTGGCCGACAAGTTTCAGACTGGCTTCGATCAGCCCAAGCTGGTGGCGCTGTACAT
>JBFYTF010000561.1:0-10064 GCA_041300865.1 Anaerolineae bacterium
GCGTGGATCTTTTCCAGGTCAAGCCCGTAATAGCGCATGCGCAAGTGGTCCAGGTCCCGGGTCAGCTTGCGCATGTCGGCGGCATGCGTGGCGATGCCCAGGTCCGACATGGCCCCCGCCACCCGCGCGGCGTCCTCGCGAAACAGCCCGACAAATAGCTGCACCAGGCCCATGCGCTCCAGGTCGTCCAGCTCGCCCATGATGCCAAAGTCGACGAGGGCAATCACCTCGTTGGGCAGCACGAGAAAGTTGCCGGCGTGGGGATCGGCGTGGAAATAGCCGTCGTGCAGAACGGCCTTGAGCACCAGCTCGATGTTGCGCCGGGCCACGAGGGCCGGCTCCAGCCCGGCGGCCTCCAGGCCGGCCACGTCGTTGATCTTGATGCCCTGGATCCGCTCCATGGTCAGCACCCGGCGCGTGGTCGTCTCCCAGTATACTTTCGGCACGCGGATATAGGCCACACCGGCAAACATCTGCCGGTAGCGGTCCATGTTCTCGCCCTCTTGCTGGTAGTTCTGTTCCTTGCGCAGGGTATCGGCAAACTCGCGGGCCAGCGACACGACGTTGTAGTACTGCCCCCACTCGGTGCGCTTTTGGGCCAGGGCCGCCAGCTCGATCAGGATATCGAGATCCGTGCCGATCGTCCGCTCCACACCCGGGCGCAGCACCTTGACGGCCACCTCCTGGCCGTCGGCCAGGGTGGCAAAGTGCACCTGGCCCAGCGAAGCCGAGGCCACAGGCACGGGGTCAAACTGGGGAAAGACCTCGGCCAGGGGCCTTTTCAGCTCGCTCTCCACCTGGGCCTGGATCAGGCTGAAGTCAGTAGGGGGCACCGTGTCCTGGAGCTTTTCCAGCTCGCTGATGAACTCCGGGGGCAGCAGGTCGCCGCGAGTGCTCAGGATCTGGCCCAGCTTGATGAACGTCGGGCCCAGGTCTTCGACCGCCATGCGCATCCGCTCGGGCAGCGTGGCGCGCAGGATGTCGGCCGTGCTGAAGCGCAGCTTCTCGAGGCCGGGGATGATGGCGCGGCCGATGCCCAGCTGCGTCAGGACGTAGCCAAAACCGTAGCGGGTGAGAATGCGGGCCACCTGCTGGTAGCGCCGCAGGTGGCGAAAGGTCTGCAAGACGGTTGGCACGGCTCTTCTGTCCTATCCTCCCTACGTCCTCATTATACCGTAAGTGGTGCCGCACGTAAAGTAACAACCTCCCCGTAGGGCGCCGGTACGCAACGTGAAAGCGCCTGGGCTTCGACTCCGCGTCCACCGCGGCGGCGACCCAGGCGCTCTTGCTTCTTGCGCTTCTTCAGTTATGTTGCTTACGGGCTCTATGCCGAGGGGATCCTACCGGGTAGTAGGCGACGACGCAGCCGCCCCTCTGGCCCTTGACGACCTTCGCCGCCTGGGAGCGCCAGCATCTTGCTGGCCGCCGTTCCCACGGGGCGACCGGACCTCGCTCCCAAGGGCCGGCGGCTGCGGCGCATCACCTTTGTGAACAATGGCTTCCCGTGGACTTTGGCCATACCAGAAGGTCGGATGCGCACTACATCCGCTTTAGATCAGCTGCTCGCGCCGTCTGGGATCCATTGCGCTTCGAACCATTCGCGTGAATTCAGCCAGCTTTGTCAGCCCAGGGCCTATCTGCGGGTGGCTTCCTCCAGGAACAGGATCTCCGGCTTCCCGGTCACCCCTGCTCGTTCCATTGCTTCCTTCAGTTCTGCTGAGGCAGCATATTTGTGGGCGTTGTCCAGACTGTCCCATTCAAACAGGGCAACCAGCTTGTTGGGGCTGTTCTCCTGGCGGAGAATCTGGTACGACTTTTCGCCGTTCCGCCTACGCAGGTCAGCAACGGAATCAAAGACAGACTTCCAGGCTTCGTAGTCCTGCACATCGTGTCGAACCAACATGTATGCCATTTTCTTGTTTCTCCCTTTCTGTTGAGTATTATGGAGTTTTGATCGATGAAAAGATTGCGTATGAGGAACTGCAAGTCTCCCTTGGTCACATAATCATCATACTACGTGCCAGCGCATCTGTCAAGTTAAGATGACATTAATAATTGAAATTACGTCCACAGTGGCACCGGAACGCCCTGCGGGTCGCCTTCACGCACAATCTCGGACAAGGGTTCGTAAAGACCCATGTCTGTTCGCTGCCCGAAGATTGTATTGTTGTGTTGTTTTCGGGTTATATGGGTAGGATAGGACCCCCCCCGGCTCTACCAGGGAGCCCTGGGACGAGCCGCCGGCCGTGGCATGGCCTCCCGCGTGCGCCGTGGCTACGGCGGACCTGCCCCACTTTTCCGGAGCGCGTTTCGTGGTTGCCGGCCTGGTGGGCGAAAGACACTCAAGCCCGCCGCTTTGAGGAACCGAGCTTCGTTTCGAACTCCTTCCCAAGGAAGCAGTGCTTGCAGAGCCTCGTCACTCTGTGTCTCAAAGGTGAGGAGCGTCAGCTGCAGCTCAGCCCTGCGCTCACGCTCCGCCTTGCCCATGGCGACGCCCTCGGAGTTGGCGGTGACAAGACCGACAAACAGGAGCGCCAGCAGCGCCGAGAACAACCGGGAGCGCAGCGGGGCCCTGTCAGCCGGCTCCTGGGCGACACCCAGCAGGTGGTCCCTGAGGAGGAGCATATAGAAGCCGGCAATGCCCAGCGTGCCCAGCGTGGTGTATCTCGAGCTGGCCGCCCACTCTATGTGGCCGAAACCGACGCGGGAAATGGTGATGACTGCTGACGTCAGGAGAGACAGCAGAACGAGAGTGGCGGCCGTGACGTCGGAAGATGACCAGATCAACCTCAATTGAATAACCATAGAATACCTTGGCGAGTGTCACTCACCGGGACTTCGGACAGCGTGGCTCCACAGATAATTGTCAAAGACTGCCGGCTGTAGTATAATACTTGTAGACTGCAAGGAGAGCAGCAACGTAGAGCAACGGGCCGTTGGTCTCGATCTGCTGCCCATTGTCCTGGTTGTCAGCGAATCGAATGGAGGGTTTGTGATCGAGTCGAACGATTCAAGCTCTGGCCCCCCCGGGGGGGGGGACGACGTGGTGGGGACCCCCAAGACCCCGCCGCCGGCTCAAGAGGAGGCCCCAGAGTCTAACCCTGCCCTGGTAGTCGTCGGCATCGGTGCCTCTGCCGGTGGCCTGACGCCCCTTGGCGAGTTCTTTGATCATATGCCGGCCGGCAGCGGTCTGGCCTTTGTCGTCATTCAACACCTCTCGCCGCACGGCCAGAGCCTGCTGCCCGACCTCCTTGCCCGCCGCACGGCGATGCAGGTTCGCGCCGCTGAAGAAGGCACTCGGATTGCCCCGGACACAGTGTACGTTATTCCGCCTGGTCACGACCTGGTTCTGCACGGCGGCCTGCTCCATCTGCAGGATCGGGATGGGCCACGCGATCTGCACCTGCCCATCGATATCTTTTTCCGCTCTCTGGCCGAGGAGTCAGGCGTGGCCGGCGTCGGCATCATCCTGTCCGGAGCCGGCGCAGATGGCGCCCTGGGCCTCCGCGCCATCAAGGAGCACGGCGGCCTGGCCATCGCCCAGGCGCCCAACACCGCCGAGCAGGCCAGTATGCCCCACCACGCCATCGAGACCGGTGTGGTAGACTATGTCCTGCCTCCTGCCGACATGCCTGACGTTCTGCTCAACTATGCCGCCCATCTGCAGACTGGCGACCTGCTGCCGCGTGTTGCGAGCGACACCGAGGCCAATGCCCTTAAAACAGTCCTGGCCGTTCTCCGCGCCCGCACGGGCCACGACTTTTCTCTCTACAGGCAGAGCTCAATTCTGCGCCGCGTCCAACGCCGTATGCTGCTGTGTCGGATCGAGGAGCTCAGCGAGTATGCCCGCTATCTCCGCCGAGACCCCGACGAGAGTCAAATCCTCATCCGGGAGCTGCTAATCGGCGTCACCGAGTTCTTTCGCGATCCTGAAGCCTTTGAAGCAGTGCGGGAGAGGGTTCTCCCAGACCTACTGGGTGCTGAAAACCGGGCGCATGACGACCCAGTGCGGGTCTGGGTGCCCGCCTGTGCCACCGGCGAGGAAGCCTACTCCCTGGCCATCCTCATCCGCGAGTACCTGGACGAAACAAAACAACAGGTGCCGGTCCAGATCTTTGCCACCGACATTAACGATCGCGCCATCGAAAAAGCACGACGTGGGTTCTATGCCGTCAACCTCGCTGCCCAGGTCTCGCCTGAGCGCCTGGAGCGGTTTTTCGTTCCCGTGGACCGCAACTACCAGGTGGACGAGGCAGTGCGGAAGATGGTCGTCTTTGCCCCCCAGAGCGTTACCAAGGACCCGCCCTTCTCCCGCATCGACCTGGTCAGTTGTCGCAACTTCTTGATCTACCTCGAGCCCGAACTGCAGCGAGCGGTCATGGCCGTTTTCGCCTATGCCCTTAAGCCGGGCGGCTACCTTCTGCTGGGCACATCCGAGACGCCGGCCCAGTCGACACCCTATTTCGAGGCTGTGGACCGCAAGTGGCGGATCTATCGCCGCCTGGAGGCACGGGCAGAACTCGGTGCTATGGCCCTGCTGCCGGCTTCTGGCAGGGTCAAGGTAGACCTGCCCGGCGAAGCCGCCGTGTCGGGACAGGGTATCAGCCACCAGGTGGTGGAGCGTTTCCTCCTCGAAAATCACCTGCCGCCCTGCCTCGTCGTCGACCGCGAAGGCCAGGTTGTGTTCCTCTATGGCCGCACCGGCCGGTACCTGGAGCCTGCGGGCGGCCACGCGGGTCCGTGGCACGTGGTGCGGTTGATGCGCGAAGCGCTGCGCATGCCTCTGGTCACCGCCATCCGCCGGGCTGCTTCCGAGGGAAGCCCCGTGCACCTGGAAGGCGTTCGCTTCGAGCTGGAGGGCCGCACCGAAAGCATAGATATCAGCGTGTTGCCCCTCGATCATGTCATCGCCCTGAAGGGTCTGCTCCTGGTCATACTGAAGGAACCGCGCCCAGCGCCGGCTGCTCTCCCGCCGGCAACGGTGGCCGAGGCCGGTAGCCGCCAGCGTGAAGCCGAGCTAGAAAGAGAGCTTCAGGCCGCCCGCGAGTACCTCCAATCCACCGTCGAGGAGATCCAAAGCGCTAACGAGGAGGCCCGCTCCAACAACGAAGAGCTGCAGAGCGCCAACGAAGAGCTGGTAACAGCCCAAGAGGAGGCCCAGTCGGTCAACGAGGAGCTCGCCACCCTCAACTCGCAACTGGGCACCAAGCTGGACGAGCTACACGTGGTCAACAACGATCTGACCAACCTCTTGGCCAGCATCGACGTGGGCATCCTCTTTCTCGACCGGCAGTTTCGCGTCCGCCGCTTCAATGAAGCGGTCACCCGGGTCATCAACCTCATGCCCGGCGACACGGGCCGGCCTGTTGCCCACATCGCTTCCAGGCTGCGCGAGGCAGACTGGCTGGCCGCCGCTCGCCTGGTATTCCACAGCCTGATCCCGCACCAGGAAGAGGTGGAGGGCGACGACGGGAAATGGTACTCGATGTACATCCAGGCCTACCGCACCTCCGAGGATGCCATCGATGGTGTCGTGGTGACCTTTGGCGACATCACGGCGCAAAAGCAGGTCGAACAGGCATTGCGACACAGCCAGGCGCTGGCCGAGGAGGTGGTAGAGAGCGTGCGCCAACCCCTCGTGGTGCTTGATGGCGACTTGAGCGTGAGGAAGGCGAACCGGGCCTTCTATCAGACATTCAAGGTCGACCCCGAGGAAACGGTAGGCCGCCGGCTTTACGATCTGGGTAACCGCCAGTGGGACATCCCCCGACTGCGAGAGCTGTTGGAAACAATCATACCACAAGGCAGCGCTCTGGAGCGCTATGTGGTCGAACATGAGTTTGAAGGAATTGGCCGCCAGCGCATGGTCATCAACGCCCGCCGCATCGATGCCACGGAAGGCCGGCCAGACCTTATCCTTTTCGCTATCGAAGAGGAGCAAGGAGAGGCAGAGGTCCAGACCCATGTCTCCTGAGACAGCGGGCCGTTGTGCGAAAGGTAAAGAGCCGCGATCCGGCGGCGAGGACAGGCCTTCGTCCGACGACCTGCGGCGCCGGGCAGAAGCCATCGTGCAGGGCCAGGCACCCAGCCTGGAGGGCTTGACAGCCGAGGGGCTGCAGAACCTGGCCCACGAGCTCCAGGTACACCAGATCGAGCTTGAGCTGCAAAACCAGGCCCTGCGCGAGACACAACTGGCGCTGGAGCTGGCCCGCGACGAGTACGCCGGCCTGTACGACCACGCGCCGGTAGGGTATTTTACCGTCGGCGGCGATGGGACCATCGCCCGCGCCAACCTCGCCGCCGCGTCCCTCTTTGGCATCGAAAGCACCGGCCTGGTGGGCCAACCTTTTCGCCGCTTTGTGGCCCGCGACGCCCAGGACGCCTATCACTTTTTCCTGGTGCGCCTGGAAGCCAGCGGCCGGGAAACGGGCGAGCTGGACCTGATCCGGGGCGACGGCAGCCCCTTCCGGGTGCGACTGCAGGGGGTTGTGTCGGGTGTCGACCAGGAGGGGCGGACTCGCTGGCGAGTGGCCCTGAGCGACGTGACCGCGGAGCACGAGGCGCGCGAGGCCCTGCGGCTCGTCGTCGAGGCCACGGCGCCGGTTATCGGCCATGATTTCCTGCGCGCCCTGGTGCGGCATCTGGCCCGCCTCCTGGACGTGCGGTATGTCGTCGTGGGCGAATTCGACGACCCGCGGAGCAGGGTGCGAATCGAGGCCGCATGGGCCGGCGAGGTCTGGGTCGAGAACTGGACCTTTGACCTGCGGGACAGCGCGTGTGCGCCGGCTGCCGTTGGCCAGACCACCTTTTTCGCCTCGGGCCTGCGCAGCCGCTTCCCCGACGATCCTTTCGTGGCGCGCTGGAAGGTGGACAGCCTGCGGGCCCTGCCGCTGTGCGACGTCTCTGGCCGGGTCCGGGGGGTGCTGCTGGCGATGGATGAGGCGCCCATGGTCCAGGCTCCTCACCGGGATCCGATCCTGACCGTCTTTGCCGAGCGGGCCGCCGCCGAGCTGGCCCGCCTGGCGGCCGAGACTTCACTCCGGCGTTTCTCGGAACAGCAGTCGGCTCTGTACGCGGTGGCGGCCGCCCTGGCCACATCCCTTGAGCCGGCAGCACTTGGCGAGAGTGTCCTCAGCGTGCTTGTGCCGCTGTTTGGGGCGGCTGCAGCCTGGATCGTCGCCGCCGGAGAGTCCCGCGACGATCCACCTCACGCCGTGGCGAGCCGCGGGTTTGGCGGGGTGGACATCGAGCCGGGAGAGCTGGCTGCGGAGCTGGCGGCGTCGCCGGCAGCAGACTTCCTGGAACCGCGCGTTGCGGTACTCGGCAACAGGGTGCCCGGCGCTTTGCTGGAGCGAGCCAACCTGAGAGCCCACGTCTGCGTAGCCTTGGCCAGCCATGGCCAGGTCGTCGGCTGGCTGCACCTCGCGTGGCACGGCGAACGAGCTCTCATCAACGAGGAAGAGTGCCTGCTCCGGGCCATCGGCGACCAGGTAGCGCTGGGCCTGTACAACGCCCGCCTCTACCATCAAGCCCGCCAGGTGGACCGGCTCCGGGCGCTTGTTGAGCTGGACTTGGCCCTCTTGGGCTCGCTCAATCCCGAGGAGGTCGCCGTCACCGGCCTGGAACGCATTTCATCCATCGTTCACGCCTCCGAGGCATTGATGCTCGGCTATACCAGCGTACTGAGTCGCGATGAGGGCCGGGTACTAACTCTCGACGAGGGGTGGATCCGTCTTGAAGCCTCGGCCAAGTTTCGCCGCTGGCACGACTTGGTCGAGACGTTTAGCCGGCAGAAACAAGATCTTCCAGGGCTGCCTCAGGTCTATACTACCAGCGCTCCCTGGGGGACCGACGTCCTGGTCGTGCCCCTGGACGACGACGAACCCCTCGCGGATCTGCTACTGAGCGGCCGCACCTTTGCCGAGGAAGACTTGGCCCTGGCCCGAGCTGCCGCCGGCCGGGTGAGCCAGGCTCTGCGCAACGCCCGGCTGTATGCCGAGCTGCGCACCCTGCTCCGGCAGCAGCAGGAATCACAGGCACAGCTTGTCCACAGCGAAAAGATGGGGGCCATAGGCACCCTCACTGCAGCCCTGAGCCACGAGATCAACAACCCTCTCCAGGCGCTTCTCGGCAGCCTGGGCATGGTCCGGGAGGAGTTGGAGTTGGCCGGGAGGGGTGAAGAGGAGCCGGTGAACCGCTACCTGGCCGTCGCGACGCACGCCGTGAACCACATCCGGGCTCTAATGGAGCGGATGCGCAGCGCCTATCGTCGAGATGACGGGGAACTGGTGCTCGGCCAAGTCCACGAGATTCTGGACGGCGTCGTCCAGCTTACCCACGGCGAGCTTCAGCGCCGGAGCATCACGATTGCCCGAATCCACGATCCAGATCTGCCGGCGGTGATACTGAACGCCGGTCAACTATACCAGGTCCTTCTGAACCTGGTCCTCAACGCAGCCGACGCCATGCCCGACGGCGGCAACTTGACCCTGCGCGCCAGCCGCGCCAAGCTGGACCGGCACCCGCACGAGCCCCAAGCGGCGTTACGCATCGATGTCCAGGATACAGGTCTAGGCATGTCATCCACCGTCCGGCAGCGGCTGTTCGAGCCCTTTTTCACCACCAAAAAGAACGGCTCGGGCCTGGGTCTTTACATCAGTCAGCAGATCGTCCGGGCCCATAGCGGCGAGATTGAGGTCCACAGTCGCGAAGGGGAAGGCACGACCATGACCGTCTGGCTGCCCATCGCCTCGTTGCCCGGCGGAGACATTCCCCAGGGAGGCGCCTGAACGGGGCCGGCCGAGGTTCCAAAATAGCACCCTCCGATGCGCCCTTGTCGACCTGCCCTACTTCCTGGGCAGATATGACTCTGACCGGGCCACTCGAACTGGGCGGCGACCTTCCAGGCGGCATTTTGAAGGACACGGTCTCCGAGCAAGCGGATCCGGAGTCCGCGTACATAGCCGAGATGATGGTCGGCGTCATTCTTTGTCATCTTACCCTGGCGGACTGCCCGGTAGGCCATCGATAGCAACTGCGAGCGAAGAAGCGTCGGTGCCAGGAGATTGTGCTCGCCGGCGATCACAGCATCTTCCTGCGCCAGGCGAAGGGCCACGTCCGGCCCGATCACGAATTTGGTCATTCGGGTCATCTCCCTGCTACTGCTGCGGATAGCTACACATCATTCCCAGAGCACCCTGGGCGCCGCGAACGGTTTGAGCAGGACTGCTACCGACTAGTGTGTCGTGTGACAGAAGCGTGGGCATTCGCCGTGGCGTGCACACCGGCAGACATTTGGACCACGGAGGCCACGAAAGAACGCGAAAAACACGAAAAGAGCGCACGCCTTTCGTGGCTTTCGCCCCTTTCGTGCATTTCGTGGTCCCAGTGCCCGACACCGGAATGGCGCTGTACGTGACAAGTGACCCACTCGTGTGATGCCGACAGCGACGCTGGATATCCCGGGGTTGCTTCAGTGCCGCGAACGGCTTGAGCAGGATTTCTACAGGCTGGCGCCAGCGGTTCCGTGGCGGCCCCGCGGGACCTGGCGAACCGCGCCAGCCCGCGCCTGCCGTGCGACCAGGAGCGTTGAGCAGGACAGGGGGACCAGGGCAGCCAAGGCCGGCCACAGCGTGAAGTGCTCCGGCCCGCCGGCCGTGGCATGGCCTCCCGCCTGCGCCGCGGCTACGGCGGACCTGCGCCACTTTTCCGGAGCGCGTTTCCTGGTTGCCGGCCTGGTGGGCGAAAGACACTCAAGCCCGCCGCTTTGAGGAACCGAGCTTCGTTTCGGACTCCTTCCCAAGGAAGCAGTGCTTGCAGAGCCTCGTCACTCTGTGTCTCAAAGGTGAGGAGCGTGAGCTGCAGCTCAGCCCTGCGCTCACGCTCCACCTTGCCCATGGCGACGCCCTCGGAGTTGGCGGTGACAAGACCGACAAACAGGAGCGCCAGCAGCGCCGAGAACAACCGAGAGCGGAGCGGGGCCGTGCCCGCCGGCTCCTGGGCGACACCCAGCTGGTGGTCCTTGAGGAGGAGCATATAGAAGCCGGCAATGCCCAGCGTGCCCA
>JBFYTF010000369.1:0-5923 GCA_041300865.1 Anaerolineae bacterium
CGACCCGCACGCCGCTGCGCACGTAGCTCTCATCGCCTCCATAGACGAGCCAGGGCATCAGGCGCGCATCGCCGAAGATCCGGCCGGCCTTTTGAGCGGCGCGGATGTAGTCGGTCGTGACGGTGCGACCAGACTTGATTTCGACGGGCTGCAAATCGGTGCCCATTTCCATCACCAAGTCCGCCTCGAGTCCGTTGTTGTCCCGCCAGAAGTAAAGATCCGCCGGTTCGCCGGCGTTGCGCCGGTGCTTGAGGACCTCTGCGACGATCAGTGTCCGAACAGAGCCCCGCGCAGTGGATGGAGAGCCAGTGTGGTCGTGTCGCGAATGCCGAGTAGCCAGGCGGCGAGCCAGTCGCCGGGAGCAATGGCGTGGGCGTGAATGGCCGGGTAGCCCCCGGCGAGCATCAGGGCGTCAAGCTCCGGCAGCGCCAAGGACGACGCGGAGCGCTCGGCGACGGAGAGCGGCAGGAGGTGGGCGATTCCCCACCCGCCCGGCCAGCGACTGTGTAATCCCGGCGAGCAGGCCGAATTGCTGGGAGCCCGTGAGGACGAAACGCCCCGGCACGCGCTCCTCGTCGACCATGCCCTGGAGCCAGGAGAAGAGATCGGGCCAGCCTTGTGCCTCGTCGAAGATCGCGCCCTCGGGGAAGCGGGCTAGCAAGCCTTTCGGATCGTCCCGGGCGAAGGCACGCTCATCGGGATTCTCCAAGTTGACGTAGGCGTGATCGGGGAAGCAAGCACGGGTGAGCGTGGTCTTGCCCGATTGGCGCGGGCCGGTCATGGCCAGGATAGGGAAACTGGCCGCCAGTCGGTCCAGGGTGGGCTTCAGGTGCCGGGGTATCATGTCGATAATCATACAAATCGGGAATAAGATTATCAATTTGTATGGATGAGAGCCGTGTCAGCCCGACGGACGTACCGCGCTGTCCCTCACCCCGCTGGCGTTCAGCGACCACCTCGCCGCCCACCTTGTGAACAGATTGGCCACCGCCACGGCTGCACCGCCACCTCTACCATGGCGTGCTGGCACCCAATGCCCCGTTGCGTCTGGCCGCCACTACCTACGGGCGCGATGCGGACCTGACTCACCCTCCGCCACCGCCCGAGGTTTCGCCGCCCGCTGCCGCAGCGCGAAGCGGCCGCTCCCCGGCGCACTACCTGTGGGCCATGCGGCTCGCACGCCTGTCCGCGTCCCTGCCCAAGTACTCAGCCAACCGCTTATTGGCCTTGAGACCATAGGGCTGGGTTTGCCCTGGCATTTCCCCCCCCTCGCAAGATCAATCTAGCCACTGGAGGCGCTCAAATGCCCACCGCTTTCTCCCGGACCCTGGTCATCGGCATCTCGGCCACGGCCTTGTTCGACCTCCGCGAAACCGATCGAATCTTCCAGGAGCATCAGTCTTCCGACCATACCACCGCCATCCGGCTTTACCGCGACTACATGTTGCAGGGGGAAAGCGAGCCCCTGGCGCCGGGTACCGGCATGCCCCTCGTGGTCGCACTCCTGGATTTGAATCAGCATACCTCTGCGGGGGAGCCGGCCCTGGTGGAGGTAGTGGTCATGTCGCGCAACAGCCCGGAGACGAGCATCCGGGTGCTGAACCACATTCGGCGACTCAACCTCGGGATCAGCCGCCACGCCTTCACCGGCGGGGAATCGGTCGTCGACTACCTTGACGCCTTCGATGTCGATCTGTTTCTGACCACCAACGTCGAGGATGCCCAGCGGGTCATTGACAGCGGCCAATGTCCCGCCGCCATCGTCAAACCCCCGCCCCAGGAGCCCCGGGACCTGCCCCAGGGTTAGGTGCGGTTTGCCTTCGATGGCGACGCCGTCCTGTTCGACGACGCCAGTGAGCTGGTCTTTAAGGCCGAAGGTCTCGACGCCTTTCATCGCACCGAGAACGACCGGCAGGATATCCCTATGGGTGAAGGCCCCTATACCACGCTGCTGCGCAAGCTGGCCCTGCTCCAGGATCGGCTCCCGGAGACCGTGGAATTATCCCCGGTCAGAATCGCGATAGTGACCGCCCGCAGCGACCCCGCGGAGATGCGGGTCATCAAGACCTTGCGCCATAGAGGCGTTTACGTCGACGAACTCTTCTTCCTGGGCGGGATGGAGAAAACCAAGATCCTGAAAGCCTTTCGCCCGCATATCTTTTTCGATGACCAGGACCTGCATCTGCAAGACATTTCAACCGCCTAACCGGGGGGAGGGGGGGGATGTGCCATACAAATCCTCCTCCCGCTTGAGTTAAGGGCAGTCTGACGAAGGGGGCTCTTAGTCTCCGTTTCGCTCAGACTGCGCTTGCAGGCTGGGTTCCCGTGGATTTTTCTCGCAATATGGACACGAGGTAGCAATGCTCAGCCCCCGTCACTTCATTGATTAACCACAGTTTGCTGGCATCCGGGGAGGTTCGTGCGACCTCACCCACATAGGCACCCACCCGGACCCGTCGTCCGATGGCACTCTGCGGGAATCCACTCTCCTTAACCAGGTCGGTTAAAGGGATGACCGGGCGGGTATCGCCCGCCAGTCGCACGATATTGTCAATCTGACTGAATATCGGGTTGGTGCAGTCATCCCTGGACAGGTACAGGATAAGCTTGGCCTGGGCCCTGCTGAGGGCAACATTGATCAGGCGGCGCGCTTCAGGGGTACTCAAAAAGGGGTTGGCGCCATCCACCGGATCGAAGATCACGATGGGGGCTTCGCTCCCCTGCGCCCGGTGGACGGTGCTCACCTTGACCATCTTGACCCCGTGGGCACTCAAGCGCTGACGGATCAAGGCCCGCTGGGCACGAAAGGGGGTCAGGACGACGACGGACCCCGGTTGGGAAACAAGATTGGCATGGGCCGCGCTCAGGAGATCGGCAATCCGGTCAGCCGACTGGTAACGGATGGGTCCCTGATAATGCTGAGAAAAGGTGCCCATTTCCGTCACGGGTTGGATATTGATGTGTTCATCGGCCGCGATAAAGCCGAACACCCGTTGCCGCTCCGCCCGCCACACTTCTTTCTGGTCAATACGGGCGGCGACCTTCAAGGACCCGCCATAAAATAATTGGCTGACCAGCCGGCAGAGCGGCTCCGCCATCCGGGATTGCTCATTCAGCAGACAGAGCGACGGCCCGTTACCAGGTTTGATGTCGAAGGGCGACCTTGCCAGCCAGCGTTTGGCATAGGGAGTCTGGCTTCTCACCACCGGTGCCAACTGCGCCGGATCACCCGCAAACATACGAGCGCGTCCCAAGGGTACCAAGGCCAGGGCATGGGCCAGACCTACCTGACTCGCCTCATCAAAGACCACGAGATCGTAGGTCGGTAATTACCGCAAATCCGCCAAAGTGAAAACGGCCCGGGTCGTGGTCATGCTCGCCAACCGAGCGCTGCGCAACACCTTCAGCGACTGGGCGCGGACCACCTGGCGCAGCTGCTCGACCCGCTCCGACCAGGTGTGATAGGCCGCGATATCGGTATTCGGCGGGCGCTCACCCTCAGCCTTGGCCAGGCGGGCAATCAGATCACGATCTAGGACCGGCAGTAAGTGTTCGCGCCCCTGATATTCGCTGGCGATGAAGCGACTGCCGATCCGCTGGACGCTGTGACGCAAGTCATGCCGGTTCGCCTGCTCCAGGGCTTTATCCACGCTGATGGTCACCTGATCCACCGCATGATTGGTGGTAGAGAGCACCAGAACGCGCCCGTGGGGATTGGTATGCAGATATTCCGCGAGGATCACTCCGAGCACCGTAGTCTTGCCGGTTCCGGGTGGCCCCCATAGGAAGCTGCTGGTGTAACCGACCAGCTTGAGTGCTTGCCTTTGCGCGCGTCGCAGCCAGCGAAAGGCATGCCCGGACAAAGGGTTTACCGGCAGGTTGGTGGGGGTTTCGAGTTCTTTCAGACAGGCAAAGGCGGGCCTGGCCCAGTCGGTGTCCCGCCAAACAGTTTCCAGCGCCTGGAGGTAGCGCGGCGGATAGAGGCGGATCAATTGGCCAGCCCCCGGGGGGGGCGCTGAGGCATCCTTGAGTACCAACTGGTCGTCCTCGGGGATGACCGTCAGGACCCGGGCACCGCCCTTCGCAGGCCCCGCCCACCAGGCAGCAGCGCCATCAAAGGAGTCGTCCAACACCACTCGGGCGTAACCACCATCCGTGTATACCGCCCCAGGTTGGACGGTCACCCGCCAGAGGGACTGGTCACGCTCAATTTGGTGGACCTTGAAATCGTAATATTCTGGCGTGGCCTCCAATTCGTCGCGGATCGCAGCACGTATGTCCAACACGCTCATGAGCAGCCTCTGACTCCTTCTAGCGTCAGCATAAGGCAGCGAGGGTGTTTTCGTAGCGCTCCCAGACCTCATCAAAGGGCGAGCCGGGACTCGATTCATGCTGTAAGAGCACCAACCGCCGCCGCGCCCGCGTCAAGGCGACATATAACCGGTTGATATGAATTGGATCATCGAGATCGTAGGACTCAAGATAAGGTAGGATTACGGTGTCAAACTCCAATCCCTTGGCATGGGTCACTGAGGTAAAGTGCCTGACGTGACGACGAGACAGGTCAATCTGCTGGGAAAGCTCCACATTCACCATCTGGGCCGCCAGGTCGCCCCGACACAGCTCATAAAAGGTGGCGGCCTGCTCCGGATCATTGAGGATCACTGCGGCGGTGTGGTGGGCGGGCGCCGCCACCAGAACCTCAATCACGCGGCTCACGGCTTCTACATCATCCTCAAAGTAATCCAACTCCGGGCCACGCCGGTCAGCGGCATGTTCGATCAGTCGCTCACGCAAATCCGTGCTGGGCGCATAACCCGTTAGCCCGTCCTGTAGGTGGGCGCGGTAGCAGGCGCTGAACCACGCCAGGCCGGGAGCTTCCAGTTGGCGCAGATTTTCCGTCAATTGCACTCGCGGCACCCCCTGCGCCGGGAAACAGGCCAGGATGTCGATGACCCGCCCATTGTGTAGTTTCTGGGCAATGTCCCCCACCACGGTGACCGCTCGGTATTCCGGACGGGCCTGCTCCACCATCAGGTAGACCTGTTGCTCAGTGAAGTCCTGCACCTCATCGACGAACACCGCCTGGTAATAGGCAGGCTCACTGAGCGCGGTTAGGGCGCCGGAAAAGCCGCGGCCAATGAGGTGGGCCAAGCATAGGAGGAGATCCAGATCCTCCTCGGCCAGCTTGCGTTGCGCCAGTTGGTCCGCAATCTGTCCGGCCAGCGCAGAGTCCGGGAATAGCGAGGGCTGCGCCGCCAAGGTGGCGGCATAAGCATCCGTCAGGTTGGATAAAGGGCTAAGGAGGTGCCGCGTGACCAACCGGTTGAAGATTCGCTCGACTGAGCTGTGCACATCGGTAGTGGGGCTGTCAGGGAGGGGCGCCTTATCCGCTTCTTCCTCGGCCACTTCCGCACTGTTCAGTATCGCCTTTGGGGCAAGCGTCAATCTTGCCTTCCCCCAGCCGCGATCCACCTTCAAAAGGGCAAGTTTGCGGTCGCGCAGAAAGAACGGCCGGTCGGTAGCCTCCGGCAAAAGGCGTAGGTACAAGTCCTCGACACCGGAAGCCCTGGCGGGCAGGGTAAGTCCGTTAGGGTCCCGTACCCTCACCAACCCTTGGGCGAGCAGGGTCCGGGTCGCCTCATTCCAGGCCAGTGGGTGGCCCGTTGTCGATAGCAGTTCCAGGGCTTCATCGACCGGCCCATCGGCGCCGAGATAAACCAGACGGTCCGAGTTACGCAGGTAGAGCGGGGCCTTGGCCTTCACGAGTTGTTCCGCCAGGACACGCTCTCGCGTGGCAGTCCAGGTGCGATCCCCAATCCTGACCCAGAGGACATCCTTCCCCAGCACCTCCTGCCGGACCTTACTGATCCTGTCCTGCACCCGGAGGGCGAGTCGATCGAGGGCGAAGCCGCCCTTGGCC
>JBFYTF010000390.1:0-2737 GCA_041300865.1 Anaerolineae bacterium
CGGTCGATGCCCATGCCTGGTCGGTGTATACCAACAATCCCAAGGCCGGCCAGATGCGGGGCTTTGGCACGCCGCAGTCGAACCTGGGCCTGGAGTGCACCCTCGACGAGCTGGCGGAGCGCCTGGGCATCGATCCCCTCGAGCTGCGGCTGCGCAACGCCATCGACGACGACACCGTCCTCTTCCTCGGCTACCGCCCCGCCGAGACCGTGGGCTACCGCCAGTGCCTGGAGGCTATAGCCCCCTACTACCGGCAGGCCCGGGCGCGCGCCGCTGAGCGGAACCGCCAAAACGCTGGCCCGTGGCGCTCGGGTGCCGGCCTGGCCGGCATGTGGTACCGCTTCGGCAAGTCGGGGTCGATCGCCTCGGAGGCCCACGCCGAGCTGGGCCTGGACGGGAGCCTGACGTGCTTCTGTTCGGCGCCCGACTATGGCCAGGGCACAACGACCGTCATGGCCCAGCTCGCGGCCGAGGCGCTGGGTCTGCCCCGCGATTGCCTGGTGGTGGTCAATGGCGATACCGCCCGCACACCCGACAGCGGCATCCAGGGCGCCTCGCGCAGCACCTACTGGGTGGGCGGCGCCGTCAGGCGCGCTGCCGCCGCGCTCCGCGACCAAATCCTGGGCACTGCCGCCGAACTCCTGAACCAGGACCCAGCTCAGCTCGCGCTGGAGCCTGGCGTAGTCGTCGCGCCCGGCGGTGCCCGGCTAACCCTGGCCGGCGTAGCCGCCGAGATGGAGCGCATTGGCCTGCCGCGCCGGGTGCGCGGCGTCTTTGCGCCCCAGCTCGGCCCCGAGTTTCGCGAGGAGACGCGCCCCGAGTTCCTGCCCTTCTTCGTGACCGGCGCCCACCTGGCCGAGGTGGAGGTCAACGTCGAGACGGGCCAGGTGCGCGTCGTGGGCATCGTCGCCGCCCACGACGTGGGGCGGACGATCAATCCCCAGGGGCTGCGCGGCCAGATCGAGGGCGCGGCCGTCATGAGCGTCGGCCTGGCGCTCATGGAAGAGTACCTGCCCGGCACCACGCGGGGCCTGAACGATTACTACCTGCCCACGGCGCGCTGCGCCCCGCCGGTGACCGTCATCCCCGTCGAGGTCCCCAGCCGTTGGGGACCACTGGGAGCCAAGGGCATAGGCGAGGCGGCCACGCTGGCCACCGCCCCGGCGATCCTTAACGGCATCTACCAGGCAACGGGCGCGCGGGTGCGCACGGTGCCGGCCACGCCCGAACGGGTGCTTGCGGCGCTGCGGGAGAGCAGATAGCTGCGCACGGCATGAGCCGCCTGCATGGCCCGGAACTGCAACCCGGCAGGCTGCGCCACAATCTGTGTCCACAAGAGGTGAAGACGCGATGGCAAAAGTGGTAAAACCGGGGTCAACGGTCCTTTATCCGGCGCCGGCTGTGCTGGTGAGCTGCGGTGTGACGAGCCCCAATCTCATCACCCTCGCCTGGGCCGGCACGGTCTCATCCGATCCGCCGTCGGTGGGCATCGCGGTCCGGCCGGAGCGCTTTTCCCACGGGCTCATTGCCGAGTTGGGCGAGTTTGTCGTCAACCTGCCTCACGCCGGACAAGTGGGCTTGGTCGATTACTGTGGGCACGTCTCGGGCCGCCAGGTAGACAAATGGGCGGCCTGCGGCCTCACGGCGGTGCCCGCCAGCAAGGTTCAGGTCCCCCTCGTGGCCGAGTGCCCTGTCGGCCTCGAGTGCCGGGTAAGCCACCGCCTGGTCCTCGGCGTGCACGAGCTCTTTATCGGCGAGGTCCTGGCAGTGCAGGTGAACGAAGAGGTTCTAGATGCCCGGGGTCACGTCGACTATCAGCTTGCTCAGCCTCTGGCCTACGCCGGTGGCTACTACTGGCAGCTCGGCGACATGCTTGGCCGCTTTGGCGACTGGCGGCGCGGCTGCGCTTGAGGAACAACAAAGACCCCCGGCCGGAACCGGGGGCCTGGATCTCTTCCTGAGTACAGAGAGACGGCAGTCGGGCGAAAGCCCCGGGCGGAGCAGAGACCGCCGGCATTGCCGCGGCCAGGGGTGCTCGCCGGTGATGGCCCGCACCAGGCCGGAGGTCTTCCGGCCGGCGCCGGCGCCGCGCGCTACTCTTCTCCGCCGCCCGGGGTGCGTTTCCGGAAGCGGTAGGTGATGCGTCCTCGCGTCAGGTCGTAGGGCGAGAGCTCGACCAATACCCTGTCGCCGAGGAGCACGCGGATGTAGTAGCGCCGCATCTTACCCGAAAGGTAAGCCAGCACCTCGTGATCGTTTTCCAGCCGGACCTTGAACTGCGTGCCGGGCAGGCAGTCCACGACGGTGCCTTCCATTTCGATCTTGTCTGTCGTCTCTTTGGCCAAAAATTCCTCCCTCTGTCACCAGGAACGTTCGCTATCTCTAGCTGTACTTCTGCCTTGCTTCACGTTGGCGCTGTCGTCGCCGGGCGCGGCGAATAGCACGCTGCTTCTGGATGCGGCGCATCTCGCTGGGCGAGATGTACCATCGCTTCCGCCTGGCCTCACTCAGGATACGCTCCTGCATGACCTCCTTGCGGAAACGCTTAAGCAAGCTCTCCTGCGATTCGCCGTCTTTTAGGGTAACTGTTGCCAAAACACTCACCTCCTTCCCACCCGACGATTCGTGCACTTGCTCCAGACAAAAAAACCGGCCGGCACATTCCTGCACTGGATGGCGACCGGGTTCGCGTCCCTCTTGGTCGTGCGCGCACACCTATGCCTGTCCTGGAGCCCAC
>JBFYTF010000429.1:0-5032 GCA_041300865.1 Anaerolineae bacterium
CCTTCTGCCGGCGCAGGTAGTCGGCGACGCGGTAGAGATTGCCGTTGAAAGAGAAGGTAGCAGTCGTCGTCACTTTGCGCTGCTCGCGATGGAGGAAGGCTTGCCGCAGCTCGGTGGGGTCTACGGAGCGGATGGAAGGCGCCGGGTCCTGGCGGAACCGCTCCAGGGGCGCCTGGCCGGTTTCGGAGTGCACTTTGCGATGGTAAACCACCTCCAGCCAGGCGAGCAAGGACTCGTTGAGAAGGGCCAGCGTCGACGGACGCGAGATCTCGACCTCGGGCAAGAAGTCAGACTGGACGAACTGGAAAAAGCGCTCGATCTTGCCCCGGCCTTCGGGGTAGTAGGGCGTGCCAAGGATGCGCTGCACGCCCAAGGTAGCGCAGATGGTGTCGAACTGCTTGGAGGTGCAGACCTTGCCTCGGTCGACGTAGACGGACAGGGGGCGGCCGTGGCGCAAGATGGCGCCTTTGAAGCAGTCCTCCATGCGCGGCAGTTGTTCATTCCAGTAGAATTGGGCGTGGCGGGTACCCTCTGGGTGCAGGCGAGTGTGATCGTCGAGAAAGGCAAAGAGAAAGACCTGGCGCTCCTGTTCGGGATGGCCGGGGTCAGGGAGTTTTGGGCCGTGCATGGCATCGCCCTGCCACAGGTCGCCAAAGTGCTCCCTCTCGAAGCGGCGGTAGGGCTTGGGCCGCTGCTTGTCAAGGAGCTGCGCCGTAGTAGCGTTGCGCCGGGCAAGCTGGCGCCGGAGGGTGCGGGTTGCCAGCGAGGTTTCCGGCACGGGCTGAGTGGTGTCCATGCTCAGGGCCTGGATAATGGACCGGGAAGAGCGGAGAGGCTGTTCCCGCTTGAGAGCCTCGGCCCGGTCGAGGGTTTTGGCCGAGATGGCGCGGGGCTTGCCCCGGTCATCGCGGAGCTTGGGCTTCAAGCCCTCGAAGCCGCTCTGCTGGTAGCGGCGTTCCCAGCGGGCCAGGGTGGGCACGCTGACCGTGCGCCGGCTGGAGTGGGGGATGTCGTACTGGCCGGCACGGGTGCCCTATGGGCGCTGCTGGCGCAGCAGGTCCTTGCCCCGGGGCTCGTGCTCGCCACGGAGCAAAGGCAAGATGAGGGCATAGTAGGGTAGGAAGGTGGCGAGTTGCCAACATCCAGGGCACCCGTAGGTTCTCTTGATGTTTGGTACTTTTCCACAGACCCCCCTCCGAACCGGACGTGAAGGTTTGCCTTCATCCGGCTCTCCAGAACTCATGTGCGTCTCCTGGGAGTTGGCCTTCCGGCGTGGATGTCGGTGTGGCATTGTGGGCAGACGATGAGTGTCTTGCGTTGTAGCCCAATCATACGTTCTACCCATCTTGGCTTTTCCCTGCGTCCTTCCCAGCGTTTCTTCAGGTCTGACATTTTGCGAACGTGATGCACTTCGCAGTTTTCTTGTGAGTTGCATAGCTCGCACCGGTTTGCCTGTAGCCGTTGGATGAGGTCACTCCGTGCTCCGATGGTTCTGTCTTGGAATTGCTTGTCGCTGATTGGTTCTGTACCTGGCTTGATGGTCTTGAGCGGGACCGCACCCCAGTAGAAACAGCGTGTCCCTTTCGTCGTAGGTACGTTGACTTCTAGGGTTTTATACGTGTACCCTGCGACAGACCGGGTTCCGCGATATTTGCGATATATGCGTGCGACGCTCGTCTTGAACTTGCCCGCCAGGGTTTTGGTCAGTGCGACTTCCATGACGTACTTGAGCTTGCTCAACCGGTGTCGGTCTACAGCGTATTTGTAGTACTCGGCCAATCCGCGGTATCGACTTTGGTATGCATCTATGATTTGGGCATCCGAGTAGTAAAGCAATGCTGCTTCGTGGATGGGTTTGCCGTTTCGTTGATAACGTTTTGCCGCCTCATCCACTTTCCCCTTGGGAATACCTAATCGAATGACCCCGTTGATTGACCGTGTCTTGGTTCGAGTTCCCTTTCGAACCGTCAGTTTGTCGTCCCTGTGATAGACGCTGATGGCGTATCCCAAGAACCGGGCATGTTGCGTTCGCGCATGGGTGATGAGGGTCTTGGACTCATTCATTTCAAGGTGCAGTTTTTCTTTGAGAAATGTGTTGATGGCTACCTTGATTGCTTCAGCCTCTGATTTGGGGCCGACAACCCCCAGAATGAAATCATCGGCATAGCGGCAGTATCTCAGCCGTCGGAAGTTCGGGTCATACGTATCTTGTGAAGGGATTTGCCTGAGCTGTGTTTCAAGTGCCCGAACTGCTTCCTGGTCTCCCCGCTTTCTTGCTCGTTTGAGACGGCTTCCAATCCGTTCATAGTCTGGGTTGAATGCCCGTCGTTTTCCGCGAGTGTGCTGGGGAATGAGTTCCTGCTCGATGAAATCGTCCAGTTCATGCAGGTATATGTTGGAGAGCAGCGGGCTGAGGATTCCTCCTTGTGGCGTTCCGCTGTATGTGAGGTTGTACTGCCATTCCTCCATATATCCTGCTTCCAGACACATTCGAATGAGGTTCAACAGCCGACCGTCCTTGATGTCTCTGGAAAGAATTTCCATCAAGACCTCATGATCGATCGCGTCGAAGCAGCCTCGAATGTCTCCTTCGATGAACCAGATTGTGCCTATGAACTTCTTTTTGATGGTTTCCAGTGCGGTGTGGCAACCACGTCCTCGCCGGAAGCCGTGTGAGCTGTCCTTGAATCGGGGTTCGTAGTAGGCTTCCAATATCTGGCGTAGTGCTTCCTGCACCAGCTTCTCAGAGAAGTTTGGTAGGCCCAGTGGTCTGGTCCCTCCGCTCTTTTTCGGGATTCTGATACGACGTGATGGGCGGAATCGAAATCGTTCTTGTCGTAGATGGTTGATGATGGTACGGATGCGTCGTAGGCTCATTCCGTCTACTGTGTCGTTTTCGGTTCCCGGAGTCAGAGCACCCTTGTTGCGAGCTATCTTGTCATATGCAGCCAGAAACAGGTCCTCGCTGAATAGACATCGATACACCCTCGTCAATGGGATACGCTTTTCTCCCAGTTTCCGCATGGCTTGGAGAATGTGTTCGGCTCTTTGCATTGCGCATACCTTTCTTCTTCTGTCAAGCCAAGTCCCTGCCCCCCTTCGCCCTGTAGTTGGTTTTCCCAACCGCTGTAGGTGGGCGTCAGGCCACCGACTACTATGGGGGCTCCGTCGCCATGGGGCTCGCGCCCTTTAGGCGATCCCGCAGTACGATCATGAATGACGTGTCAGGATGACTTAGGGCGTCCGTTCGTGGCTTGATGGGTCTCATTGACCTTGTTCCTGGCAGGGGGATTTCGTATCCCTTCAGCTACAGGATACTGCTGCCGGGGCTCGACCTCAGCCGTTGTGTCGAGGGAGGCCCTGTCTCCAACTTGCCACTGGACTTCAGGCAGTATAGCTTTACCCATATCATCCAGGTCTCGAAGCTCTGATTCTGGTAAACGGCTTCCCAGTTCGCTCCTTTTCCGACATGCTGTTGTCCCTCCAGGTTTCCCTTTTTGGTTAGTCGGATGACCTCGCAGGTGTGTCCCCAACCTGCGGTACGTCACGTACAATCACTCATGTCGTCATGCGGCGCACGCGAAAAAGGGCAATCTCGGTGCGGCGTTCCTCAGTGTCGATGGGCTCAGACATCGTCTGTCTACCTCCTGTCCAGTGTCGCCCCCAGTATACTCGCTGGCCAGGCGCCAGAGAAGTGCCAAACTCTGTTGGTGCGCAGCCTCGCCCGGGCGGCTGGCGCGCGTCCGCGGGCCGGCCAGATTGCCTGCAGCGGCTCTGCGGAGAGCCGGGCGAGGGCTAGAAGGCCTGGGTCGGGGTCGTGGGCAAGGCCGGCGACCAGAAAAGACGGGCCGGAAGCCGCTGACTCTGCAGCCAGTGGAGCAAAAAGGGGAAGAGTTGGCGCGCCGAGAGGTGCAGCCGGGGCTGCCGTACCTTGACCTGGGCGTAGAGCTGCTCAGCCAGGAACCAAAAGGTGTGCGCCTTCTCCAACCGGTGGCGCTTGAGAGGGTCGGTGACGCGAGCCAGGTGCTCGGGAGCCTCGTCAGGTAGCGGGGCGTCGAAGTCCAGGGCCAACAGGCGGCGGAGCAGGGTCTCCAACAGGAGGTGGCCGGCGCCGTAGGCGAAGGAGGCAACCCACTCCCGCACCGTCGAGCGGGCGGGTCCCCGGCCGCGAAAGCGCTCCATGAGGGCTCGCCAACTGAAGCCGGCCAGCAGGTAGAGAGAAACGCCGTGTTGCAGCCAGGCAATGACGAACTGGCGGTGAGGGTGCAGAAAGTCGGGCAGCAGGCTATGGGTTCGGCCGCAGGCATTGCAGCGGACACGTTGGATAGGGATTCGGTGGCTGCCAACCCCGAACGTCGCCCAGCGCCGGTAGATGCCCCAGCGGATCAGGCAGCCGGCCGCCTGGCAGGCGGGATGCGGACAGCGCATGGGGAGAGGAAAGATGCAGTTGCCGTGGATGTGAACCGCTTCGATGTATTCTTTGACGAAACCGGCGAAGTGCTGTACAATGACCACGTGTTGGGGACACCTCCCCTGGTGGTCGGGCCTGCAAGCAACGAGCCACAGTGGGAGGTGTCGCTTTTTCTCCCTCGTTTGACGGCCATTATCCTCGCCGGCACGTCTTTGGTCAAGCCGAGCAGCCTGTCTGGTTGGTGGGGTGGCTGTCTTCGGCGATCACCGAGTGCGACCAAGAGCTCTGGGAGGGAAGAGCTCTTGGAGAGCCTGATCATCCTATTTGGCCCGAAACTGCTCTATTCAGATCAAACACTACGGCCGCTAAGAGCCGCCATGGCTTTTAGAGGCACCGGCTTCGAAGGTGAACCGCTCGCCGGTCGGGTCATCCTCGACCGGGTTTGGATGGCTTACGAGACGGCAGAGGTCGATAAAATGGCTCTGAGAAGCAGAGCGTTCCTTTAGTTCGACCTTGCGCCACTTGGCGACGAACTCCTGTGGGGACAAGGACGGTATCACGGGCTAGCCTCGACGGTTAACTGGCATCGTATATGGAAGTTCCAGAGATCGGAAGAGCGTC
>JBFYTF010000432.1:0-3172 GCA_041300865.1 Anaerolineae bacterium
ATGGCCGTCTCGGAGCCCCTCATCCAAGCGCTGGGTGAGGCGCGGCCGCGCCACCAAGTTGGAGGTTGGACGCGGCCTGTAGAGCTTGGTTGCGAGCAGAGTGGAAAGCATTCGCGCCCCCCACCTCTCTCTCCTGCCGCCCTGGCTGTTGAGGCCAGGGCCTTGACCACCCGCCGCTTGCGACACGTCAACCGGCCGTCCGCTCAATTGAAACGGATCCGGTCAAACCCGGTCATCGAACTGCCTCCGCCACTTCCCACGGCCGCCTGGCGAAGAGGTTCCTGCACCGAGTGCACAGGCTTCTCAACTGCGATCCATTATACAGGGAAGTGGGCTTGTTGGCAAGCGGGATCCACGGGCGTCACTTGCTTTAGACCCCTAATGGCGGTACAATAGGTAGCGCTCGGCTTGGTCCAACTCCGGACAATAAGATAGCCAAGTCTGGCAACACCGGTGAGCCGGCTTCCCTACTTACAGGAAGGAGAACCTCACAGCGGGGACGATATGGTTAACGAGCACGGAAGAAGGCTGGAAAAGGACCGTTTTGACATCACGGGCTGCAAAACGACCATGAAAGCCGTTGTTACAAAGGGTAACGGCGGATATGAACAACTGGAGTATCGCGATGTCCCGATTCCGAGACTTGCCGCCGGGCAGGTTCTACTGCAAGTCCTCGCGGCTGGCGTGAACAACACCGAGATCAATACCCGTCTTGGGTGGTACTCATCGGCAGTTGCAGCCGGCACAGAAGACCTCACTACTGCAGAGAAAGAAGAAGCGAAAGCCAAGGCAGACGGTGGATGGAACGAGG
Source organism: Anaerolineae bacterium (assembly GCA_041300865.1). Lineage (GTDB taxonomy): Bacteria > Chloroflexota > Anaerolineae > JAAYZQ01 > JAAYZQ01 > JAAYZQ01. Next base: position 812 of record JBFYTF010000432.1, read on the forward strand.
CGACACCATTTCCACTGATCCAGGGCACAGACTGCTGTGGACGCGTTGTCGCCGTTGCCCCTGGTGGAGACGAAAGTAGCCTGGGCTTGCGCGTGCTGGTGCGACCATGCATTCGTACTTTGGGATTTGAGTCCATGGAGAACATCTGGATGGCGTCCGATTTCGACGGTGCATTCGCACAATTCGTGAAGATTGATGCCAGAGAAGTTTTCCCGGTAAACTGCGGTTGGAGCGATGCTGAGCTCGGAAGCATGCCATGTGCCTATGGTACGGCTGAGAACATGGTCCACCGAGCAAAGGTGCGCAAGGGTGAGCATGTGCTGGTCGCCGGTGCATCGGGCGGTGTTGGGTCAGCGGTGGTGCAACTGGCGAAACGCCGACAGGCCGTTGTAACGGCCATTGCGGGAAGTGAGAAAATGGCCCAAGTGCGGTCAATTGGTGCCGATCGGGTCATCGCCCGTGGTGACGATATCGTGGCCGCTCTGGGCGAGAACGCGGTCGACGTGGTCATTGACAATGTCGCCGGGCCCAAGTTTGGTGCCATGCTGGAGGTGCTGAAGAGAGGGGGTCGATATACCTCTTCGGGGGCTATCGCTGGCCCGCGGGTGACACTAGACATGCGCACCTTCTATCTCAAGGATCTGACCTTGATCGGTTGCACTGCATGGGATGAGCCAGTTTTCCCCAACCTCATTTCCTATATCGAGAAGGGCGAGATTCGGCCGCTCGTGGCAAAGACATTTCCGCTTGAACAGATCGCAGAGGTTCAGCGTGAGTTCACCAAGAAGAAACATGTCGGAAAACTGGTTTTGATTCCGCCGCCTTTGGACGAGTCACAAGTCAGCATGTTCTCCAGTTGAGCCCAGATGCGTCATGAATCAACCATTTCTCTTGACTGTCATGTTGGCGATTTCGTCCGCCTTCAATCGTCTGAAGTCAATCCCGTATTTCGATCCGAAACTGACTACTGAGAACTGGTGCGAGTTCCAGCCCTGTGTGACGATCAAACTTGCCTCGAGGGATGTCATTTTAACTCAACCATCCTCGACCGTTCTTGTCTACTTGCTTGGAATCTTGACGATTGGCGTTGGGCTGAACTTCTGGTGGCTGCGAGGCGAACAGGTATCGGGCCTGTGGTGGGGCATCTCTTTCCTGCTGTGGGGTGTTGGCGCACTTCTGGCCGGGACCAGCTACCAAGGGTTCGGCTACCAGATCAAGTGTGCCGGCCGCGAGACGTGCGCCTGGACCAGTTGGTGGGAGGTGGCCTACCTAATGCTCCACCAGGTGAGTATGGACGCGCTGCTGGCTGCTATGGCTTACTCTTGCACCAAGGGAATGCTGCAAACGGTACTCCTGGGTTACGCGCTGCTCACTGCGGCAGTCTACGTCATCCTCACCTTCATCGGGGGGATCATCCCTGTCAAATCACTGATCACCTTCGAGTTGATGGTCTGGGTCTCGACGCCGCTGTTTCTGATCATGTTTCTTCTGAGCGCCTGGCGGTACTACACGCTCGGTACCGCCATGGATCTGGCCCTTGTCGGTGCCTGGGTATTGCTACTCCTCACGATGGCGGCCTATTGGCTCTACGACAAGCTTGATATTACTCCGAGGCTGTGGTCGAAAGGCAAAGGGATTTGGTTCTCCCAAAACGACGTGCTGCACATCGGCCTCATTCTTTGGATGATCTACATCGCCACGGTAGTGGCTGAGCGTGTCCAGGACTGCATGGGTGCGGCATGATGCCCCCCTCAGGCTTCAGGAGTCCCAATCACCGAGAATGCGCCGAGCATCCATCTCAGTCCAGGCCGGACCGCGAGTCGCCTTCTTGGCATCGTCGGGTGTTGGGGCGGTGCTGCCTCCCCTCTGCAGTCGCCTGACAGCGCCGTCGCCATGTCTTCCATCTGCCTCAGGAGGAGAAACGCTGTGCGCGACCTGCTTGCCCTTGTTCGTCGCCACCAACCGGCAATTTTCTTGGCCGTCACCTTTGGCTTGTTTTGGGCCGCCATGCCCCTCGCCGCGGTCCTTGCTCCCGACCATGTTCCAGCTCCTTGGTCTGTCGGTGATGATCACTTGGCTCTACGTGCGCGGAGGCCGGAGCGTCGTGCTAACCACGATCTCTCATGCCGCGCAGACCGCCTTTGCCGTGGTCAATGGCGGAATTGATCTCCTCTCCTCGCACTGGCTGATGGCCATTGTATGGAGCGTCGTGGCCCTGCTGGTGTTGCTCGATCCGGCCATGTGGCGGCTGGCACCGGCAGCCGCAAACGCCGGCACACCTCGCCGGCCGGGTCTACTGCGGGTCGGGAGGGGGAATCGTATCGAGGACTAGCGATCACTCAGGACAAGCTCTGCCGCCTT
>JBFYTF010000442.1:0-5400 GCA_041300865.1 Anaerolineae bacterium
GGGTGGGGGCAGCTACGATTGCCGAATAACGCGGCCTGGGAAGCCTTCCGGCTACCGGTAAGCCGCGACGAGGTCGAGCGCTCGCTCGACATGGTGAGCCGCGCCAGCCAGGCATACGCCCTGCGCAAGGGTGCCGCCGATAGGTTGGACCCGGTGCGCAGCATCGGGGAACAGTTGTTCGTGGCGCTGTTCGAGGGCGGGCGCGAGGGGTTCTATTGGCACATGCAGCAGGAAGCGGACGTCGAGCTGCAGGGGCTGCGACTGCGTCTCGAGTTTGACCAGCCCGAGCTGGCGGCGATGCCCTGGGAGTTCTTGCACGATGGCCGGGACTACCTGGCCCTGTCGGTCGCTTCGCCCGTCGTGCGCTCGACCGGCTCGTCGCAGAAACCCGAGCCGCACCCTTCGTCGCCTGGGCTGCGGCTGTTGGTGCTCGCGGCCTCGGGCGGAATCGCCGACCCGTTCGGCAGTACGTGCAACGTGCAAAGCCTGGTGGGCGCCTTCGATAGATTGCGCTCGAGGTTCCACGACCTGTTTGACTACCGTCTGGTCTGGAATCCTACGCCCGACAGGTTGTTCAAGGAGATCGCCGGGGGCGGGTTCGAGATGCTGCATCTGGTGGGGAAGGCGGGCGAGGGGGTGCCGGGCACGCGGCTCCTGTGGCTGAGCGACCAGGAAGACCGTCGCGCAGCGGTCGATGGGGAGCAGCTAGCAGCGGCGTTGAGCCAGCAGCCCGACCTGCGCGCCGTGTACATGAACGTCTGCTCAGACGACAGCCTCGCTCTGGAGCTCGCAAAGAGCGTCCCCGCGCTGCTGAGCCTGCGCCGGCCGATGAGCGAGACGGAGGTGCCCTTTGCGGAGACGCTGTACGCCGGCATCCTGGCCGGGCAGCCGCTGGAAGTGGCTCTGACACAGGCTCGCCAGGAGATTAGCACATCGCGGCCGGGAAGCCGGGAGTGGGGTTTGCCGGTACTGTACCTCCAGGCCGGGGATGGGCGCCTGTTCGCCCCTCCCTGGCAGGACGAGATGAGGCGCCTGGCGTCCGACGTGACGCGCGGCGTGGAGGAGACATCGTCCGGAGAGAGCCGGGAGCGCCGCAAGCTCCAGGCCCTGCTCACGCTGCGGCGCACAAACCTGCAGGCCCTGGAAGGGCAGGCTCTCTCGTACAACATCACACCGCCGACCATTCAGCAAGAGATCGAGGCCCAGCGCGAGGAGATTGCCCGGCTGGAGCAGGAGCTCCAGGCTACAGCGTAGGACAAGGGAGGGAAGCCATGCCCAGCGCGACCTCCAGGAACGTGGCCCGGCTGGCCCGCTTGGCGCGTGATCTGGAAAGCAAGCGTGCCCTGTGCCTCATCTTCGAGCAGCGCGTCGAAATGATGGAACGGACCGGGGAGCAGCTTCCCGGGCACCGTGACCTGCTGCAAATTCGTCAAGAGGACCTGGCGAGCGCCCTTCAGCTGCTGGAAAGCGTGGAGCAGGCCCGGCAGGCAGATGAAACTGCCGCCCTCCTGACCGAGGTAGAGCGGGTCCTGTCGGCCCCCGAGTGGGAGCTGGCGGAGCTGATGAGCGACGAGCTGGCCGAAAAGCACAGGAAGCTGCGTGCCGACGACATCCCCAGCTTCTATGCGCGCACAAGGGTCTGGCAGACGTGGCTGCGCGAAATGGAGGAGCAGCTGGAAGCGGCCCGTGAGGCGCGGGCGCCGGTCGTCCGGGAAAAGAGGGAGCTGCAGGCGCTGAAGGACCGGGTGGAGGGCACCGACCAGAAGCTGCGGGGCGAGCAGTTCCGCGATGCTCGCCAGGCCTTGCTCGAGCTTGAGCCCGAGACAGAGAAGGCGAAGCAGCTCCTCGAGGGGCTGCGGAAGAAGGTGCTCGAGGCACGGCGGCTTGCGCGCCAGGCCGACCTGCTGCTGCTGCGCGGGCCCCTCCTCAGGCAGCGCTACGAGTACACCATCCTGCTGCGCACGCCGAGCGAGCCCGGCTCGCACGGCATCAACGTCCAGGACTCGAGCACACTGGTGAAGCAAGATCACGAGCTATTCCGACGGACGACCAAGGACGTGACGGCGCAGATCGACCTCGGGCTGGCGCGCGCCTTCACCCTGCGCAATGCCGCGGTGCCGCCCGCCGCGCCTGCCGCCGCCACAAGCGCAGCGAATGCCGAGGAGCCGCAGCCCCCGGCCCCTCTGGAGACCGGCCCAACCGCTCAAGAGGCGAACGAGACACGCTCGTTCCTGCCAGCCAGTCCGACGCCCTCGCTGCCACCGTCGAGGCCGGTCAACGAGCTCGCCCAGGAGGTGGGCGATCTGATGTACCGCCTGTGCATGCCCGAGACGATGAAGCCCTACTTGCAGAACACACCTTGCTCCCTGACCATCACCACCAACGACCTGGAGCTGCCGTGGGAGCTGATGTGGAGCGGCGAGTTCGAGCGCGGCTTCCTATGCCTCGACCGGCCTATGGCGCGCATGCCCATGGGCCGCGCCATGCCGCGGCCGGAGACCAGCGTGGACCGCGGCGGGAAGCCCCTCAGCTTCCTCTTGATCTATGCCGATCCACGCGGAAACCTGGACTACTCCCGGCGCGAGGTCGAGCAGATCCGCGACGGCTTGAGGAAAGAGTGGAAGGACGAGATCGTCGTCGACGTCTGGCTGCGCGAGCAGGCACAGGGGCAGCGCCTGAACGATGCACTGCGCAAGGGGGAGTACGACGTGATCCACTATTCCGGGCATGCCGCGTTCGACGTCGACGAGCCTGACCTCAGCGCCTTGTTGCTGCACGGCCGCGAGCTTTTCTTGGCACAAAAGGCCCGCCGGCTCCTTGAAGGCCGGCCGCTCGTCTTTCTCAACGCCTGCGAGTCAGGCCGCAGCGCCAACGAGCGAGAGCCGCAACGAGTGGGCCGCTACCTACAGCAGCCGGCCGAGGGTCTCGCGTCGTCGTTCATCTATGGCGGGGCAGCAGGCTGCATTGGCGCCCTCTGGCCGGTCTACGACCAGCCCGCGGCCGACTTTGCCATCGACTTTTACAATCTCGTGGTCGAGGGGTACATGATCGGCGAGGCGATGCGCCTGGCCCGCATCCGCAGCAAGGAGCAGAACCCCACCCAGATCACCTGGGCTTCGTTCGTGCTGTACGGCGATCCAACGTACCAGCTGCGCTAATAGGGGAGGGAGACGATGAGCGATCTGGTTGGCGAGCCGGAGTACCATGTCCTCCTGGTGGGCATCGACGCGTACCCTCCAGGCTACAATGGCCTGGAGGGCTGTGTGGCCGACATCGACGCCATCGAGGCCCTGTTGTTAGACCCGCCGGGCATCAGCCTGCCGGCAGACAGGATCCGGATCACCCGGCTGGCCGCACCCAGGCCCCATCATCCGTCCAGCTCGCGGTTCCAGGCGCAGACCAAGGCACCAACCAAGGACAACCTGGTGGCGGAGCTCAAGGCCTTAGCGGGTCCCGCGGTCAAGCCGGACGACCGGGTGCTGATCTACTACTCGGGCCACGGCGACGAAGTGCTGTGGAAGAAGCCCAACCCGGTCTGGCACGAGTCGCTGGTGCCGCACGACGGCCAGAACCTCGAGGGCCTGTTTGACGTCGAGCTGAACGCGCTAATAAACAGCATCGCGGCGCGCACCCCGGACCTGACCGTCGTGCTGGACTGCTGCCACTCGGCAGGGGCGACAAGGGACCTGGCCGACGCGAATCCGTTAGGGGCGACCCGCAGCCTGAGCGGCAACGCCGTGCTCGCCCTGCCCGACCTGGAAGCTCAGGGGCTGTCGGGAGGTCCGGCGCGGATGCTGCAGAGCGTCGACCCGAGGTATGTCGCCGTCGTGGCCTGCCAGTCGAACGAGAAGGCCGGCGAAGGGCAGTGGCCGGGTGAGCCGCGTGCGCTGGGCATCCTGACTTACGCGCTCCTGGGGCTGCTGAGCGGATGCGATGCGGCGCAGCGGGCCGAGCTGCGCTGGGCCGACCTGTGGCCGCAGCTCCTCGATGCTGTCGCAGCGCGCTGCCAAAGACTCCGCCGCCGCACCCAGCACCCGTTGCTGATCGGCCGCAGCGAGCGGCGCGTGTTTGGCGGGCCATGGCAGCCGGGCGACGCTGGCTACCGGCTCGCGGGCCTGCCCGACGGGCGATATCGCATTGCGGCCGGGGCGTTGATGGGGCTCACGGCCGGGGCCGAGGTGGCCGTCTACGGCGACAAGCCGGCGTACTTTCCCACCATCGGCTCGCCAGAGGATCAGCCGGTGGGCCGGCTCTGCGTAGTGGCCGCCGAGCGCGCCGAGTGTGTCGCAGAGAGTATCGGAGATCCCTTCCCTCTCCAGGGGGCGCGCGGCCGTCTCGTCAAGCCGGGCAAAGGTGAGCGGCTGCGGGTGGCGCTCAAGCCGGCCGATCCCGTACTGGCCGGCCAGCTTTGTGCGTCGCCGCTGCTCACCATCGTGCCGGCCGGCAGCTCGGACGCCGACCTGGAGGTCATCGCCCTGTTGGCGGGAGGGTGGATCATTGGTAATGACGTCGAGCCGGCGCTGGCCATGGTACCGCCTGGGGAGACGCGCGCGCTGCGCGCCGGGCTGGAGGAGTACGCCCGCTACCACGCAGCGCTGCGGCTGGCGCACAACTGCCAGGACGCGGAGTTGAGCGGGAGGCTAGACGTGCGGCTGCTGGACTGCGGCGACGCGGCCCAGCTCAAAAAGATGACCGCCCAGCAAAAGGCCGACCCACCCCTGCCCGAGGTCGCGCGCGATGCGGACGGGGTCTACGCGCTGGCCTCCGGCTCGCTCGTCTGCATCCGGCTGACCAACCACTCTGAGTATGACCTGGAGTCGGCGGCGGTAGTGAACTGCGGCGCGGGCGGGGTGCTGGAGCTGCTGGGCGCCGGCACCTTGAAAAAGGGCGCCAGCTACGTCCTTTGGCTGCGTGATGAGCCTGGCAAGGCCTTCTGGGTCGCAGCAGGCCAATTGCCCGCGATGCCAGGCGAGCCTGAAAGAGAGTTTGTCACAGACCGGCTGGTGGCCATCGGTACGACGCGGCCCGGTGTCGACCTGGCCTACCTGCGGGTCGAGCAGCCGCTGCAAGCGATCGTGAACGCGAACTTCACGACGAAAGACCCTGCGGACCTGCCCAAGCCCAAGCAAGTTGCCGCTGCGCCGGCAGAGCTGTGGACGGCATCGGTCGTCCCGGTGCGGATCCGGAAGTAGCTGTCGAGGCAAAGGAACATGGGGTCCGGCCGGGCCGTGGCGCCGCGGCCGGCAATAAGCGAGAGGCACAAGGAGAGTGTGATCATGGCACCGCAAGCAGACGTAGAAGAGCGTGACTGGCTGGAGTGGTTTCGCCCGGGCGAGGTCACCGGCGTCGGGTTTGTGGACGGCAACACCTTCCGCAACAAGCCGGTCGAATACTCGGCCA
>JBFYTF010000450.1:0-4341 GCA_041300865.1 Anaerolineae bacterium
ATTCCACACAGGGTTCAACCATGTCCATACCCCAAGCTCTCCGGCTCCTCCTGCTTTGGCTCCCAACGACGCTGACCTGGGCGGTTGGCGAGCCCATGCTTCTGCACCCGTCTCAGATCAAAGCCCTGGGTATTGAAACCCTGGTCATCGGCACGGCCATGGATGGAAGACCTACTCGTTTGCCCGCCCGCGTGGTGGTGCCCACCGATCAGATCCGCCTCGTCTCGACTCCCGTCGCGGGCCTGGTCGAGCGGCTGACGGTGGCCACGGGCGCCCAGGTTAAACGTGGCGAGGTCGTCGCGCGCATCTCCAGCCCCGAGGCACTCACCTTGCAGCGCGATGCCATGGAGGCTACCAGTCAATCCAGCCTCCAGCAGCAAAACCTCAAGCGCGACGAGCAGTTGTACGCGGAAGGTCTGATCGCTGAGGCCCGTCTCCAGGCCACCCGCGCCGCCGCCAGCCAAGCCGCCGCCCGCGCCAGCGAGAGCCAGCAGCACCTGGAGATGGCCGGTGTGTCGGGCAAAGGTGGCGGACCCCTGACCCTGACCACGCCCATGGATGGGGTGGTCCTCGAACAGGGGGCGGCCCTGGGCCAGCGGGTCGAGGCCTCGGCGGTGATCTACCGGATCGCCCAACTCGCGCCCCTGTGGCTGGAAATCCAGGCCCCGACCACGATTTTCGACGGGCTGAAGTTGGGAACCCCCGTGCGGATCGCCAACAGCGACATCCAGGGTCGCGTGATTGCCATCGGCCCCAGTATCGATACGGCCAGCCAGACCCGGCTGCTGCGGGCAGTGGTCAGCGAGGGCGTCGAAGAGTTGACGCCGGGCCAATCGGTCGAGGTGGAGATTGCCCAGGCTGCCACCCAGGACCAGCGCCTGCCCGCCGCCGCCGTGGTGCGTCAAGGGGGCCAGACCTACGCCTTCGTGCAGATCGCCAGCGATGACAAGGGCTCCAGCTTTGAGGCCCGCCCGGTCAAGATCCTCGGCCAGAGTGGCGAAGGCCTGCGAGTCTCAGGCCTCCAGGTGGGCGACCGGGTGGTGTTGAAGGGCGTCTCCGGCCTCAAGGCCATGCTGTCCGGCGCCGGGGGCGAATAATGCTTGCCGCCCTGATTCGCTTTTCCCTGACCCAGCGCCTCTTGCTGATGGTGCTGACCGTCCTGCTGGTCGCGGCGGGTATTCAGGCCTTCCTGGGTCTGCCCATCGACGCCTTTCCCGATGTCTCCACGACCCAGGTCAAGATCATCCTCAAGGCCCCCGGCATGACGCCGGAGGAGGTCGAAACCCGCCTGGCCGTCCCCGTCGAGCAGGAAATGCTCGGCATCCCGAATCAGCGCCTGCTCCGCTCGACCTCCAAGTACGCCCTGACCGATATCACCATCGATTTCGAGGACGGCACCGACATCTACTGGGCCCGCCAGCAAGTCGGCGAGCGCCTGGCCGCCGCCATGGGCAACCTGCCACCCGGGGTCACCGGCGGCATGGCCCCCATCACGACCCCCCTCGGCGAGATGTTCATGTTCACCATCGAGGGAGACCTGCCGCTGGCCGAGAAGCGGGCCCTCCTCGATTGGGTCATCCGCCCGCAACTGCGCACCATTCCCGGCGTGGCCGACGTCAACAGCCTGGGGGGCGAGGTGCGGACCTTCGAGGTGGTACCCAACCCGCAACTCCTGGTCGCCCGGGGCCTGGCCCTTCAGGATCTGCGGGAGGTTCTTGAGGCCAACAACCGCAACGACGGCGCCGGCCGCCTTACCGATGGCGAGGAGGCCCTGCTGGTGCGCGCGGAGGGTGCCATCCGCACGGTGGACGACGTCAAGGCCATCGTCTTGAAAGCCAAGGACGGCCTGGTGGTGCGTGTCGGCGACGTGGCAGAAGTGCGCTTTGGCGCCCTGACCCGCTATGGCGCGGTGACCAAGGACGGCAAGGGAGAAGCCGTGGAAGGCCTGGTCCTCGGCCTGCGCGGCGCCAATGCGCGCTCGGTGGTCGAGGGCGTCAAGGCCCGGCTGGCCGAGATCGCCCCGACTCTCCCCAAGGGCGTCACCATCGAGCCCTTTTACGATCGCGGCAACCTGGTCAATCGCGCCGTCGGCACCGTGTCCAAGGCCTTGCTGGAGGCCATCGTGCTGGTGGTCCTGCTCTTGCTCGCCTTTCTCGGCAACCTGCGCGCGGCCCTGGTGGTCGCCGTCATGCTGCCCCTCTCGGCCCTGGCGACCTTCATTCTCATGCGCATCTTCGGACTCTCCGCCAATTTGATGAGCCTGGGCGGCCTGGCCATCGCCATTGGCATGTTGGTGGACGCGGCGGTGGTGGTCGTCGAAAACATCGAGAGCGAACTGGCTGAGGCACCGGACAACCTGCCCACCCTCCATTTGATTTTCCGTGCCTCCCGCGATGTCGCCGCGCCGGTCACCTCCGGCATCATCATCATCATTCTCGTCTTTCTGCCCCTGCTCACGCTCCAGGGGCTGGAAGGCAAGATGTTCGGGCCGGTGGCACTGACCATCGTCTTTGCCCTCGCCACCTCCCTCGTCCTGTCCCTGACCGTGGTGCCCGTGCTGGCCTCCTATCTCATCCAGCGCGGGGTGCATCACGAGCCCTGGCTGGTGCGCAAGTTGTCCGCGCTCTACGATCGCGTCCTGACGACCGCCCTCGCCCACGGCCGGGTCTTCGTCGCCATCGCCCTCCTCGCCCTGATGGCGGGCGGCGGCGTCTTCATGCTGCTCGGCAAGAGCTTCATGCCGACCATGGATGAGGGCGATCTCATCATGCAACTGGAAAAGCTGCCCTCCATCGATCTCGACCAGACCCTGGTTATCGACACCCGGGTACAAGAGGCCATCCTGGCGCAGGTACCCGAGATCAAGGCCATCGTCGCCCGCGCGGGTTCCGACGAACTGGGCCTGGACCCCATGGGCCTGAACCAGACCGACACCTTTATGGTGCTGCAGCCGCGCGACACCTGGCGTAACCCGGATCCGGCCTGGCTGGCCGACCAGTTGCGCGCCGTCATGGCCGATTTTCCCGGCGTGGGCTTCTCCTTCACCCAACCCATCGACATGCGCGTCTCCGAGATGTTGACCGGCGTGCGGGGTGACCTGGCGATCAAGATCTATGGCCCCGATCTGGACACCTTGAACCGGCTGGCCGCCGAGGTCGAGGCCCGGGTCAAGCAGGTACCGGGCGCCGAGGACACCTTCACCCTGCAGAACAATGGCGTCCAATACATGAAGATCGAGATCGACCGGCTGGCGGCCGGGCGATTCGGGCTTAACGTGGATGATGTTCAGAACGATCTCAAGGCCCTGCTGGAAGGACGCGATGTTGGCACCGTCATCGAACAGGGGCGACGCATCCCCCTGATCCTGCGTGGGCCCGAACAGTTGCGCGCCACGCCCGCCGACTTCGAGGCGCTACGCCTGAGCCTGCCCGATGGCGGCAGCGTGCCACTGACCAGCGTCGCGCGCATCGACCGGATCGATGGCCCGGTCAAGGTGGACCGGGAAAATGCCCAGCGCTATGTGGTGGTGCAGTCGAACGTGCGCGACCGCGATCTGGTGGGTTTCGTCGAGGACGCCAAGGCGGCGGTGGCCCGGGACGTGCCCCTGCCGGAAGGCTACCGGCTGGCCTGGGGGGGCCAGTTCGAGAACCAGCAGCGGGCGGCGGCCCGGCTGATGGTCGTGGTGCCCGTGGCCCTGGCCCTGATCTTCTTCCTCCTCTTCTCGACCTTCCGCTCGGTGCGCCAGGCCTTGCTGGTCCTATCCAACATCCCCCTGGCCATGATCGGCGGCATCTTCGGCCTCTTCATCGCCGGGGAATACCTGTCGGTGCCGGCCTCGGTGGGCTTTATCGCCCTGCTCGGCATCGCGGTGCTGAACGGCGTGGTCATGGTCACCTACTTCAATCAGTTGCTGGCCCGGGGCCTGCCGGTGGCCGAGGTGGTCGTCGAGGGCGCCCGCCGCCGCCTGCGACCGGTGCTGATGACCGCCAACATCGCCGCCTTCGGCCTGGTACCCATGCTCTTCGCCACCGGACCAGGCTCGGAGGTCCAGCGCCCCCTCGCCATCGTCGTCATCGGCGGCCTGGTCTCCTCGACCGCCCTGACCCTGGTCTTGCTGCCCATCCTGTTCCGCCGCTTTGGGGTCAAACCCAACGTCGCCTTCGCCGAGAATGCCCATGCCTGACGTCTTGCTCTCCCTCGCCATGCCCACGGACGTCGCGCAACTCGTCGAGGACCTGCTGCTCTCCCGGCCGGACCTGGTGGGTGGCTTTACCTCCAGCCATGCCGAGGGCCACGGTTCCGCCGCCACCCTGGTGGCGCCCGCGGAACTGGTCGCCGGCC
>JBFYTF010000451.1:0-2888 GCA_041300865.1 Anaerolineae bacterium
GGATGGCAACCCTCTGAGCGGCGCGGGGTTTGCGAGCCCGCCCCGAACCTTTGGGGCCTGTGGGTTTCTGTTGGCTTTGCGGCAACGTCGAAACATTCCGGACGGGGCGGATGCCCCGTCCTGCGTGAGGACCCGTCGCGGCCCGCGACGCCCAGGCCCGGAGAGAGACAAACCGCGGCTACCGCCAGAGGTGCATGGCAGCGAGCAGGAGCAGACCGACCAAGACCGCGAGGAAGCCGATACCGACGACAAGGGTAGTCATCATGCGTGGGTCCCCCTTTGAGATCGCGCGAAAGCAGGCAGGGATGTCGACAATATCGTTCATTGGATTCCGTCGTAGACGTTGATTTTATGATGTCCGTGGGCGAAGGTGTAGTTGCCAGCCAACTTGACCGCAAGGCGACAGGGCTCGTGGCTCGTTACACTCCCCGCGCGTTGCAGGCCCCATTGAAGAATTGGCTGTCGGCGGAGTCGTTTGCTCTGCTAAGAAATTTTCCCCGGCGCCCGTGGGCCGGGGCCTCGTTGCAGACCGGAACATTCACAAAGGAGAGACCGCGATGAGCCTTGACCTTAAGACCCTGAGAACTGCTGTAGCCGGCACAGCCGCCGCCTTCCGCTGCCTCACCCAGTACCAACCCGTCGGCGGCCCTGGCGACAAAGTTTTCCCACCGACCTACGAGGGTGGCAAATACGCCACCGAGCAGCGCGTCGATCCGAAGACCGGCGAGGTGATCGACTGCGTTCTGATTGACTCGGTCCAGTCCCAGGCCAACCGCATGGAGTTGGCCCTCTTGGACGCCGTGGAGGAGGCCGACGGCCCGCAACTGCCGCTGCTGCGGGTCGCCTTCACGGGTGTACCCAAGCCCATCAGGGTGACCAGCCTGGAGGCGCCCCATCGGGTCGCCGATGCCATCTTCCGCGATAGCCTGATTCTGGAGGAGGGCAAGAAGGTGCCGTTTCGAGCATCTGCCAGGGGCCAGGCCCTGGACCACGCCGACATCCGCAACGCGACCGGTCTCTTCGGGCTCTGCCCAACTGCCTTGGTGTTTGGGCTTTGGGACTCTACCGGGCCCCGCGGAGGACTTGGGGCCAAGTTCCAGCGGGCACTGGTATCCGAGATCGTCGGATATGGAGCACAAGAAGGCCACAAGCCATCGAGCAGAATCGATCCTCTCCAGATTCTGAAAAGTGCCGGTCCAGTCTTCCGCACTGTCGACGGCGATTGGACGATCGACAAGGAAAAGGCCCTAACGCAGGGCGGCAAGCTGGTGCTTTACGGATTGACAAAAGACGGAAAGCACGTCATCTACGATGAAAAGAAGGATCAGGACGAAGGCAAACCATCGAAGATCAACCACGGAAACGTAACACCTTCGTTGCGTGACAATAAGACCAACCAGTTCTTCCCTGGTGGGTACACCCTCACCCACGCCCTGCAAACAACCATCATCTCCCTGCCGACCCTGCGCCGGCTGCGTTTCCCCCTCATGAACAAGGTACCCGAGGAGCAGACGGCGGCCAACCTCGCCGCCCGAACCGTGCTCGCCGCCATCGGCCTAGCCGCCGCCACCCTGGCCCGCGAGCAGGGCGCCGACCTGCGCTCCCGCTGCCAGTTGTTCCCCACCGGCCCCTTCGTCTGGGAACTGCTGGACCAACCCGGTGCCGAGCCAACCAGGTTCAGTTTGACGGGGACCGAGGCCCGCGCCCTGCTCAAGTCGGCCATCGAGGCGGCAACCAACGCCAGTCTGCCCTGGGAAGGGATCATCGACCTCAGTCCCTCCAACGACTTGGTCGAACTCGTGCGGCGTAGCCAGCACCTGGCGGCCCAGACCACGGGAGAGGACTGATGCTCGCCCTCGCCCTGCACTACCTCAATGGCTGGGCGGTGGCGGCGGCGGACGGGGCCAAGAAGGAGACCGCCGAGTGGCCGCCCCACCCCGACCGGGTCTTCATGGCCCTGGCGGCGGCCTACTTCGAGACCGACGACGGCGACAAGGCCGCGGAACGGGCGGTCCTGGAGTGGCTTGAGTGCCTGCCGCCCCCTGGGTTGGTCGCCTCCGAGCGGGAAGAACGCCGGGTGGTCACTCACTTCGTTCCGGTCAACGACCCAGGGATGTCCGGAAAGAAGAAGATTGCGGAACTGGCTCAGGCGGCGAATCCGAGCCTCGGCGCCCTCAAGGACGCTGGCCTGAGCCAGTTGCCGGAGTTTCGCTCGCGGCAACCGCGCAGCTTCCCCCTGGCCATCCCTCATCATCCCATCGCCCATTTGGTCTGGCCGGACGCCGATCCGACAACTGAGCAGCGTGCCGCCCTTGCCGACCTCTGCCGCAAGGTCACCCATGTCGGACACTCTGCCTCGCTGGTGTGGGCCTGGATCGACGAGGCCGGACAAACACCCACCTGGGTCCCGCGCGAGACCTTCGCCGGTCTGCGCCTGCGGGTCCCGAGCCAGGGCCGCCTCGCTTACCTGACCGCACGTTGCGGTCGCGAGCAGGCCATCCGCTGGGCCGATCTGTACGGGGGCGTTGAGGACCTGAAAAGGCGCATCAAGGCCACCACCGGACCGGCCAAGAAGGCCCTCAAGGCCGAACAGGCGCGTCAGGAGGATGTCATGACCCAAGAGTTCCCCGAGGGCGCCCCCGTGCCCGCGTTGGATCCGAAACTGTTCCGTCCAGAGCCAGGCCGCTGGCAGGGGTACGGCAAGCCGGACACCGCGGCGACCGCAACAAGCCCCGGCACGGTCTTTGACCCCAACCTCGTGGTTCTGCGCCTGTCCGGCCACCGGCTCTCCCTACCCACCACCCTCAAACTCATGACCGCATTGCGCAATTTGGTCATGCGCCATTGCCCGGTGCAGCCGCCCCCCGAGTGGCTGTCCGGCCACAGTC
>JBFYTF010000477.1:0-4050 GCA_041300865.1 Anaerolineae bacterium
TGACCACGGCAAGCCGCCGGCCGCGCCGGCTGCTGGCGCTCATCCTGCTGTGCTACGTGGTCCTGGCCGCGTGGTACAGCCAGACCATTCCCCTGGGTGAGGCGCCCGACGAGGTGCCGCATTTCACCTACGTCCGCTACCTGGCCCAACATGGCCGGCTGCCGGACACGACGGAGGAGCACGAGGCCTTTCAGCCGCCCCTCTACTATGCCGCCGCAGCCGCCCTGACCTTCTGGATCGAAGACGACCCCGAGGCACCCTTTGCCGTGCGCCACAACGCCTACTACGACGTGGCCGACCCGCGCTCGCCCAAGAACCTGCTGCTGCACACCGCCGCCGAGTCCTGGCCGTACCGCGGCTGGGCCGCGGCCTGGCATCTGGCACGGCTGCTGTCCATCGCGCTGGGCGCCGTGACCATCTGGGCGGTCTACCGCCTGGGGCGCATTGTCTTTCCCGAGATCCCGGCGATTGGCCTGGCCATGGCCGGCCTGACGGCGTTCAACCCCCAGTTTCTGTTTCTGTCGGCGGTGCTGAACAACGACAATGCCGCCACCGCCTTCTCCGCCCTCATCCTGTGGCAGGTCGCGGCTCTGTTGCACGATACGCGGCTCGGGTGGAAACGTGCCCTGCTCCTGGGCCTGCTCCTGGGCCTGGGACTGCTGAGCAAGGCCAACCTGGCGGTCCTGGCGCCGGTAGCCGGCCTGGCAATCTTGCTAGCGGCGTTCGCGGGGGCCGGGCGGCAGGCGGCGGGGAGCGAGGGCCAAGGGACGAGACAAGACGCTCATGCTCGCGGGCAGGCCTTGCGCAGCGCGGCCCTGGGCCTCCTCCTCTGCTTCGGCGCCGCGGCGGTGGTGGCCGGTTGGTACTTTGCCCGCAATTGGGCGCTGCACGGCGATCCCCTGGGCTGGGCCTTTGTGCTGGAGACCAACGCCCGCCGCGAGGGAGGCCTCACCCCGGAGGTGCTGGCCTGGCTGTTCAGAGGCGTCTTTCGCTCCTTTTGGCTGGGTTGGATCGGCATCGCCTTTGACGAGATCGTGTACTGGATCCTGGGCCTGGTGTGCGTGGGGGGCGCTGCCGGTTTCGGCGTGTGGCTGGTGCGCCGCTGGGCCCGTCTCGCGGCCGGCACCCGCCGGACGCTGATCCTCCTCGCCCTGCACGCGGCCGGCACCCTGGCTTCGCTCCTGCAGTGGACGGCGACGGTGTTGGGCACCGACCAGGGGCGGCTCATCTTTCCCATTCTGCCGACGGTGATGCTCGTGATTGCCGCCGGTTGGGCGTGGTGGGGCGGGGAGCGCGGGCGTGGACCTGTGTTGGGCGTGCTGGTGGCCGGCATGCTGCTCCTGGCCGTCGTCACACCCGTGCGTTACATCGGACCGGTTCACGCCCCAGCCGCCGCCGCCACCGAACCGCAACTGGCGCGGGCTGTTCCCCTGGAGGCGCAGTGGAACGGCATCCGGTTGCTGGGGTTTGAGCTCGAGGAGCAGCGGGTGCAGCCCGGGGAAAAGCTCGTCCTTGACCTGTATTGGGAGGCAGTGCAGCCGGTCGAGGAAGACCTGCTGACCCTCGTGCAGCTGGTCGACGGCGAAGGGCGGTTCCTGATGTACGCCGACGGATCGCCCACAGCCGGCCGCGACACGACGGACCGCTGGCAGCCGGGTGTGCCCCTCGCCGCGCGGCACCTGCTGCCGGTACCGGCTGAAGGAGCGCCGGGCATCTATCACTTGACGATCAGCGTTCACCCCTTTGGCAGTTCGGACTGGTTGCCCGTTTCGGGGCCCGACGGTATCTCCCGGGGCGACCACCTGGTCCTGCCGGTCGAGGTAGAGCTGGCCGGACCGTGAGCTATGCCTCTTCGTCCAGGGG
Source organism: Anaerolineae bacterium (assembly GCA_041300865.1). Classification (GTDB taxonomy): domain Bacteria; phylum Chloroflexota; class Anaerolineae; order JAAYZQ01; family JAAYZQ01; genus JAAYZQ01. The sequence goes on from JBFYTF010000477.1 coordinate 1,864, forward strand.
TGCGAATCCCTTGCCCAGCACCTCCTGCGCAGGGGAGATCATGATGAACGCGTTCGGGTCGGCCGTCGCGACCAGGTCTTTGAGCTGCGCCACCTCCGTCATGGTCAGGGCGCACATGAAGATGGTGTGCTCTTTCCGGGTGTACATCCCCAACCCCGTCAGGGCCGTGACCCCGCGGTTCATTTCGGTCAGGATCTGATTCGACACGGGCTCTGTCTGGTCGGTGACAATAAAGGCCAGCAGCTGCTGCCGCTGGCGGCTGGGGCGGAACCAGGCTCGCCAGGTTCGCACGCCCCGCCTGGCAGCCGGCCCACGGCTGAGGGCGGCCGGCAAGGGCAAGACCGGATAGCGCGGCAGGACCTCGCCCGCCGCCTGCTGCAGGCCAATGGTCAACAGGCCGACGAGGATCAGGGCAACGTTAAAGACCAACCCGCCGGTCAGGACGGCCCAGCCGGGCACGGTGCCGATGCTGGCCCGCGCAAGGAACTCGGCGCTGGAGATCGCGACGGTGGGGTGCAGCCACACTTTGCCCAACCAGGCGAGGCCCAGGATGATAAAGATCCAGAAATAGTTACGCCGGAAACGCCGGCCCAGCGCTTCCCAGTACGAGATGGGCAGCTCGGGATGCAGCAGGTTCTCGGCGAGGCTTTCGGCCCAATCGGCGGCGGGATGGAACGGCGGCACCAACATGGTGGCAAAAAAGTCGGTCTCCATGAGGCGCACGCGGTAGCTCCACAACTCGTAGTACCGGTCCCGCCGGGCTTCGATGTACAGGAAGAGGGTCACCAGCAGCACGTTGAGGATAATGACGCGGTGGTCCTCCACCGTTGTTCGGGCGAATGCAAAAGAGATGGCAGCGCCCGTGGTGATGACCGCCCAGTTCGTCGTCGTGTCTATCCTCTGGCGCCAGACGTTCGCGCGCTGGACCTCGGCGCGGAAGAGGTGCACCATCGCCGTCGTAAAGTCGCTGGCCCGCAGTTGGTACCCGCGATAGGTCCACACCGGCTCGCTGCCGGGCGGCGGCGCCTTGGGACCAGGATTCGTCCCTTCGTCGTGCTGTGACAAGCTGTAACCTCCGGCCACTGCCAACTTGGTCTGCCAGGATGGGAAGGCACCGCGGGTCTCGCCCTCGGACCTGAGGCCCGGCCGTGGCTGCCAGGAGTTATCTTACCAGGTTTCGCACCGCCTGTCAATTGGCCGCGCGGCGCCCTGGAGCTCAAACACGGCGCATTAGCGCGGAGGATGCACAGACAGGTACTGCTCCAGGATGCCGGCTGCCGGACCCAGGAGCTGGTAGGTCTCCCACTGCCGAGAGCCGGTCATGACAAAGATGGAGGCGCCTTTGACGTAGCCGTCGAGCTGGAGCTGGCTGTCGTACCAGGCCAATTGCTCGACGTAATTGCCGGCCGTGTCCCAGCCCATCCCCAGCCTGGCCCAGTAGCGGGCAAAGTCCTTCCAACCCTTGGCGCCTAGCGGTCCCGGCCGGTCCTGCACCAGGCCGTCTACGCCGCACTCGGTGAGGAGCAGCGGCAGCTCCAGGCCCCAGGGCTGCAGGTACTGGCGGTAGACTTTGCGGTAGCGGAGGGTGAGCCAACCCTCGTCGGAGGGATCGACGCGAAAGTCCAGGGGCTCGCGGTTGGTCTGGTACCAGATGGTGGGCGCGGAGTACTCGTGCAGGCCCAGATAACCGCCCTGGGCCTGGGCAGCTTCCAGGGCGGGACGGAACGCGGGCCACCACTCCAGCGGTGGATGCCCGGTGCCAAAGTTGCCGACTACGGCCCGATGGCCCTGCTCGGCCAGCAGGCGCACGCGCTCCTTTTCCAGCACCGCCAGCCTTTGCATCTCATCCTTGTTGCCGGGCACCGGCTCGTTAAAGCCCTCCCAGGCGTCGACCAAGCCCCTGCGCCTATCGTCCATGGCCAGGTCCAGGGTTGCCTCGGCGGCGCGGCGGGCTTCGGACAGGGGGTCGGCGCGGGCCAGGTCCACCTGGTCCAGCAAAGCCCGGCCGACGATGATGGTCTGCGGCGACCTAGCCCGCACCTCGGCCAGAAAGCTGGGGTCGAGCTCCAAGGTCTTGATCAAGGCGACGTTGCCGGTGGCCACTAGCTCCATGATCTGCGGATGGAACCAGCTGACAAAGAGGCCCAGCTTGGTGGCCGGCCCCGGAGGAAAGGGGGTCGGCGGCGG
>JBFYTF010000483.1:0-9601 GCA_041300865.1 Anaerolineae bacterium
GAGGTGCAGAATGAGGTGACGCCTTCCGGTGTGCCGCGGTTGGCTAACCGGGTGGCCTGGGCCAGGTTTTACCTGTACCGCGAAGGACTCCTGGGCGCTTCCCAACGGGGTATCTGGAACCTGACCGAAAAGGGCCAGGCCGCGCACCTGACCCCCACCGCAGCGCGGGACCTGTTTCAGAAATGGTCGAAGGTCTTCGCCGATGAGCGCAAACGGAGCAAGGAAGAACCACCCACGGTAGATACCGCACCGCCGGAGAATGATGTCTCTCCCACGGCGGGGTATCGTGAGCAACTGCTGGCCTTGCTGTTGAAGCTCCCGCCCGCCGGGTTTGAGCGCCTGTCGCAGCGCCTGTTGCGCGAGGCGGGTTTTGTCCAGGTCGCCGTCACTGGACGCTCGGGCGATGGCGGTATTGATGGCTATGGCACCCTGCAAGTCAATCCCTTGGTCAGTTTCAAGGTGCTGTTTCAGTGCAAACGCTATCAGAACGCGGTGTCATCGTCCCAGGTCCGCGACTTCCGTGGCGCCATGCAGGGGCGAGCCGATAAGGGGATCATCCTGACCACGGGCACCTTTACGGCGGACGCCCAACGGGAGGCCAGCCGCGATGGGGTCCCACCGATTGAACTGGTCGATGGGCAGAAACTGATTGATCTGTTTGTGACTTATCAGCTGGGCCTGAAGCCGGTGGCCAGTTACGAACTTGATCCGACCTTCTTTGAGCCCTTCAGAGAGACCACCACCTGACCTGCCTTAACAGACGGGTGGGGGATTGGCGCTTGAGGGCAGCAATACCCTCGATGCGGCGGTAGCGGCGGCCTATGGCTGGGGCGATTACACCCCCGAAATGCCCGACGAGGTGATTCTGGCGCGGTTGCTGGCGTTGAACCTGGAGCGAAGCCAAGCATGAGCATGACCTTGACGGAAATCCTGGACCTCACCGGAAAACTCGATGACATGCCGGGTGAAGATACTGCCCGTGCGCGTTTCCGCCGGCATCTGGCCAGAGAAATGTCTGAGCCGGGGCGTATCCGTGACTTTGTCGAGGAGTGTTTGCGCAATGCGGGGGACCAATACAATCGCGCCCTCCAGGACCTGGTAAACCAGATTGGTATCCTGATGGAGTTCGAGGTCACCCCCGGACGGTACCAGGGCGGTCGTTGTCAAGGAAGATGTCGCAAAATCAGGCTGCCTTTTGCGTGTCGTTCTCCTTGGTTTTCGGTAGGCGCCCTGGGTTGAGCAGGACGGTGGATTCGGGGGTCCAGTTGCGCGTTGATCCGCCCCAACGCTCAGGGTGTTGGACTCTGGCGGCGGCGTAGAGCTGCGCGCGGTGTTGCAGGATCGCCTGGTCCTCGCCGCGGTGTCGTTGTCCCGGGGTGACGAACTTCAGGGCACGGTGCAGATGCTGCTCGTTGTACCAGTGCGCGAAGCGCTGAACCCACTGCGGGCCTCTTCGAGGCGCTCGAAGGGCTTGGTCGGGAATGGCGGGCAGTACTTGAGGGTCTTGAACAGCGCCTCCGTGTAGGGGTTGTCGTCGCTCACCGAGGGTCGGCTAAGCGAGGGCACCACCCCCAGGCGTGGGCGTGTGGCGAGCATGGTCGCGCCCTTCATGGGAGCGCCGTTGTCGGAGTGCAGGACCAGATCCTTGGCCGCAATACCTTCGCGCAGATAGGCTTTGTGCAAGACGCTGGAAGCCTGCTCGGCGCTCTCGCTGGCGTTGATTTCCCAGCCGATGATCTTGCGGCTGAAGACATCCATGATCAGGTACAGAAAGAAGAAGACGCCTTTGACGGTCGTCGCCAGATAGGTGATGTCCCAGCTCCAGACCTGATGGGGCGCTGTGGCCACGAAGGGCTGTGGGTGCTGATGGCCAGGAGCACGGCTCTTGCCCCGCGCCTTGAGCTGATCGTGCTCACGGAGCGCGCGGTAGAAGCTCGATTCCGAGGCGAGATAGCGGCCTTGATCGGCCAGTGCCGGGACAATCTGGCTCGGTGGCCAAGGGGCGAATGCGGGCTGGTTGACCACGCTGAGAATCTCCTCGCGCTCGGCGTCACTGAGACGGTTGGCGGGAATGCGCTCCTGTGCCGCGGCGGCGCGGGCGTCCTCGCGGATGCCCGCCTCATCGCGCCAGCGCTGCAGGGTGCGCGCGGAGATGCCCACCACCGCGCAGGCCGACGCCAGACGCGCGCCGGCGTGACAGGCCTCCTCGATCATCGCGTTGATGTGCTCGCGCTGCTCTCCACGACCACCGCGAATTTCTCCTCGCTGCTCAGTCCTTGGCTCGTTGCGCCACTCACCGCCGCCCCCAGGGCGTCCTGGCGGGCCTTGGCACGCCAAGCGTAGAGAGTGTCCTTCGGGATGTTCGTCTCCGCCATCAGCGGCGGCACGGGGACGTTGTTCGGTGGCAGCATCTTGGCCATGATGCTGGCCTTGAATTCAGGGGAATAGGTTGTCGCCATTGCTCTGTTCTCGCCTTGTGAGGGACCCGGCTGGCTCGCGCTGCGCCGGCTCCCCTGATGCCCCAGACTCACACAAAACTCCCCAGGGGGAGGCGATATCTATCCTGACGCAGGGGGCTAGCCTCCTGTCTTAAGCCATACATCCCCCCAGCAGACGCGATCAGGAACTGTTATGTCCACAGGCCAAACCATCGTGCTAACAGGTGTCACACGCGTTGCTGGCCAGGTCGAGGGCGAAGCGCTGGTCACTTCGGCGAAATTAAGCCACCTGGCCAACGCCATTGACTCTCAAGGCGTCGTCCGCATGGACGGACATCCCCTGCAGGGACAGTCTTACGCGGGAAAGATCATCGTCTACGACACGGACATCTTCTCCACTGGCGGCGCCTGGGGATTGATTTTCAAGGTCCTGACGACGAAGGCCGGTCCCTTGGCGCTCATATGCCGCCGGGTCCACCCCATTAGCGCGGGAGGCGCGGTGGATGCCCGCATTCCGGCAGTGGACGGCCTTGACCACGACCCGTGCCAGGTGATCAGAACCGGTGACCGCGTGCGCATCATCGCCCCGGAGCCGGGTGCCGAGGCCGTTGTCGAGGTCTTTCCCGCCGTGGCCCGGGAGGGTTGGGGAGGCGGCGCCGGCCGCTGCCGAGCACCGGCCATGGGCGTCACCGGAAAGGTGGGAAAAGGATCACCTCCGGCTCGCACCGCGCGAGGAGGAGATGTTGCATGGTAAGCATGGCGCGGCCAAACAGGTCGCCATGGAGCGCCTCGTTGAGTTCGGATGGTCCCTGGGCTCTACCCGCATGCTGCCAATCCGGTCGGCCCACCTCTTTTCCGATTGGAAGACCGAGGGAATCGCGGTCGGCGCATGGCCCACCTACGACAAATTTGCCGCCATGGGAGCGAGGTTCGTGGTCCCCACGACCGTGGAAAGTACCTTTATGGCTGAAGAGATGGTCGATGACCCGGGCATGCCCTGGCATTTCAAGGTCAGGACACCTGCCCGAGACGTCCTGGCCGCCATGCAGCCCGTAGACGACGCGCTCCGATTGATGGGCGCAATCATCATCCCATCGTGCATACCCTACATGCACATGACGCCGCCCCGGTTCGGCGAGATCCACACGACGAGCGAGTCAAATCAAGCCGCGTACTCAAACATCATGCTCGGCGCCCGGGTGAACCGGGACCCCGCAAACATGGTCCTGTATGCGGCGATCACCGGTGTCATGCCGGAATACGGTGTGCACCTGGACAAGAACCGCCGAGGCCAGATGCTCTTCGAACTGGACCCCGCCGTGGCGGAGGAGTTGGAGGACGTGGGCGATTTCGTCGCCCTGGGCGCAGCCATAGGCTCGCGGGCCGTGGATCGAGTCCCTGTCGTAACTGGCCTACAGCGCATGAACAACGCCCAGGGCAAGGCCTTTTGTGCCTGCGTATCGCTCGCCTTGACTTACCCGATGATCCACATCGTGGGCGTGACACCTGAGGCGCGCACCCTGGAGGAGGCCTTCGGCGGCCATGTCCCCAACGACGTGGAGAGGATTCACATCGGACGGCAGGATCTGCGGGCCATATTCGACAGCATCCACCAAACCGACAGGCGGGAAATCGATGCCGCCGTGATTGGTTGCCCCTTCATGACACTGCCGGAGTTGGGCGAGCTTGCGGACTTGCTCGACGGCAAGACCGTGAAAAGCCGCTTGTGGGTGTACACGGACTTCATCGTCTACAGCGCGGCGGACAAGGCCGGCTACCTGAAGCGGATCGAACAGAGTGGTGCCAGGGTGGTTCATTCCTGCTGCCCGGGCATGGTTGATCGGGATGCCCAGGAGGCCGAGTCCATGGTCTATGCGACGGACAGCTTCAAGGTGGCGCGACTCATGGCCGGCTCCGGCTGGCCACGAAATTTGCTCGGCACGCGCCGGGAAGTGATCAACGCTGCCATCACTGGCCGATTCGAACGCACCCGGTGGTTGTAGCGGATTGTTGACCACTTACCATGACGCGAACCATTCAAACCAGCCTGGGAAGGAAGTGGCTTACGGCGGGTTAGCGGAGCGTACCCCGCCGAAACGAAGTGTCTCACGCAAGCCGGTTTACGGATCGGCGTCCTAAGATGCCCTGGGGGGCTCCTGCACTCCCACGGCGCCCCCGGCGCTGGCTCAGACCAAACCCCACCCGTTTCACCAGCGCCTCCCGCTCCTCCTTCCGCTGCTCGTGCGCGTAGCGCGTGAAGTGTCATGCGAGCCCGGCGGCAACCATTAGTTCGATCGGCTCTGCCAGGCCGTCGGCACCGAGTACAGGCTCAGCGAGCCCAGAACGCCCCAGACCAACCTCAGGCCTCTCCCCATTCGCCTCCTTTGGCGTAAGCCCCATGGTGACGTGGTCCGACCGAGTGTTGACGTGGGCTCCCCCAGCTTAGGGCCGCTCTGATATATCTATAAATGGTGGGACCGGCTGATTGACCCGACCCAGCCCCAGCGCGGCCACCCGGTGAGCTCTACCGGCTGGATATGCACGGCCCAAAGTAGATACGGATTGCCGACGGAGCGACTATCCCCTCACCACCCACAGCCGGACGTCCGACCGACCCACCTCGCGGGTGCCAGGAAATTTGTGCAGTCGTCCAACAGCCATCCGGTCAGCCGGGGCCTGAACCGCCCCGGAGCGGACACGGGTAAGGCGACCTAACGCAGACGACCGATAATGGAAGGACCCCAGAGGGACGCCCGAGGCTTTCGCGGGGCTTGTCACTTCCCCCGCACGGACTAGACTTATACGCGAAAGGGATAATGGATTGGGAAGGACCGGCTCGCGGCGTGATCGTAGCATCCCTCCGCGGACGGCCGCGAAAACTGTAAACCCCGTGAGTAAGGTGAACCCATGAACAAGCTCATATCACTATTTTTCACCGTCGCGTACGCGCTCCTCGTCTCCGCCGGCGGGCCGATCGCTACCGTATCGGCAGCGCAGAAGGGTCGCTCGCCGATCGGCTTCTTCGATGTGATGTACCTGAGCCGGGAGATATACAAGGAGGCTTGGCAGTGTCGCTCGCCGATCGGCTTCTTCGATGTGATGTACAACGACGAGGTCGCCGGCAGAGTAATAGTCAACACGGCAAAGAAGACACCGACTTACGTCCTCGGCGCCGCTGGACTGTCGCCCGAGACGAATTACCTGTTCTGGTACCACACCGACACGGCAGTGACGGCAGCAGATCTTTACCTCCTCGGCTCCGCGCACGCGAGCAAGTCGGGCCGGCTCCACATGAAGGGGACGTTTACCGGCGCCACCTTGAGCGACCTGCAGTGGGGACAGTTCCAGGTCACGGAGGCGGGCCTCGCCAGCGTCGAGCCAGGACATAAGTCCATTGGTGCGGGCCACCGCCATAGCCTGGCGCTCACGTGCGACGGTGAAGTCTATGCCTGGGGCGACAATGGCGCTTGCCAGAGCGGGGTGCCGAGTGATGATCCGACGCAGAGTACTAATCCGACCTTAGTAAGGGTTCCGGTACTCCTAGAGCGGCTGCCGGGTCGCGCCGTCGAGGTGGTCGGCGGCAACGCCCACAGCCTGGCGCTCATGAGCGACGGCACTGTCTATGCTTGGGGCGACAACACGGTGGGCCAACTCGGTAACCACGACAAGTCATACACGGTGTGCACCCCCCAGCAGGTCACCGGGCCGGGTGGCGTGGATTATCTCACCGGCATCACGCAACTGGCTGCGGGCAGTATGCATAGTCTGGCGGTCAAGGAGGACGGTACCTTGTGGGCGTGGGGCGAGGGGGGGCACGGCCAGCTGGGTATCCACTCCGACCACGATCACACGGTCCCCTACCAGGTTGTCGGGCCCGGTAACGTGGGGTACCTGACCGACGTCGTGGACGTGGCTGCAGGCGACGACCACAGTCTGGCTCTCAAGCGCGACGGCACCGTCTATGCCTGGGGTGCTGGCGGGCACGGCCAGCTCGGTATCCATACCAAGGACGATCACACGGTCCCCTATCAGGTCCATGGGCCGGGCGACGTTGGTTACCTCTTCGGCATTATCAAGGTGGCGGCGGGCGCGAACTTCAGTCTGGCGCTAAGGGGCGACGGCACCCTTTGGGCGTGGGGCGAGGGGGGGTACGGCCAGCTCGGTATCCATACCAAGGACGATCACACGATCCCCTACCAGGTTCACGGGCTCGATAACGTCGGTTACCTCACCGACGTTGTGGATGTCACTGCCGGCCAGCACCACACGCTGGCTCTCAAGAACGACGGCACCGTCTATGCCTGGGGCGGCAACTTCTACGGCCAGCTGGGTATCTACTCCAACGACGGTCAGACGTTCCCCCACCAGGTTCACGGGTCTGATTACCTGACCGGAATTATCGATGTGGCGGCCGGCGAATACTATAGTCTGGCGCTCAGGGACGACGGTACGGTTTGGGCGTGGGGCCGGGGCTACGACGGCCAGCTCGGCATCAACTCCAACAACGATCACACGATCCCCTACCAGGTCCATGGTCCCGGTAACGTGGGTAACCTCACCGGAATCGGCCCGTCGTGTAGCACTTCCCCTACCGACACTCCCTGAGAGGCTGCTACTGCCACAAGCCAGGAACGGCACATGAGAAGACCCGTAACGTTCCGAGGAGCTCGCGCAAGGACCACCTCGGTCATGGCGACTCGTTAGGGGCCTGCTCCCCGTTAGAGCCCAAACGGATGGCGCCGGGTCTGGCGCAGCGCAGCCCCGGCCCATCTATTGGATTCTGGCAATGCTCCTTCTCACCCACCAGACGAAGGGGCTCTCCGTGCTGGAGCTCAAGCGTCCCCCCGGCGTGTCCTACCTGACGACTTGGCAGGTCAAACGGCAGTTGCTCCCGCGCTGAAGGAGCGCGATGATACCTTTGCGGCGGGTGTACGGCAGCGTCGGGACGTTTCGGATAGAGCCAATTCCCGCCTGAGGCACGTCCCGCCGACTCGGTCTGAAAACGCCCTGGTTTCAACGCTCAAGCAGTTAATTATCAAGCAGAGAATTAGCAGATGAAAATCGCGAGCATCGCCTGTTATTCTATCGCCGCGGTCGCTTTGGCTTACGGTGCGACGGCTGGGTCGAAACCACCGAGTGAGCACAAGAACAATAAACCCAGACCACAGGAAGCTGTTGAGTGTTCGGGCTGGCATGCACTGTGCAGCCTTGCTACCGACTGTGTGTACAACCAGGTCTTTGGGTTCGCCGATTGCGCCTGCTGGCAGGTCAATGAGCAACATGTCGTTGCGACAAGCAACATAAAAAACGCCGCATTTGGCGGCGCCCCGATCAAGGAGGAGACTCAGCGTCGTTGCACCACCGCCCATCCTTGTGCATTGGACGAAGCACCCGTGTGTCAGGCCATCAAGGATCTGCTGCAAGACGATCAGTGGATTTCCACCTATTCCTACCGGGGCTGGTGCGAGAATTGGAAGCCGGTAGAGTGCGTAGATGATAATAAGGGACCATGGGCGGATTGCATGACCTCTCCCTGTGAAGTTGTGGATAATTCCGACCGACCATTGAGCTGCCAGTGTACCGTCAATAAGGGCCCTTTCGTCGGGACCGATGGCTCCTGCGATGATGGCGATAAAAAGACGGTCATGTCGACGATTGAACGGTTCACATGGAATTTCGAGAAAAACCAGTTTTCCTTTCCCTGGCCAGGGTATGAGTACGTGAAGGGCGCGTGCGCACCCGTGGAATCTGACTCATTGCCAACGGAATAAGCCGCAAGACCGCCACCTTCATCGGTTGGCCGCCAGGACCGGCGGTCAGGACGTCCGGAGATGGCCGGCAGTGCGTAAGTCTCCGGGGATGCAGTCTGGATGATGGCTGCGGAGGAAGCGTGACCCGACTCGGCCGATGCAGGTTGACGGGTTCGCGACTTCTCTCCCACACGCTGCCGGTCATGGAGAGCGCAGCGCAGGCTGCTAGTACCCGCTAGGCATAGGGGCGGGCGTCTGGTCAGCGTGGCGCAGGGGCGCAGTCCTGGAGCCGCCGTGGCCAGAGGCAAGCGCAACCGCCATGCCGATTAGCCGAGGCGGAGCATGAGGATGCCACGCTCTTTTCCGCGGACCTAAGACCCCCCAGAGGGACAGGGGGGCTATCCCGCCCCCCGGTATCTGATGGGACCCTACCTCATACATGGGGGGTCTTAAAGCACAGACTTCTCCTTGTACTTGCTCGCCCAGAGGTCGATATCCTTGGCCTGCCAGCGTTTGGCTTTACCCTGCTGGACGATTGGTTTTGGGAACTCAGGGTCGCGGTTCATAGCCTGGAGGGTCTGGCTGTAGGGGAGGGCGGCACGTTTGCAGGTGTCGCCGATGTTGAGGAGGTCGATTTCTGCGGTCATGGCGATTACCTCTCGCCCAGGGCACCACCGGCGGCAGCTTCAACACCCGGGAGTTCCGCCATGGCCGCTCCCCGGCCACCCTGCGCCGCGTCCGGGCCCTGTTTCTGCTGCTGGTCTTCCCGGTGCCCGTCATCCTCCTCCTGATCGGCCATGGCCTGGAGTCGCGCCTGCTGCCCCTCGTCGCCTGGGCCGTCCAGTACCTGGGCCTGCTGGCGGAACGCTGGTCCTTCTTCGCCGAGGCAAGGCATCCGCAGAATCTGTATTACCAGGGGGTGGCGTGAGGGGAGGGAGCCACCCAAGCCAACCGCCGTGAGGTGCCCGACACCCGGCGTCCGGCCTGTGGCGAGGAGTGCCACCTCCAGGCCCTGGCTGTTGCCCAGGGTGATCGGGGTGATCAGGGCTTGGAGGTTGGCAGACCACGGCCAGGCTTGGGCATCCCGCGGCTGCCACGGTTTGACGGGCGCGGTCCGGGGCGGTTGCTCCGGACGGCCGGTGGCGGGGTTCTGGCGGTCGAGGCTGGCTTAGGGGGTCTGCCGGTCCGCAGCATCTAGGCGGTCGAGGATGGCCAGGGCCTGGGTGACATCTCCGCTGGCGGCCAGGGTGCGGAAGTGGTTTTCCGTGTCCCAGGCGGCCAGGGCTTGGGCGCTCAATTCTTCGATAAGCTTGTTCATGCTCAGTCCCCGGTGGTGGGCCAGGGTCTTGAGACGAGCGGTCGTGTCGTCCGGCAAGCGGATGGTCAGGGTGCTCATGGGTAGTCCCTCAGCAA
>JBFYTF010000486.1:0-3128 GCA_041300865.1 Anaerolineae bacterium
CGAATTCTCGTGGGAGGATTTCGTCGAGCGGAACAACAACGAGTTGGTCGCCACGTGGGGGAACCTGGCCAACCGCATGCTGTCGTTCGCCTACAAACGCTTTGACGGCTGCGTGCCCGAACCGGGCGAGCTCGACGCCGAGGACCGGGCGCTCCTGGAGAAGGTGGAGGCCGGCTTCGAGACGGTGGGCGAGCTATACGCGGCGTGCAAGTTCCGCGCCGCGCTGGGCGAGGCCATGGGGCTGGCCCGGGAGGCGAACGGCTACCTGGACCGCAAGGCGCCGTGGTTCCAGATCAAGGAGGACCGGCAGGCGGCGGCGACGAGCGTCTATGTCATCCTGCGCGCCGTCGACAACCTGAAGACGATCCTGGCGCCGGTCCTGCTCCACACGGCGCAGAAGCTGCACGAGTACCTGGGGTACGAGGGGCAGCTCTTTGGCACGCAGCAGGTGGTCGAGTATCAGGAGGAGACCCGCACCCACGAGGCGCTGACTTACGATCACAGCGGGGCGGTCGGTACCTGGGCCAAGAGCGAGCTGCCGGCGGGGCAGGCGCTGCGGGAGCCGGCGCCGCTGTTCAAGAAGCTGGATGAGAGCGTGATTGAGGAGGAGTACGCGCGGCTGGCGGGGTTAGTAGGGAGCGGGGAATCGGGTATCGGCTATCAGGGATCTGGGGCACATGCCCCGGATCCCGACACTCTTGCAGCGTTGAGGGATTGGTTTCTGTCTTTGCTTCCGTGTGTCTTTGTGCTATAATTGTCGAAAGGGCATGGTATCGATTGCGGGTATGTCGATGATCAGATTGAGGAGCGACAAATGTCTGTAGACAGTGTTACCGAGAAGCAGGTTCTTGAGGAGTTGTCGGAATTGGAACCGAGTCGTTGGCCCGAAGTCCTGGACTTTATTGGCTATCTGAAAGAGCGGGATAGCCGGGCACGAGCAGAATCTGGCAACCGCGAGCTGATAGCTCGAGATCTCCTGGAATCGAGGGTTGTGGGTTTGTGGGCTGATCGCGACGATATTGGTAATAGCTTGGAGTATGCCCGCCGGCTCCGCCATGAGGCCGAGCACCGCCGGAGGTCGGCCCAGTGATCCTAGCGTAAGTTTTGTGCAACCAGAAGCCGAATCGCTTTTTTTGGCATAAACCTGAACTTTTACAACTGAACCCTGTTCCGCTACACTCTCGGCAGCCTTGTCCGGAGGACTGCTGTGAGCGACAACGAGATCAATGAACTCACACATCATGCCATGCTCGTGGCCTGGGGCGAGTTTGCCCAATGCATCGGCCTGATCCAAGAGATCGAGAACGTGCCCTTGCACCAAAAGACGGTCACGCATCGGCCGCAGACCAAGATCCTGGAATTCTTCGTCGCCATTCTCGCCGGACTCGAGTATCTCAAGGATCTGAGCCGGTCCGCGCACCCGATTGACCAGGATCAGGCGGTGGCCAAAGCCTGGCTCCAAACAGCTTGGGCCGACTACAGCGGTGTCAGCCGCACGCTCACGACGCTTTCCCAAGAAGAGGCCGAGCAAGTGGCTGGCGTGCTACACAAGATCACCAAGCTCATCCTGGATGGAGAGGTCATGAAAGCCTTGCAGCGCTCCGGACGACTGACCTTTGATGGTGATCTGACTGGCCGTCCCGTGTCCAACAGCAGCACCACCTACCCGAATACGGGTTATGGTCATATGGACGACGCCATTCGGCTCGGTTATCAGGCAGCGATGGTCAGCGTGCACAGCCCTACCTATGGCCGCTTGTGGCTGTCGGTCGTGCCCCATCCCGGCAACACGGCGTCGTGTACTGAGGCTGAAGCCATGGTCCTGGCTGCAGAAGCCAAAATCGGTCTGCGCCCTTTGCGCCGGACGGACCTACTCCGGGGCAGGCTGCAACGTGCAAGCCGGGAGTGCAAGGACCGAGAAGCGCAAGTGCAGGCGATCGAGTCAGAATTGACCGTCGTGCAAGCCCAAGAGGCCGAAACCCGGCAGCAGATTGATCAACAGCGCGTTCTCGTCTCGGAGCTCACGGCGGAATATCGAGAGAAACAGCGGCCGGAACGACCATACAGCAAGTTGGGCCGAGCGCGGCACAAGTTGGGCGTGCTGGAACGACGGCAAGCACGGCTGGCGAAGAAGGCGCCCAAGCTCAAGGACCAACTTGCTCGCCGCAAAGGACAGCTCGCCGTCTCGCAGGTTCGAGAATCGCAACTGCAGCGACGACTAGAGCAGTTCGAGGCAGACAATCGTGCGAACCGATGCCCGATCCAGGCCGATTTTCGGCTGGATGCAGGGTTTGGCGTGAGGGAGAATGTGGCACTGTTGATCGAAATGGGCTATGAAGTGTACACCAAACCGTACGCCGACTGGCTCACACCTCGACTCAAGCGTCGGGCAGCCGGACGCAGTGACTGGACTCGGGTGGGCAAGAATGCAGAGATGATCGCCTGGAAGGCCGAAGTCCTGCATGATTTTCCGTACCCGCTCGATGTGGCGTTGGAGCGCTTCCAGGTCGGTGACAAACAGAAGCATGCTACGCTCCTTCACTTCGGCACCGATCCTGTTACCGCCGACTTGCCCGCTTGGTTCGGGTGCTACAACGCGCGTCAGACAATCGAGGCTGGGATCAAAGAGGGAAAGGGCGTGTTCGAGATGCACCACCTGAAAGTCCGGTCAGCGCCTGGCCTGTATCTGCAGGAGCAGTTTGCGGTCTTTGCCGCAAACTTTGTGCGCTGGGCAGCGCATTGGCTGGCGACGCAGTGCCCGCAGCTCCCGTCGGGCTGGCAAGACACGACACAGCCGAAGGTGAAAGAGCAGGTCAAGGTCGGCGCACACACGTCGGCGTGGGTCCACTGGCAGGAACAGGGTTGTTTGTTAAGGTTCACGGCCGCCAGCATCTTTGCTGGTCGGTCACTTGAGCTAGAAAGGCACTGGTCGGTACAACTTCCACTGCCTTTCGCAGAAAGTTCATGTTTTGGCCAGTTTTAGCAGTTTGGCCTCTGGTTGCACAAAAGTTAGGCTAGGAGAAGGCTAAAGGGCCACCTAGATCTTTTACGGGTCCCATCGTCTGTGGCATAATAGTGCTGACAGTGCAGTTCTGCTGGTGCTCGTGATGCTGGCGACGGGCCAGGGT
>JBFYTF010000506.1:0-3914 GCA_041300865.1 Anaerolineae bacterium
GGCAAGCACACGTGGCGCTGACCTGCGACCACAGCCAGGCCGTCGGCACGTGGACCAAAAGCGAGCTGCCGGCCACGCAGATGCTGCGGGAGCCGGCGCCGCTGTTTCGGAAGCTGGAAGAGGGTGTGATCGAAGAGGAGTATGCCAGGCTGGAAGGGTAGTAGCTCGCGAAATCAGAAAGAGCCGGGGTCGGTGTCCCGGCTCTCTTCATACCCCGTTTGTTCTCTGGTCAGATCAGATCGTCGAGACGATCTACCGGCGAGCGATAGCGTCGTTCGATCATCTCGGCCAAAAGGGCGTTTGCCTCTTCAAGCGCGAGCATGTCGTCGCGCACCAGCGCGAGCAGAATGCCTAATGTTCCCGTGAGTCGCACACCCCGCGCTTGAGCGAGTTGGCGTGCCGCCAGATCGTCTGTGACGAGGATCAACCCTCGCGAGATGGCGAGCGCCAGACAGGATGCCTCACCAGGATCCAGCAACAGGTCGAACTCCACCCGGAGTTGATGCTCCGCGACCGACTCGGGCATCGCAATACGCAACCAGCCACCCGGGCTAACCGTCTCGATCTGCGGTAGCGCGCTTTCCAGATACGCGTACCCTGCCTGAAGCCCTCTCCTTAGCTCGTCACTGACTTCGACCGTTGTCAGGGCAACTCGACGATAGCGCTTCTCCAGCAGATCCATCCGCCCTACAACTGCGAGATTTGACAACACGGTCGTGTCAAAGATGTAGTCAGGCATTGGCCGCGTCTTGCAGCAGTTCGTCGACAGTTCGAGGCCCGAGATGGACCTCGGCGCCGCTTTCAACGAGGATGTCCTTCATCTCTTCGTGGGAGACACCCAGCAGCTCTGCCGCCTTGCCAAGGCTGATGTCGCCTGCAGTGTACGCGCTAACGACCATCTGCAACCTGATGTCAGGTTGAGCCTGGAACAAAGCACGCAAGGCGCTGCGAACGACGGCCTGCTCGTCGGGAAACAGCCGTGCCTTGACCAACTGCTCGATTTCCCAATCGATCGTGTTAATCTCGTTCATGGGTCCAGTCCTTTCATTGAACAGCATTATAGCCCAGGATCTGCAAGATTGCAAACACTACATTTTGCGTACTCGACAGATTCTGAGGCGCGCAGTCAAAGCAAAGGCCACCTCCCCCTTCTGACCTTCAGTTCTTGAACTTTCGCGGTGGGAAATTCTCCAAGAGCCGCGGCGTGGTCCCCAAGGGGGAAGAGTCGGCACGGCTGGCAGGATAGTGAGCCACAGTATCAAAAAGAGCCGGGGCGAGAACCCCGGTTCTTGGCATTGAAAATGTGCAGAGCCTATTTTCCACCTGGCCCGCCCTTCAGCCAGGGCAAGCCGATCCACGTTGTCAGCCTGGATATGGCCGTAGAGGTGGACACCGCCACCTTGCCGCTAAACCTCACGGATCGTGGCGTGAGCGCCCTGAGCGGAGCTGAAGGGAAGCACGCTGGCGTGGAGCTCAAGCCCTTCGTCGTCGAGGAGGTCCACCCCGACCAGGTCAAAGCCTTGGTCGACGCCTTCGGCCTGCCCCAGGTGCCCACCGTGGACGACCTGCCCGGCGCCTCCACCACAGCCTGGTCTCCCACCTGGTGGCCCGCAAGCGGCAGCACAGGTTGGCCCGCCGGCGGGTGCGCACCGCCCAGCAACGCGCGCCCAGGCTGCGCCGACACCTGGCCGACCTGCTCGGCCTGGACGCAGAGCGTGGAGCTATGGTCGCGCAATCGGCCGAATGGGGCCTGCCCCAAGCGACAACGCCTACACTCCGCGACCCTTCACCTGCCTGTCCTGGCGGTCAGGCCAGGGTAGCGCTTCGCGCAAGGGCCAGATCCCCAACTGTCCGCAGTGTGGCGCCGCCTGGCACGGCGAGGGCGACGGCGGCGGGCGCGTCTGCCGGGCCTGCGGCCATGTGGCCTGGACGATGGGCCGGGCAGCCCAGCGCCCCCTACCTACAGTGAACCCCAAGGCGCCCACACGGGAGCAGATCGAGGTGCGTCGCCGGCGCATCTCAGCCCTCAAGGAGCAGCACCTTGCGGCGCGGGCTGACGGGTCGAGCGGGATCGCTCTCTCGGTGACATCACCTGGGAGCTTGCCCCGTTGGATTGCAGTGGGGGGGCATGCGGCGCTGCTGGCGCCTGGCCATTCAAAACCACTTGATCAGGTCACGTTCCCCTTGCCCTCCATTCCCCTGCTCCTCCCGCTGGGGTGATGTAGGACCAAGACCGACAGGTGAGCGAGCCTGTCGCCTACAACGGAATCGGACTTGCGCCGATAGACTCTGACGCGCCTGGCGTGTACAATCATGAGTGATGGACGGGCTGGAGTAGAATGGGCTCTCGGACTGCCAGTTTGGGGGTTCACAGCGAAGAGTCGGGCGCAGGCGTCACGCAACTAGGCGGCAGCTCGTCGGGCAAGTCGGAGCCAGAGAAGCACAGAGAGAAAGGAGTGCACAATGGAATTTGAGGGTTATTGCGTCAAGTGCCGCACGAAGCGGACGATCACGCAGAGTAAGGTCGTCAACACGTCAAAAGGCCGGCCGATGGCCAAAGGTGTCTGCCCCGAATGCGGCACCACCGTGAATCGGTTCCTTTCGGAGAAGGAAAGCAAGAAATAACCGGGCGCGGCAGAGCACAGGCTCATTTGACCCTATCACTCGACACTAGCATAGAAAAGGAGAAATCTCATGTGGACTATCATTATCATTCTGGTCGTGCTGTGGTTGCTCGGCTTTTTCGGTCCGAGATTCAGTTCCAGCTTCCCCAAAACCGGCAACCTTGTTCACGCGCTGATCGTCATCGCTGTCATTCTCCTCATTTTGAGGCTCCTTGGGGTACTGTAGACCTCCAACAGAATCGGACTCTCACCCGATAGGCTTGAGCGTGTCCAGCGTGTACAATCTTGGGTGATGGACAAGCTCAAGGGTAGCTTATTTGAAGGAAACAGGAGGCTCACAGGATGAATAAGGACATACTCGAAGGCAAGTGGAAGGAAATGCGGGGTCAGGTCAGAGAGTGGTGGGGCGAACTCACCGACGATGACCTGGACAAGGTGGGGGGCAACGCCGACAAACTCATCGGCCTGCTCCAGCAGAAGTATGGCTACACCCGCGAGCAAGCCGAAGAGGAATTCGAGCGTCGGCTGAAAGAGGCCAAGGCCGGCTAGAATCGGATCACGCATTCGTGCCTTGGCGGGCCGAACGTGTAGCGCCAAGCAACCTGGACTGCAGCAAGTCGACCAAACACAGAGAAAGAAGGTGCAAAATCCCTGGGATGGGATCAGGCAATAAGCCAAGACGTTTGAGCAGCCTCTCCCCTGACAGAGTGTCAGCACCGTGTCCCGAAAAGGAGGTACCATGTCTGATAATCAACGACCTAAATGAAGTATCTGTGGGTCGCCGCGAAGAAATGGTGGTCACCCAGCAACCTGGCTACGCTGCGCGAGCAGACGCCGGCCGGCGGCGAGGAACGCACGACACACACCACCACTCGCGGCTAACGCTGTCAAAGCGACTAATTGAGCAAACAAGGAGAAGACAGAATGGACAATCATAACCAGGAAAACGGGAACAATGCAAAATATGTATGGGGCTTTTTGGTCGGACTGCTGGTAGGTGGCCTGGCTGGCGGGGTGGCGACGCTGTTGCTGGCGCCGCAATCGGGAAAGAGGACACGCGCCCAAATCCGGCAGACAAGCACTGAACTGCGCGATCAGACGGTCAAAACCGTGGACGGCGCGGTGGCGCAGGCCCGCGGTAAAGCCCGCCAGATCACGGACGACCTACTCGAGCAGGCTGGAGAACTACAGCAACGCGGCCAGGATGTGCTCGACGAGCAAAGGGGCCATTTGTCCAAAACCCTCAAAGACGCGGGAAAGGCAGTCGAAGCCTGACCACACTGGGTCTGC
>JBFYTF010000576.1:0-2628 GCA_041300865.1 Anaerolineae bacterium
TGGAGGAGATGGTATAATGGCCGCATCCCGACCGGGAGAACTGGCTGGAGCATGACAGAAGCTGCGTGGCAGCGGTATCTGACGGACTACAATGAGGGCTTGGGCCTGGTCTACGAGCGCCTGGTGCTCAACGACTTTCTCCTTGCCCTGCGCCGGCAGTACTCGGTCACAACGGTGCTGGAGGCGCCGCTCTTTGGCATGGCGGGTGTCTCGGGCATCAACAGCGTCGCCCTGGCCCGGGCCGGAGCGCAGGTGACCCTCGTCGACGAGCACGCCGGGCGCCTGGCGGGTGTGGAGCGCATCTGGGGCGAGCTGGAGCTTCCTGCCCACATGGTGCACCACACCGACTGGCGGCGGCTGCCCTTCGAGGACGGCAGCTTTGACCTGGCCTGGAACTGGGCAGCCCTCTGGCACCTGCCCAAAGGCCCGGCCGGCGATGGAGACAGCCCCGCCACGCTCCTGGCGGAGCTGGTCCGTGTGGCGCGGCGCGTGGTGTTTGTCGCCATGCCCAACCGCGTCCAGGTGGGCTACCTGCTGCGCAAGTACGTCCTCGAGCGCGATTTCGTCCGGTACGTGGACGAGGCGTGGGCCGACATCGGGCGTGTGCGCCGTGTGCTGGAGGGCGCCGGGCTGCGCATCGTGCAGCAGGGTGTGCTGGATGTGCCACCCTGGCCCGACACGGTCATGCCCGCGGCCCAGGTCCTGGAACGCCTGGGCATCCGCTCGCGGAAACTGCAGGGCCAGTTCAGTGGCGATGCGTGGCAGTGGAGCACGATGGCCTACTACCTGGGACAGCAGCCCGACCTGCATGACCGTGTGATGCGCTACGCGTGGCTCGACCGGGCGCCCATCCCGTGGCGGATCAAGGCCGTCTGGGCTCACCACCGCTACCTGGTGGGTATCAAGGAGTGATCCGGGCGTCCGGAGGGCAGCCGTCGCCTCCCCAGATCCCGGGCAAACATAGCATGGCCAAGCTCCTGCACCGCAAGCATACACTGCAGCTCGCCGTCCTGGTCACGTACGCCCTCCTGGCCGTAGCCCTGACCTGGCCGCTGGTGCTGCACCTGGGCAGCCACGTGCCGGGCAGCGACACCTGGGCCTTTGACGAGTACACCTTTGTGTGGAATACGTGGTGGTTCCGCACATCCCTCCTGGAACTGGGCCAGGACCCGCTCCACACCAGCTACACCTTCTATCCCCTGGGAGTCAGCCTGGCCCTCTACACGTACAACCTGTTCAACGCCATCATCGCCTTACCTCTGGCCTTGCTTCCGCTGCCGGCCATCAGCAACCTGACCTTCCTGGTGACTACCACCTTGACCGCTTATGGCAGCTTCCTCCTGGTCCGGTACCTGTTGACCGCCGGCCCGCCGGTCGACGACGGCGATGCAGGGCGGGGCACCGGCGTGCAAGCGACAGCAGCCGCCGGCACCTTTGCCGCGTTCCTGGCGGGCCTGATCTATGCTTTCGGGTCATACCGGATGGTGTATGCCGCCATCGGCCACTATGACATGTGGAGCACCGCCTGGATCCCGTTCTACACCCTCTACTTTCTGCGTACCGTGGATCAGGGCGGGCGACCGCGCCACGCGGTCCTGGCCGGGCTCTTTTTTGCCCTGGCCATGCTCAACGAAATGATCTTTGGCGTCTTTCTGGCCATACTCAGCGCCATCCTCCTGGCCTTCGCCCTGGTGGGGCGGACCCGGCACGCGCCGCCCGTGACAGGGGCAGCGGACCCCTCGCGGCCGGGGCGGGCCCTCGTCCTGCGCCTGGCCCTCATGGTTCTCGTCGCGGCCCTCCTCTATGCGCCCATCCTGCTGCCTGTTCTGCGCGAAATGGCGGCCGGCTACGAGCTGGCCGGCTGGGGTGACGCCGAAAAGCTGTCGGTGGATCTTCTGGGACTCGTGACGCCCACCGCCCTGCATCCGCTGAACGGCGACTGGGAGGGGGCCCTGCGCCAGGCGCGGGAGGGCACCGGCCGCTTCCGGGACGTGAATACGGTCTTCCTGGGCTGGGCGGGGTTGGCCCTGGCCGCTGTAGGTGCCGTCGCTTACCGGCGGCGCCTGGCCGCCTGGATCACCAGCTTTGTCGTGTTCGTTGCCTTTAGCCTGGGCCCGCTGCTCCAGATCAACGGACGCTCCGTATTCGACCTGGACGGATTGGCGGTCAACGTGCCCCTGCCGTTCATCGTGCTGCACTACCTGCCCGTGATCAAGGCCAACCGTGTCCCGAACCGCTTCAGCGTGGTGCTCATGCTTGTCCTGGCAGTGCTGGCCGCTTTTGGTGCCCTCTGGCTGCTGGAAAGGGCCGCGCGGCAGGGACGGCTTGGGAAGTGGCTGATGGCCACCGGCGCCACCCTGTTGGCCCTGCTCGTGATCCTCGAGCATTGGGCGGTGCCCCTGCCCCTGACCGATGCTCGCCTGCCCGCGGCCTACCGGGAGATTGCCGCTGAGCCGGGCGATTTCGCTATCCTGCAGCTGCCCCTCGGCTGGCGCAACAGCTTTGGCATGCAGGGTGCGGAAGACACGCGTACCCAGTACTACCAGGCTTACCACGGCAAGCGCCTTCTCTCGGGCAACATCTCCCGCAATCCCCCCGAAACGTTTGACTATTTTCGCCAGGTGCCCA
>JBFYTF010000551.1:0-15241 GCA_041300865.1 Anaerolineae bacterium
GACATCCTCGACCCCGAGCTGGCGTACGCCGGCGTCGTGCCGGGCGGCGACCTCGGCGCCCCGGTGCAGTCGCCGGTCGGGACCTTGGTCTGGGAGTGGGCGGAGCCGATCACCGTTCCGCCCGGCGCGTCCCTTACCCAGTCGTACCGGGTGGACACTCCCTCGGGCATGGACCGCTTCCAGGCCTGCAACAGCCTGGACCTCACCTCTCCGGATGATGACCCTGCCGCTGTCGAAGCCTGCGTCAGCGTGCAGCCGCAGCACGCCTATCTCTATCTTCCCGTGGTCCACGAGGATTTCCTATTCGCCTGGCTGGAGGTCGACAAGTCCGTTTCCCCCGGTGCGATCGTGGCCGGCAGCACTTCCGAAGTGGTCTACACGGTCAGCGTCGCCAATGTGGGCGACACGACGGGCATTCTCGAGAGCATTGAGGATACCCTGCCTGCCGGCTTCACTTTCGTCGGCATGGCACCGGGCAGCGATGTGACAACGCCTCCGAGTGGCACGACGGGCACCATCACCTGGACAGGCAGTTGGCCGGTGCCGCCCGGGGACAGCGTCGACGTGCTCTACAGCGTGCGCGCCAGCGGTCCCCCAGGCCCGTATCCCAACGAGGTGATGATCACTGCCCGAGAGGCCATGGTACCTGAGGAGCCGGCCGTCGCCGTGCTGCAGTCCGAGACTCCTATTGCCGGCCTGGTAGCCAGCAACGACGGCCCGACGGGCCTGGGCAGCCCGACCCTCCTGAGCGCCAGCGTGACCGCTGGGAACAACGTTGTCTATACCTGGGACTTTGGCGATGGGACCACGGGCACCGGCAGCAGTGTCAGCCACGTCTACCCCGCCATTCAGACCTATGTGGCTACGGTTGTTGCCCGAAATGGTGTGAGCGCGGCCAGCACGACGACCACCGTGGTCATCGAGCCGGCGGTGCTGCTCGAAGAGCGCTTTGACAGTGCCAGCGTGGGTCTCAGCCGCTGGACCAAGTTCCTGAACTACTGGCGCCTCGAGGACGGCCAGTGGTTCTGGGGTGCGGGCGACGGTGTGGGCGGAACGGGCGCGGCCACCCAGGATTGCTACCTGGGGGGCAAAAAGATGGCCGAAGATGCCCTGCTGATGTACCTGGGCGAGGGCGCCGAGGAGTGGACGGACTACCGCGTCGAAACCGAGCTCCTCGTCCGTGGCGGTGCCGACCAGCTGGAAGATGGCACGATCTACTGGCTGGAGGAGGGCGGCGTGCCGGTCGGCCTGTGGGTGCGAGGCCAGTACACGGCCGTGGACGACGGCGGGGGCGGCTGGGTGACGGGCTACTATGTGAACGTCGGCGGCAGCCCTTACCGGCAGACGATGTACGTCCGGCTGTCGCAGCTGCAAACGCTGACCGATTGTTGGGACCAGGCCTGCTACAACCCGTCAAACCTCTACGACTTTAACAACCCGCACACGATTACGGAGGTCAAGCTGGAAAGGACCTTTGCCCGCCGCGCCTGGTACAACCTCGCGGTCGAGGTTCGGGGCAACAACATCAAGGTCTTTTTCGAGGACGAGCTCGTCATCGAATGGAACGATCCGAAGGAGCCGTTCCTCACCGGCACTGTCGGCTTCAAGACCTACAAGTCCGAGACGGCCAGTTTTGACAATCTCATCGTCACTCCCCTCGATTGAGCGGAGCATGAGGTGCGCCGGGCGATGAGGCCGGGAGCGGGGCAGCCTGTAGGCCCCGACGGAGACCTTCCACTGCGGGCCGCGCCACGCGCGGCCCGCAGTGATAGCCTCGACTCACCGGCCGCAGCTGCAGGCGACCTGCCCCGGCGCGTGATCCATCCCCTGCCGGCGGTCGCCAGCCATTCCCTGGCCGTGGTCCTGGTGCTGTTGGCCTTTGGGCTGCGGCTCGGCTATGCCCTGCAGCCCGAGCCGTTTGTCGACGAGCCGACCACGCTTCTGGTCGCCCAGGCCATCGCCCGCACCGGCATTCCCCGGCTGCCCTCGGGCCTCTTTTACGGCAACGACCTGCCCTACTCCTACCTGGTGGGCGGCCTGGTCGCCCTCGTGGGCCCCAGCCTCCTGGCCGCTCGCCTGCTGACCGTGGTGACCTCAGTCCTGACTGTGGCGCTGCTTTACCTGGTTGGCCGCCGCCTGCTGTCTCCCTGGGCCGGCCTGTGGGGGGCGACGCTGTTGGCCCTCAACCCCGAAGCCATCCTCTGGGGCGGACGGGCCAGGGCCTACGGCCTGCTGGGCCTGCTGGCCTTCGTCGCCGCAGCCGCGTTCTTCTGGGGCCTGGCGTCCGACCGCGCTGCGCTACGTAGGGTGGGTCTGGCCCTCCTCGTAGTCAGTGCCTTTGTCCACCCTGAAGCGGCCCTGCTCTTGCCCGCCTTTGTGGCCGGCAGCCTGGCCGTGCGCGGCTGGCGCTGGTGGCTGCGGCCTGTCCCCCTTGCCGAGGTGGGCCTCGCCGTCCTGGGACTGGCTGCCCGTTACGGCCTGCAGCTCGTCCTCGCCCAGGGCCTCGTCGGTGGCTACCAGACGGTGGCCGGCAGCCGGCCACCGCTGCAGTGGGCCGCCGACCTGCCCGCCCGCGTGCAGTCCGTTTTGCCCTTTTTCGTGGAAGCGGGCCGCTGGCCGCTGTCCCTCCTGGCGTTGGCTGCGCTGGCGCCCGCCGCCTGGCGCCTGGCACGCCGCCGCGCCGACGGCCGTGACCGGGCGGTGCTGTTCTTCTCGGCCTGCCTATGGCTTGTACCGCTGCAGATGGTGCTCTTCCTGGGCAGCACCTACCAGGGCACCCGCTACTTGAACCTGCTCCTGCCCATCCTCGCCCTCCTTGCGGGCCGCGGCCTGGAGGAGCTGCTGCTCCTGGCGCTCGCGCTGCCCTCGGCACGCCGCAGCCGTGCGCACCGTGCGCCGGGTGGCGGCTCAAGAGCATGGCCCGCTCTCCTGGCCTCGCTGGCCCTTGTACTGCTCCTCGTGGCCTTGTTCCCCGCTGCGCTGGCGGCTTCTGCTACGCAGGAGAGGGCCTATGGCTCGGCCTTTGATCTCGTGGCCCGCTACCGGCAGCCGGGAGACCGCGTGGCGACCGTCGCCCCGGCTGCAGGGCAGCTCCTGCTGGGTGGCAGTGACTACTTTGCCCTGGGGCTGGACTACGAGGAGTTTGTCTACCGCGACGGCGACGGGCAGCTCGTGGACCGCTGGCTGGGCTCGCCCTTGCTCCGCTCTGCCGGCGACCTGGAGGCCGCTCTCCTTGCACTTGGGACGCCGGCACCAGGAGCCGGCGCAGGCCGCCTCTGGCTCGTCGTCGACGAGGCGCGCTTTCGCCGCCGCTTCGAGCCCGCCTTTATCCAAACTGTCTGGGACCGGATGGACCTGGTGGGCTACACACCCGGGGTCCTCGTCTTCCGGTCCTTGCCGGCCGTCGAGCCCGCCGTCTCCCAAGCCTCCGGCGCGCTGTTCGGCGAGCGGCTTCTCCTGGAGCGCTATGAGCTCGGCTCGTCCGGCAACCGGCCGGCTGCCGTCGGGCAGGGCGAAGTAGTTGCCGTGCCAGGCGAGGAGCTGCCCCTCACCCTGTATTGGCAGGCCACGGGCCCACAGGCCGGCCAGCTGCACGTCTTTGTCCACATTGTCGGCGAGGATGGGCAGCGCTTCGCCCCGGCCGACGGCCCGCCCGTGGCCGGCCTGGAGGGGGCGCTGCCCATGGATCACTGGCCGGTGGGCGAGACGCTTCCGGACCGGCGGATGCTGCCCCTGCCCGCCGGCCTCGCCCCTGGCCTCTACCGCCTGGAGGTGGGCCTCTACGAGCCTGCCACGGGCGACCGGCTGCCCGTCACTGCTGCCGAGGGCCGCACGGCCGACGGCGCCCTCATCCTGGACTATTTCCGGGTGGCAGAGCCGGCCGGCGCAGCGCTGCCGCCCCCACGGGAGGGCTTGCCCATCGAGTTTAGCGGGGAGGGGGACCAGGCCCGCCTGGTGGCCTTTAGCCTGGGTCCGGAGCCCATCGCCGCGGGTGGCAGCCTGGAGCTCGCCCTGTACTGGCAGAGCTTGGAGCAGCTGCGGGGCGACTATACCGTGTTCGTCCACCTCCTGGACGGCGAGGGGCGCATCTGGGGGCAGGGCGACAGCCGGCCCATGGGCGGCTTTTACCCCACCGGCCTCTGGGACCCGGGGGAAGTTGTCGTGGACAGGCACCACGTAACCATCGATCCCGGCGCTCCGCCGGGCATCTACCAACTGGCCGTGGGCCTCTACCACCAACCCACCGGCCGCCGCCTGGTCAGCGCCGGTGGCGACCGGGCCGTCTTGGGCAAGGTGGCTGTCGGACCATGACCACCCACCTCCATGCCGCGCACCTCCCCACGCCCACGCTCGTGATCGGCCGCCACACGGTCGTGCCGGACGGCAATGGTTTGCTCGTGCCGGACAACAGTCCGGCACCCGACGAGGCGCGGAGTGTGATCCACGCCGAGCAGGAGACAGGAGAGCCCAACCACCCCGCGGTCGTGCCGGACACCAGTCCAGCACTCCTGATCCTGGTGCTGCTCATCACGGCCCTCGGCTTCGGCTTTCGTTTGGCCTACGCCCTCGACATCCCTTTCTTCGTCGACGAGTACCTCCAGGTGCGGGCCGCGGAGCGGATCGTTGCCCGGGGAGCGCCCCTGCTGCCCTCGGGCAACTTTTACAGCCATGGCCTGCTGCTCTCCTACCTCGTCGCCGGGCTTACCGCCCTGGGAGCCAGGGCCGATTGGCTCTTGAGGCTGCCGGTGCTCCTCCTGAGCACGGCGTCTATTCCGCTCACCTATTGGCTTGGCCGCCGTGCCTTCTCGGCTGCCGCCGGGCTGGTAGCTGCTGCCGCCCTGGCCGTGGCCGGCGATGCCATCTTGTGGGGCGGGCGGGTGCGTATGTACGCACCTCTGCAGTTCTTCGCCCTGGCGCTGACCGTCGTGTTTTACGTATGGGTCGTCGCGGAGCGGGACCGGCCCCTGTATCGCTGGCTGTTTATCGCCACCTTCTGGGCCGCCCTCTTTTGCCACGCCGAGGCCATGCTGCTGCTCCCTGTCCTGGGGCTTTGGGCGCTGCTGCAGCGTGGTTGGCGATGGTGCCTGCGGCCCCCCAACCTGGCTGCCTTTGCCCTGGCCGGCCTGTCCATCCTGGTCGAGATCCTTCTGCGGCAGCTGGGACCCCCCGTGCAGGCGCGGGTGGCAGCGGGCGTTTTTGAGCCGCAGACGCGCCAGTACCTGGGGGCGGGGATCGACTGGCCGGGTGTGCTCAAAGTCGTCGAGCCCCTCTTCCTCTCGCCGGAGCGCCTGGCGGCGACACTGCTCGCCCTGGCCGGGCTCGGCTGGCTCCTTGTGCGTCTGGCGCGGGAACGGCGCCTGCCGCCGGCCGGCAGCCAGGACCGCGCTCTGGCCTTCCTCTACTCCTTACTCGTTCCCGTGCTCCTGCTGCTACTCTTTGCCGTGGACCCCGAGTGGAAGAGCCCGCGCTATGGCCTGATGCTGCTGCCCCACTACTTCCTGGTTGCCGCTGCCACGCTGGCTGCCGCCGGTCGCGCACTGGTGGCCCGCTTCCTGTCCCCTGCCCGCAGGCGGTTCGCTGCGGGGGCGGCGACAACTGCGGTCGTGGCCCTGATCGTCCTCACGTCCTGGCCCTCGGCGGTGCGCGCCACGCGCGAGACGGTGCCGGACTACGGTTGGGCCCTGGCCTACGTGGCCGAGCACGCGCAGCCTGGCGACCAGGTGATCACCTTCCTCTGCCCGGCCGCTTTTTGGCACCTGGGCCGCTGCGACTACCTGGCAGCACCCACCGACTTTGCCGGGTTTGCCGTGCAGCGAGACGGGCGCTGGGTGAGCGGCTGGGACCTCGTGCCCATCGTGGATTCGGCCGCAGGTCTGAACCAAGTGCTCGATGCGGCACCGCGGGCTTGGTTCGTCGTCGACGAGGGACGACTTGCCGGCCGGTACGATCCCGACTTCTTGAGCGCGCTGCTGGACCGGATGGATCTCGTCGCCCAGGAGCGCGAGATGGTCATATTCCTTGGATCCCGCTGAGACCGGGCCCCGATTTCTCATCTGTTTCTAATGGTGCGTTAAGCCTGGTCTAATCTCGGGCGGGCATAATGCGCACAGTGAAATAGACATTTTCCTTAATCAGGACAGTTTTTGGTCAGGAAACCGGTCTCAGGGGGAGGGGCCGGTTTCTTGATTTCCCCTCGCTTTACAAAAGGTGCGATCTGTGGCATCATCCCCTCATACTCGGTGCCGGTTGCTGTTGTGTCCATTCGGTTGCGTCTTACGTTAGCCTATACGACCGTCCTGGCCGCCGTGCTCGTGGTTTTCGCCACGGCGCTGTACTACCTGTTGACTCTCAACCTCTTGAATGGCATCGATCGCCAGCTAGTGACCACGGCGGACCGGGTTGCAGGTGCCAGCCAGGTGCGCATCTCGCCCCTGTCCCCCAGCGCCATGCTCGACGTTCCTGACCTCGATCTTCTGGCGGTGCCGGGCCTCTACATCCAGGTGTTCGACCTCTCTTCGGGGCTCATCGTCGATCGCTCCTACACGCTGGGCGACGGCGCGTTGCCGCTGGAGCAGGCGACGAGGGAGGTCGTCCTGGCAGGCCGGACCAACGTCGAGAGCCTACCCGTCGGCGGCCAGCGGATGCGGATCTTTAGCCGGCCGATAGAGGCGGGTGGCAAGGTTGTAGGGGTCGTCCAGGCCGGCAGCTCTCTGGTACAGGTAGACCAAACGCAGCGCCAGCTGCTGAGCATCTTGGTTGTGGGCGGCATCCTGGCCCTTGTGGTCTCGACACTGCTGGGCGCGCTTCTCGCGCGGGCCGCCCTGCGCCCCATCGACCAGATCACGCAGACGGCCATCGCCATTTCACAGACAGAAGACTTGACGCGCAGGCTGGCTGTGCGCCGTCCCCTGGACGAAGTCGGCCGCCTCGCCACGACGTTCAACGGCATGCTGGCCCGGCTGGAGACGCTGTTTCGCACCCAGAAGCGCTTTGTCGCCGACGTCTCCCACGAGCTGCGCACACCCCTGACCACCATCCAGGGCAACGTGCAGCTGTTGCGGCGAGGCGCCGCCGCTGATCCCGAGGCACGACGCGAGACACTGGCCGACATCGAGGCCGAGGTAGCCCGCATGTCACGCCTCGTGGCCGACCTGCTTTTCCTGGCGCGCATGGATGCCGGCGTGGAGCTGGACGTGGCGCCCGTCGAGCTCGATACCCTGGTCCTCGACGTGTACCGCCAGGCGCAGATCATGGGCGACGGGGTTGAAGTCCGCCTCGGCCACGAAGACCAGGCGGTCATCCAGGGCGACGCCGATCGCCTGCGACAACTCCTGCTCAATCTCGTCGACAACGCCCTGAAGTACACGCCTCCGGGTGGCCGCGTCACCCTCTCGCTGCACAAAAAGGAGAGCTGGGTCCAGGTCGTGGTGGCCGATACGGGGCTGGGCATCCCGCCGGAAGATCTACTGCCCGGCCCGTTGGGCGTCCCGGTGATCTTTGAGCGCTTCTACCGGGCCGATCCCGCCCGCTCACCGGGAGGCACGGGGTTGGGCCTGTCCATCGTGCACTGGATCGTGCAGGCCCACGGAGGCCGCATCGAGGTCGAAAGCAGGGTAGGCCAGGGCAGCACCTTCACGGTCTGGCTGCCGGCCTGAGGGCTATTCCGGCTCCCCTTCCGCCTTGTTGAAATCCACCAGGATCTCGATCTCGGCCCTCTCCCGCTCACCTTGCAGGACGGCCATCAGGGCTGCCTGCTGTCGCCGCGCCAGCACGGCAGGGTCTGCGTCGCGCACTTCTCGCTCCAGAACGATGAGAACGGTGAACCCGTAGCGCGTCTGGATGACATCGCTGAACTGCCCCGGCTCCAACGTCGCGGCTACGCCGGAAAGCTCGGGCAGCATCAGATCCAGCGAGAACCAGCCCAGGTCGCCCCCCATATCCTTTGTCTGCTCATCCGTCGAGTACTGCGCGGCAAGATCGTTAAAGCTCTCTCCGGCCTTGAGCCTGGCCGCCACCGCCTGGGCCGTAGCGCTCTCATCCACCGAGATGTGGGCGATGCGCACCTGCAGCTCTTGGGTCTCCACCTGCTGTGCGTTCAGGAGCATGAGCAGCATGAGCGTGTCATAGATGACCTGCTCAAAGCTCTGCTCCGTGTAGCCATTGGCCTCCAGGTAGGCCTCCCAGCTCTCGTACAAGTCGCTGGCAAGGATCCCGGCTTTTTCGCCGTCTATTTTGGCCTGGACCTGCTCCGGGCTGACGGCGACCCCCTGGTCGGCGGCGATCTTGCGCAGCAGCCAGCGGTCCACAGTCTGGGTCAGGACGTCGTTCTGAAGCTGCCCTAACCTCTGGCGCATGGCCGGATCGTTCCAGTTCACGTTTCCCTGGCGGCTGACGATGCGCACGGCTTGGCGCAGGCTGGGCTCGTAGTATTCCCAGGTGATCTCCTGGCCGTTGACCTTCGCCAGGGGCGTGTCCACGCGCCGGATGTACTGCATGGCCGTTTCGTCCGGGGAAGGTGTGCCCGCGGCGGCTGCACCGGTGGCCATCTCGGCCGGGGCGGCGACGGCGGCCTGTGGCGACGGCGTCACAGCCGGGTTGGCTGCCGCCGAAGTGGTCATCGGAGTGCCAAGGCCAGGTGTATTGGTCGAGACGGCCGCGGAGCCGCAGCCCGCGGCCGATAGTCCAACGGCGATGAGTAGCAGGACCAGAACCGGCGATCGCATGGCGGACATGTACCTGTCTCCTTGGCTGCACCCCGGGCTGCGATTGCGCCCCGCGCAACGCCGGTGCATTGTACTGGCATCGCCAAGTTTTGTCAATTTGACACCCCCTGGGGTAGGTGCTATAATTGTTCCTGCTTGCTCGAGAGCCGTGCTGACCACACGAATCCACGCAGAGACGCTCGGAGGATTGTCATGGGTTACAGTGCAGTGTTAAAGGGCTTGCTTGTCCTCGCAGTCTGCTCGACGGTCTTGCTCCCGGTTACCCCCGGTGTTCTGGCGCAGGCCGAGCCCCGTGATGTCCAGGCTGCAAGTGCGTGGCAGATCGTTCCCAGCGGCGCCACTGCCAGTCTCTACGCCCTTGACATGGTCAACGGCACCTACGGCTGGGCAGGGGGAACGAGTGGCCTGGCGCTCCTCTACGACGGCACCTCCTGGAACGACGCCGACACCCTTTTCTCCGACGCCTTTTTTGCCATCGACATGGTGGACACCACCTTCGGCTTCGCAACCAGCTACGAGGGCAACATGCTGCGCTACAGCGGCGGCCAGTGGCAGGTCGCCACCAAGCTGAGCAATGCCCTGCTTACCAGTGTGTCGATGGTGGATGGCAACAACGGCTGGGCCGTGGGCTATCTGGGAGGCATCTATCGCTATCAAAACGGTGTGTGGTCGCAGTGGACCACGATGCCCTACCTTTTCCAGGCGATCGACATGGTCTCTGCCAACGATGGTTGGATCCTGGGCCGCACCGGGGTGACGCTGCATTGGAATGGCAGCATCTGGCAGCTGACCAGTACACCGCAGGACATCTGGTTCCTGGACGTGGACATGGTCAGTAGCAATGACGGTTGGGCCGTCGGCGATGCGGGGATCATCTACCACTACAACGGCGTCTCCTGGTCGCCGGTGACATCCCCGGTGCCGGGCACACCTCTGTGGTCCGTGAGCATGGTCAGCAGTTCCGAAGGTTGGGCCGTGGGCGCGGCGGGAACCATCCTCCACTTTGACGGCGCTTCCTGGAAGAAGGTAGAGAGCCCCGTGACCGTCGAGCTGCACGCCGTGGACGCGGTCAACGATAGAGACGTGTGGGCTGTGGGCAAATCGGGCACCGTGTTGCATTACGTCGGCGGCGTCGACCTGTCGACCTCTTTCAAGAGCGCGAGCCCAACGCAGGCGTCCGCCGGGGATCCTGTAACCTACAGCATCCGCGTCCGCAATACGGGCGCCCTTCCGGCCCTCGCGGTCGTGGTCACCGATCCGCTGCCGGCCAATGCCACCCTTGTCCCCGGCAGCGCTACCACCACCCAGGGCACCATCCAGGGGACTAATCCGCTGGTCGTCGCCGTTGGGACCCTAGCCCCCGGGGCGCAGGCAACGATCTCCTTCCAGGTCACCGCTGGCAATCCTGGGCTCGTCTGCTGGTTCCTGAACAACCAGGCGACCATATCCGCCCAGGGTGAGGATCCCATCGTCCGCCGGGCGGTTACGGCCGTCGGCGACTGCCTGCGGCTCTATCTGCCCCTTGTCGTCCATAGGGCGGGCGCGGGCTAACACCGCGCCCCG
This sequence comes from Anaerolineae bacterium, assembly GCA_041300865.1. Classification (GTDB taxonomy): domain Bacteria; phylum Chloroflexota; class Anaerolineae; order JAAYZQ01; family JAAYZQ01; genus JAAYZQ01. Next base: position 10,287 of record JBFYTF010000551.1, read on the forward strand.
AGGAAGGCGCGCCGTCGGGTCGCAGCGACCACCTACCAACTAAGAACAGGCACCGGGCCGCGCGCCACAGCAGTGGGCCAGCCCGGTGTCTGTCCTGGCACACGATCACCCCCTGTGCCTCGCCGGCAGCGGGGCGATTCGCGGGCTTGACAAGCCTCTCCCTTTTCAGTATAATGGGATGCGACTCGACAGCCGGTGTCGATACCTTACGCGTGGTCCATCCGGCGAGACGGTATGATGCAGTTCCGCCGTTTAGTCACGGAGCAAGGAGGTTCCCCATCGCCAAGAGCTCTGGCCAAGCCACAAGTTACCCAAAGCTTGTGAGCGCAAGACTGACCTGATTAAGGAGGAACACAATATGCGTCGTGTGCTGTTCGCGTTTGTCGTGCTCGCAATGCTCGCCATCCCCGCCAGCGTCGTTGCTGTGGAGCCAGAGCAAGAGATCGCCGTCGGCGAAGTCTACCTCGGCGAGCTCGTCCTCATCTCCGTCGGCGGCTACGCTCCTGGCGAGCCCGTCGATGCCTGGCTTTACCGGCCCTCGACGCTGGCCGGCTGGCCGCTGACCAACCAACCACCCATCCTGAACGCCGACGGCACTGCCGCGTGGTTGGTCCAGGGAGCGTCGGAGCAGCGCCGCTGGTCCTTCGCCGAGACCGCAGGTACGCCCTTTGCTGTGGCCGACGCCTTTGGCATTTGGGGTGCCATCCTCATGATCCCCCGTGATGAGGTCTGGTTCCCCTGTGGCTTCCCCCTCCAGTGGAAGTGCAACTTCGAGGTTTCCCCTGGCCTCTGGGAGGTGCACTCGCCCCAGAGGGTGAATTACATCAATTTCCCGACCGGTTGGGATTACTGGCCGTACATCGATTGGTTTGGCGCAGCCGGCGATCCGGCGGATATCATTTCTCCGCTCGAAATCGACGTCTTTAACTACGGGCCAACGGTCTACGGCCCGCAGTTCGAAGCCGTCGTCACTGGCTACGACTGGAAGTGGTCCGACATCGAGTGGTAAGCGCCAAACCCGGGCGATGAGAACCAGCTCTCGCAGCCACTCCGGGTCACCCCGGGCAACAGCTGCCTGGACTGGGTAGAGGGCGCCGGCACCGGTGGACTGAAAAGAACTGCATTCAGTGGCAGGGCGTACTCTCGATGGGAGTACGCCTTGCTCTTTGAGATAGGTAGGTTGGTTTGCCGTGCTCGTCGAGGAGAGCGTGCTGTGACTTTCAGGCGGTCCTATGGGCGGTTGTCGTGGCTGGGTTGCGTGATGGCCCTTGTGGCCTCACTCTTGCCTCTGCCTCTTCACGCGCAGGACTCGCCCTCGTGGGTCATCTATCCCTCGCCGCCGGCCGGCACCCTCTATGCCCTGGACTTGGTCCATCCCGGTGAAGCCTGGGCCGGCGGCACCTTTGGCCTGATGATGCACTATGACGGCAGCTCCTGGCTCCAATCGTGGTTGAACTACGAAGACCCCGTCGTCAGCATCGACATGCTGCCGGATGGCACGGGCTGGGCGGCCACGTATAAGGGTGTCCTCTTGCGCTACGTGGGCAATGCCTGGCAGCAGGCCGGCGGGGTCATGTACGGCGTTGATTCGATCCAGATGCTGAATGCGGGCGAGGGCTGGGCCGTGGGTGGTTCCTACGACATCTACCGCTACGCCGCTGGCTCCTGGCAAACCTTTCGCTCGCCTGTCGATACCTGGCTAAGCGATGTGGATGCCTTGGCCAGCGACGATGCCTGGATCGCGGCGCGCGGCGCCATCTTGCACTGGGATGGCTCGAGCTGGCAGCACCACAGCGAGGTGCCCAACACCGAGTGGCTCCGGGCTATTGACATGGTCTCCGCTGGCGACGGCTGGGCGGTCGGGACCAACGGCATTATCATGCACTATGACGGCACTTCCTGGGCCCGCGCCGACAGTCCTACCGGGGTGCGCCTGGAAGACGTCTTCATGCTTGACGCCGACACCGGCTGGGCTGTGGGCGAGTCGGGGCTCATCCTCAAGTACAACGGCAGCCGCTGGAATGTCGAAGGCAGCCCGACGTTCTACGATTTGAGCGCCGTCTACATGGTCAACGAGTCTTCCGGTTGGGCCGTCGGAAGGTCGGGCGTCATCCTCGAGTACCGCACCGGCGGCGCCTATCCGCCCACCGCCACACCCGTTTTACCGCCAACGCGCACACCTACCGCGGGCCCCACTGTTACCTTCACGCCCGGGCCGACGAATACCCCGTCTGCCACCAGTCCGACCAGGACGCCGACGATCACGCTCACGCCCACGGACACTCCCCCGGTCGCCACAGCTGGCCCCGCGGCGACGGCGACCGGTGCCGGCGCGATTGCTACGCCCACGCGGCCGGCCGCGCCGAGCTCCACAACCGCGCCGCCTGTCAGCACCTCCTCGGCGACGCCTACCCCCGGCGATACGCCCCAGCCTGAAGAGAGTAGTACCCCGCCGGCAACGCGGGCAACTGTGGCTGCCGTGGCGCAGGCCACGGACGCGGTCGAGGCGACGGCCGAGCCCGGCGCGGTCGCCTCGGCAACGATCCCCGCACCCACCCTTGAGCCTGCTTCCGTTGACGAGGATGACGACAACCCGGGTGGCGCGAGCGGCCTGGCGCGCAACCTGACCGTCGCGGGCATCACCCTGGTTCTGGGGGCCGGTGCCGTTGCCGCCGTCGCCATGGCCCTCGTCGTCGGCCTCTGGCTGCGACGCAGGAGGATGTGACCCTGGAACGCAACCGCCGCGGGGCAACCCTGGCTATCGGGCTGGGCCTGCTTATCATCGCACTGTTGGCTCGCTACACGGCCCTCGGTTCCTTTTCCTGGCCCGACGAACAGACCTGGTTGGAGCGCTCGGCGGCCTTTGTCCTTGCCCTGGAGCGCGGCGACCTGGAGGGCACCTACCTGACGGACCATCCCGGCGTGGTGCCCATGTGGGGCTTTGGCGCCGCACTCTCCCTGCGCGCCTGGCTGACAGACGACCACGCCGCCCTGGAGGCCCTCGCTGCCGAAAGTTATCAGGGTGACTTTCGGGCCCAGCTCGCCGCAGCCGCGACCTTTACCGTGCTCTATACCTCGCTGGCCGTCGTGGCCGCCTACGCGCTGCTGATCCCTCTCATCGGCCGGTCCGGGGCCACCTTGGCCGGCCTCTTCCTGGCCCTCGATCCCTTCTACCTGACCCACTCCCGCATCGTGCACGTCGACGGCATTTTGGCCAGCACCATGCTGCTGTCAGTCCTGGCCCTGCTGCTCTATCTATCGCGCCCGAACCGCCGCCGGTTCCTATTTCTGTCGGGCATACTGGCGGGGATGGCCCTCCTGACCAAGACGCCGGCCCTCTTCTTGCTCCCCCTCACCGCCCTGGCGCTGGGGCTGCAGTGGTTGTTGCGGCGCCTGGGCCGGGCCGAGTGGGGGAGCGTGGGCCAGGTGGCCGGTGCCTTTGGCCTGTGGCTGGCTTCCGCCGCCCTCACCTTCTGGCTGGCATGGCCCGCGGCCTGGACCAATCCCTTCTTTTTCGTCTATCGCATCTATCGCGCTTCCCGGTGGGGGGTGGTTGTCTCCCACGGCAGCAACTTTTTCCTGGGACGCGTCGTCGAAGACCCCGGGCCGCTTTTTTACCTGGTGGTCCTGCCATTCCGCCTGTCGCCCCTGGTGATGGTCCTGCTGCCCTTCGCCGTGGTGGCGATCGTCGTCGCCTGGCGACGGCGCCAGGACATCCGCTTGCCCCTCATCTGCCTGGCGGCCACCCTCTTTTTCACGGTCATGGTTTCGCTGGCAGCGAAAAAGGGCGACCGCTACCTGCTGCCTGCGTTTCTACCGGCCGCCATCCTTGCCGGCTGGACGTTGAGCATGGGGCTGGAGTGGCTCGCCGCTCGCCTGCGCAGCTCCGGGCGCCGCGGGTGGCCGGTCTATGCCGCAGGAGCAGGCCTCATCCTCCTCGTCTCTCTCCTCTGGCTGCGGCTGGCGCCCCACTATGGTGCCTATTTCAACCCGCTGTTGGGTGGGGGGCCGGCGGCGGAAAAGGCCTTTGCCTTTGGACAAGGGGAGGGGCTGGAGCTGGCGGCCGGTTACCTGAACCGGCAAGAGGGTGCTTCCGAGTCGCTGGCAGTCACCTTCTATCCGCCGCAATTCCGCTACTACTTTGACGGCGAGGCCACCTCGCTGCGCCGCAACGAGTGGGACAAGACGTGGCAATTTGCCGATTACGTAGTATTTTACATAAGCCAAGTGCAGCGCCGGGAGCCAACGGCCGAGCTGGTCGAGTTCTTCCTGGCGCAGGAGCCCGAGTACGTTGCCCGCCTCGGAGGTGTGCCCTTTGCCCGGGTCTACCGCCCACCGCGGCTCCTTTCCGGCCAACCGGCGGCGGTGGAGGAGACCTTCCAGGACGTGCGCCTCGGAGACGAGATGGGCTTGGTCTCCCTGGCCCTGGGCAGCGACCACCTCCGCCCCGGTGAGGACCTGGACGTCACCCTCGCCTGGCAGGCACTCGTCCAGATGGGCACTGATTACGATCTGGAGCTGCGGCTGGTGGATTCCGAGGGGCGGGTGGTGTGGACGCACTCCGGGCAGGCTTTTGACGGCTATTTCCCGACGTCGTGGTGGCGGCCGGGCCGGACCCTCTACCAGCGCTACCGGGTGGAGTTACCGGCGGATCTGCCTGCCGGGCCGTACTATCTCCTTGCCGGTGCTCGCGACCTGGCGACCGGCCGCAGCCTCGCGCCCCACGGGCCAACCCGCGAAGGCTGGCCCGATGCCCTTCTCGTTCGCACCCTCGAGGCGGAGGGTTAGTAGTCAACCAAGGCTCATGGTGTGAGCTCGGCTGGCTCCGGTGCAAATTGCGTCGCACCTGGGCCGAGTGCCAGAAGGTGCGACGCACTAGCTTGGCTGGTTTTGTGCGCCGGCGGGCGCTCGCTACGGAATCAGCTTGCTCCGGTGCGGAAAGTGCGTCGCACCTG
>JBFYTF010000555.1:0-2813 GCA_041300865.1 Anaerolineae bacterium
CGCGCCCCAAACCCCGCCGCCGGGGTCCGGTACCTCTACCACGACCCCTGTCATGGCCCCATGAAGACCCACCCCCCCCTGGAGGTCGCCGCCCACCTGCTGGGTCAGGCCGTCACCCTCACCGACCGCTGCTGCGGCGAGGCCGGCACTCTGGGCACCGCCCGCCCCGATATCGCCAGCCAGCTCCGCTACCGCAAAGAGGAGTCCCTGGTCCAGGGCATCCGTGCCCTCACCGGCCAGGACCGCGCCCAAGGCGAGGTCAAGCTCCTTACCAGTTGCCCCGCCTGCCAGCAGGGCCTGGCCAAGTATGCCGACGACACGGGGCTGACCACAGACTATATCGTCGTTGAACTGGCCCGCCAGTGCCTGGGCCATGGCTGGCAAGGGCGATTCCTCAACCGGGTCGGAGAAAGGGGCTTCGAGCGGGTATTACTATAGCCCCCGTCCGCGAATTCGTTCGCAATCAGACTTCGGGACTTCAGTGACAGGGAACCCCCTTAGCCTGAGATCCGAATCACCGGCCGATCGCATGGGAGACCTGCTTCCGCTACAAATGCTTTATTATGTGCCCCAGTGGGAATCCAACACTGGAGGGTGATAGGACTCTAAGCCCAGAGGCGGCCATGCGCTCATTCGAGGATGCCGAGGCAGGCGAGTAGGGTGGACAAGCGACTGGATACAGCTTCCAGGGAAAAGTGCTCGTTCGTGAATGCCAGTCCATTGTCCGATAATTGATACCAGAGGGCCCTGTCACCATGCAGGCGGGCGATCGCCGCCGCCATGGAGGCGGGCGTATCGGCGGCCAGGACGTGCCGGCCGTCCACCAGTCCCGAGCCCTCAAGGCTAATGGCTGTCCCCACCACGGGAATGCCATAACTGAGACTGCTGACCACCTTGCCCTTTAAGCCGGCCCCGTAGCGTAAGGGGGCAACCGAAATGAGGGCACGAGAATAGAGATCGGCAAGATCCGGAACATGGCCCTTGATCAGGATGTCTGGAGCTGCCAGGGCAATGATCTCGGGAGGGATATTGCTGCCGGCGATCAGGAACTGGCATGGCCTGCCCAAATCCTTCTGTTGGACCCGCGGCCAGACCTCGCGCACAAAATATAGGACGGCATCCCTGTTCGGTGCATGGAGAAATCCTCCGATGAAGACAATATCCCGCCGCTCCTCGAAGGCGACCGGCGACCGGCCGGGAATGTCGCGCACGATGGGGATGCGGGCCAGCTTGATGCCGGGTTTCAGCTTGGCGACCAGTTCCTCCTCGTGGCGGCTGAGGACGATGGTTGCATCCGCCTGGTCCATGGCCGCCAATTCCAGCCGCCGGGTTTGGGCGGCGGCTTCCCGCGCCGCCGCCGTGCCTAGCAACTCCGCCTCGCGCTCCTGCCGCAGGAAGTGCAGATCGACGGTGTTGAAGACGATGGGCGTGCTGGGCGCCAAGGCGCGCAGCAGGGGCATGTAGCGGTGGGCGGTTTCGCGGTAGATGAAAATGACATCGGCCTTGGGCGCCTCGGCTCTCAGGGCATCCTCGAAAGAGGCCAGGTAGGGCTCGTGCAGGACGCGGATGCCGAGCCGCTGAAGATCGCGGACATAGGGGCCCTTGTAGGACAAATTGACGGGCAGTAAGGTTACCTTGAAGCCCATCCGCTGGAAAATCCTCAGGTAGTTGTAGGTGTCCACGGAGCCCGAGTCCTGATCCGGCAGGGGCGTCACGACGTCGATGAGCAAGAGCTTCTTGCCGGGCCGGCGGTCAAGAAAGTTGTTGGGGAGGGCGGAGGGATTGCCGTGACGGGAGATGACCCGGCGCCAGCGCTCGGCAAAGAGGGGCTGGTTGGTTTTCTGGAAGCGCTTGATGCCGGCGTCCAGGGAGCGGCCGGAGGACACCCCCTCGAAATGGGTCAGGTGGGACAGGGGCTGATAGATGACGCGCAACCCCTTGTCCTCCCGTATGCGGAAGGCAAGGTCCGTGTCCTCGTAATAGGCCTGGCGGTAGCGCTCCTCGTCGAAGCCGCCCAGGTCCCGCCACAAGGCCGCCGGCAGGGCGATGGAGGCCCCCGAGCAGTAATCGACGTCACGCCGGTAGTTGTACTCCGGGTCCTGGGGATCCTGCAGATTGCCCCAGTTCCAGCCGCCGGCATCATCCCAAATCATGCTGCCGGCCTCCTGCAGCCGGCCATCCGGATAGACCAGCTTGGAGCCGACCAGGCCGACCCCGGCATCCTCCTCCAGGGTGTCGATGAGTCCATCGAGCCAGCCCGGCAGGGTTACCGTATCGTTGTTAAGCAGAACCAGGTAGCGCCCGTGGGCCTCCCGGGCGATGGCGTTGCAGTTTTTAAGAAAGCCCAGGTTGCTGGGGTGGCGAAGGTAACGGATACCAGGGAGGGGATAAGCCTTCAAAATATCGGTCCCATCCGTGGAACCATCATCGCCGATGATCACTTCGAAAGCATAACGGCAGGGGTAGCTCAAGAGGGAAGCCAAGCAACTCAAGGAATAGCGTACCTGATTGAAAACCGGGAGAAGGATGGAAACTAGGGGCTCGTCACCGGGGAAATCGGCTCCCCGTGCTTCAGCGAAGCTGACGAGCCAGTCCATCCATTTTTCAACCTCGATCGCGGTGGGCGCGGGCAGTAGGGCCTCCTCCGCCGTGACGGGCAGGCCAAAGCGGTCGAAATGCCGCCGCAGCCACTCACGAAAATCTTCACCATGCCGAAGGGCGACATAGTCTAGCAAGGCCTTTGCAGGCGGGGAACGATTGGGCGCTGCCTCTGCCAAGATGGGCTGTTCATTGGCAAGCTTAGCCAGTACCTC
>JBFYTF010000582.1:0-6051 GCA_041300865.1 Anaerolineae bacterium
CGCTATCCTTTTGACGGGATGCACCACAGTCGGCACAATCAGCAACCCAGCGTGCCTTATCTTCTGCAAGGAAAATAGCAGCACTACCATCACCACCCACAAGGAGACCCAAATTGAAAAACCTTCTGTCCGCAACCCTTCTTAGCCTCGCCCTCGTCGCTGCCGCGCAGGCGCAAGATCGTCCGACGATCTCGCCACAGTCGAAGCTGATCCTCGCCGAGGCCGCGACCGCGATGGTTCTCGGCCCGGTGATCGTGCCCGTCGCGGCCTTCACCGGCAACATCAAGGGACTGTGCGAGGCACTGGAACCCAAGCGGCCCGGTTTCAAATCGAGCTACGACCCCAACTCGGTAGGGCGCGACCAGTGCCCGAAAGGTAACTGGCTGCGCGCCATCCCCTTGGTGCGCGACTTCATCAGCAATCAAGGAGAATGACATGAAACGCTACTTCCACGCCACCATCATCGGTTTTTTCGTACTGTGTTCTCAGGCCTTCGCGCTGGGCATCGGGAACGACAACCCGGGCGGCAGCGCGTCACAGACGCAGGGCCAAGCACAGACACAGGGTCAGGCCCAATCTGCGACTGCAATGTCCGCAGCGGGGGCCATTGCTGGTTCTGCGGCGATCAGCGGCTCCAACAGTACGAGCGGGAGTGCGGCGGTGAATACCACCTCTGTGCACCAAGGTGCGACTACCCTGAATGCGGGTGCTTCGAACAGTGCAGCGTCAAACGGGAACCAGACGGTGAATTTCGTCAGCCCGAGCAGCGTTGAAACCCGTGCCAGCGGCACGACCGAGGTTCGCACCGTAGCGCCCGTTTATGCGCCCGACGTGGTGACCACCGCCAACTGCATGATCGGCGCGTCCGGTGGTGCTACAGGCCTCGGGTGGGGCTTTGCTGTCGGCACCGGCATTGAAGACAAGGGATGTACCCGCCGCGAGAACGCACGACTGCTGAAGAACCTCGGCAAGCCCGTCGCCGCCGTGGCGATCATGTGCAACGATCCCGAGGTTGCTGCTGCGCTGGGTGCGGTGGACTGCCCACCCAAGACCGAGGCCAAGTAAGGGGACGCGCCATGTCGAGCATGAACCGCTGGGACAAGGCCCGTGAGGCCGACCCCGGCCCCACCCCGGTGTCCATGCCCAGTCCGAATGCGGGCGGCATGACTCAGGCACAATTCTTCAAGCCCCGGGAAAAGACCGAGGCGCAGAAGATGGAAGAGCAGCGGAAACTGGCCGAGAAGCTGCGCGGCCGATAGGAGCTACCTGTGGCCGACAGCATTCGCAACATCCCCCGCAACCCGCTGCTGGGCAAGCTCTCCGACGCCCTGCGCTCGGGGTATGACTACGCCACAGAGGGCAGCCCGGTTCGCTCCGCTGTGGGTGAGTTTCTCGGGGCTCCGAGTTTGTTGCGTACCACCGAGCGGGTGGCCTCTGGCGAGCCCCTGACGAAGGGCCGGGGCATGACCCTAGCGATGCAGCCCGACGTGGCCGACACCGCCATGTTTGCGTCCAACTTCGTGGCCCCCGGGGGCAAGGCCGTCATGGCCACCAAGGGGTTGCCGGTGGGTGCCAGCACCAAGCTCCTGCCCGAGCTGCCCGGCACCATCAAGGGCACGGGCTACCACTACAGCAAGGCCCCGCGCTCGGTGCTCGATTCGAGCGCCTACGGCACCGGCCTGCGCGGGAGCGCCTTCGACGACATCCGGGCCGCGGCCGCCGCGGGCGACCCGGACGCGCTGCACCGAATCTCGCTCTACGTACCCAAGGGCGGCAAGGTCGTACCCGAATCGGGTGTGGGTGGCATCGCGCACGAGGTGCCCTTCAGCAACGTCTACGACACCAACGCCAACGCCCTGCGGCTCGATCTGGGCGACCAGCGCAAGCTGGAGAAGACCCTCCGGGACAAGGGCTACAGCGGCTACCTCGACCGCATGGAAGGCACCCAGCCGGGGCAGGTGATCATGCTGGGCAAGCAGAAGCTGCCCACCAAGGTGCTGGGCCCGAGCAGCAATCTGGAGGGCCTGACCGACCTCCCCGCCCCGGTGGCCACCCCCGCCCGTGGGCGCGACGTCCAGCTGGAGAAGCTGGCCGCCCTCAAGGACCTGCCCGCGGGCGAGCTGAGTCCCGCGAGCTGGGGCGTGATGGTCAAAAAGCGCGACCCGGAGCTGCACGCAGCGCTGGAGCCCACGGGCGTTTTTCAGCCCGGGGGCAAATCTCAATACAAGGATGGTTTGTTAAAGGCCATCAGGGAGGCCACAGAGGCCCCAAATTACGACGATCTGGGCGCGGCGGCACCTACCCCCTTGCCCGGCATGTCCGAGCGTGCTGTGGCCACGCCCAAGCAGGTCGAGGTGGCCAAGCGCTACCTGACCGGCGACAAGAAGGGCATCTACCGCGGTTCGGAGGCCTTCGGTGGCATCACCCCGCAGAAGATGACCTCCCTGCGCCAAGGCTACATGGACAAAATGGCCGAGGGTGCCAGCGCGCGCCACTGGTACGACCAGTCGAGCGCCGACATCCACCGCTGGACCGGTGGCGACACGGCCAAGTCGGACCAGATGGCCAACATCTTGGCCGAGACCTCGGCCCGCACCCCGGTGTCGTCCAACCTGATGTACGCCAATAAGGGCTGGAATCAGGCCCTGCGGGGCGAGAACGTCAAGACCGGGGGCTTCCCCACGGTCATGGGCAAGAACATCGACCGCATGCTGAACAACCCGGAGGAGGCGGTGCAGGGGCTCAAGCGCTCGCCCTTCTCGGCCGGGCTCTCGGTCAACTGGCGCGGCGCGGACTTCGCCAGCAGGCCCACGCACGACATCCACGACGTGCGGGCGTGGGGCATCACGGACCCGAAGACGGGCGGGCCGTGGACCAAGGGCGTGGGCGACGCCGGGCACCGATTCCTCGACACGCAGGCATTCGACGTCACCAACAAGGCGAACCAGATGAAGCTGGGCGGCGCGGACGACTGGAACCCCTACCGGGCGCAGGCCGCGGCATGGATCAGTCAGAAGGCCAAGACCGACGGCACCCCGCTCGCGGACGCCGCGCGGCACTACGGCACCTTCGCCCCGGACTACCAGACCCAGATCACGCGCGAGTGGGCCCCGGGCACGAACACCGGGCACTTCCCCGAGTACCACAACCTGCCGGACGAGGCCAAGCAGGAGTACGCCCGGGTGCTGGAGCAGAACGTGGTCGGGCGCGAGGGCATCGACAAGCTGGGCAGCGACGCCGGCGCGCTGATGGACCGCACCCTGCCCAACGTGGGCTCGTATGAGGGGGCCACCGAGCCCGGTTTCATCAGCGCCATGAACGTCGGCAAGGCCCCGGGCTCTCAGGAGATGGACCCCGCGTCCAAGGCCATCGCGGACGCCATCGCCTCGGCCCACGGCATCCTCGGGGTGCAGAAGCAGGTCGCCCACAACTACGCCGGCGGCGTGGTGCCCGTGGGCAAGGCGGGCGCGGTGCGCTTCCCGGGCGAGTTCGTGGGCGACGAGGCCATGAAGGCCGCGGCCACGCGCCTGCGCGAGCTGGGGGCCGACGTGCCCCAGCGCGATCTGGCCGGGGGCCTGCGGGTGCTCAGTTTCGGCAGCCCAGAGGAGAAGGTGGCGCAGGCCAAGGCCCTGCGGCAGTTCGGCACCGAGTTCGGGGCGAAGCCCGAGTTCAGGGCCGGCTCTGGCAGCCTCATCCCCGAGGCCGCCGGCGACACGTGGAGCGCGAAGCCCTTCGTGGCCGCCATCGAGGCCTCGGGCCCGAAGTTCGAGGCCCAGTTGAGCGAGGCCATGAAGGGCCCGGCGGCCGGGGTGCTGCGCGACAGTATCGCGCTGGCCGAGAAGTACAAGATGACCGACGCCCCGTTCTTCCGCACCATGCTGCAGGGCATCGCCGAGGGTGGTCTGCCCCGGCTGAAGGAGCTCATTGCCAGCGGTGCCGTGCCGGCGGTCTTCATGTCCGTGGGCATGGACGAGGTCCCCGAGCTGCAATAGCAAAAACGGCCCACCAGCGGGGGCCGTTTTTCCAATACAAGGTTTACTTGTCGCTGTCCTTCAACAGCTCCTGAGCCTTGTACGCGCGCTCCAAGGTCTCCACCTGAAACCCCGGCGTCCACTCGCCAGTGTCCACGAAGAACCAGCACTGTCCGAGTCGCTTCATGATGTCACGGGTGACCCGCCGCTCCTTTTTCCACCACAGGTAGCCCGTTGTCGTGGTCACGTCCACAAGGGCAACTTGGACTCGTTGCAGTGGCTCTCTGCCAAAGGTGTGCGTGGGTACGAAGTTGCTGATTTTCATTTGTTGCCTACCAGCTTCTTCAAGTACCACTCGGCCTTGGCCAAGGACTCGGCACCGCCCTTGTGGCGTTCGCGCCAGATGTACTTCAGCGCGTTCCCCTTGCAGTACCCGCGAAACTCCTCCTCGGTCAGCGCGGCCCGTATGGCGTCGATGCACTCGACCCCACCCTGCCGATAGTGCGGCGGGGAATTGACGGGATCGTCCGCGGGGGCCGAGGCGGGCGGGAACAGGTCGGAAAGGCTGGGCCCGGGTATCGCCACCTCCCTGAAGGGAAAGCGGGTATGGGGGTCAGGCGGTGTTTGTCGCTCTTGCATAGCGGCAAGGCCACTCCCGAGGATCGACCCCTCGCGGGCCGCAAAGGGGTTGACATAGGGCTCTTGAATACTCATGGTTTTCTCCGTTTCATTGCGTCCATCAGGACAGATTGCACGGTGCGCTTGGCATCCGTGCGGGCGATAACATCCTCGTCCACGGTGTCGCGGGCGATGATGTTGTACACAAAAGTCGGGCGACGGTGGCCCGACTGTAGTTGGCGCACCGGGCCGATGCGCTCCAGAATCTGCATGCGGTGCTCAAGGTTCCACGTGTGGGCGAAGTTCACCAAGATGTTGCCGCCGTCCTGCAGGTTCAGGCCGTGCCCGGCCGACTGGGGGTGCGCCAGCATCATGCGGATTTTGCCCTTGTTCCAGTCCGCGATGGTCTTGGCCTTGGCGTCCAGCGCCCGGGCGAAGGGGAAGGCCGCCAGCAACCTCTTCAGGTCGGACTTGAAGTTGTAGGCCACCAGCAGCGGGGCCCCGCTGGTCTCCTCCACGATGGACTTCAGGGCCTCGATCTTGGCGTCGTGCAGGGCCTCGTACTTGGTGCCGTCCTCGTAGTAGATGGCACCGTTGGCGATCTGCAGGCACTTGTTCGTGCGTGACGCGGCGGCGAAGACCTCGACCTCGCCCGCCTCGATCTCGGTGAACATCATCTTCTCCATCTCCTCGTAGTGCTTGCGCGCCTTGGGCGGCAGGTCCACGAGGATGTCGGACACGATGGGCTCCCGGATGTCGAAGTGGTCGGCCGGGTCGATGGTGATGCACAGGTGCTTGATCAGGGCCTGAATCTCCTCCTGCGCGTGGGGCAGGGGGTCCACACCATACCCGTCGAACGAGGGCCGGAACCAGCGGTCCATGAATGCCTGATGCGTGCGCCCGAGGGCGGTGCCGTGGTCCAAGTACCAAATCTGGCCCCAGAGGTCTTTCAGGCCGTTGGGCGAGGGCGTGCCGGTGAGCTCGATCACCCGGGCCGGGTGGTGCTTCAGGCCCCGGGCCAGCGCCCGCGTGCGCACCCCGCCCTGCTTCAGCCTGAACCCCTTCAACATGGTGGCCTCGTCCACGACGACGGTCTTGAAGCGCCAGCGCTTGCCGAGGTGCTCCAAGAGCCAAGGCAGGTTCTCGGGGTTGATGGTGTAGACCTGCGCAGGGGCCGCCACAGCCAGCTTGCGGGCGTCGAGGTCCCCGACTATGGCCGAGACCCCTATGTGGGCCAGATGGTCCCATTTTCGGGCCTCCTCGGGCCATGTGGAGGTGGCCACCCGCAGCGGGGCGACGACCAGCATCGGGTAGACGTCCTCGCACAGGCTCAGGGCGTCGATGGCGGTGTAGGTGCACAGTGTCTTGCCGCTACCCATGAAGACCCAGCCGGCCACGCCCCGCACCTCGTCGGTGATGGGGGTGTCCTGAATGAAGTCTATCACCTCACGCTGGTAGGGGC
>JBFYTF010000597.1:0-6304 GCA_041300865.1 Anaerolineae bacterium
TGTAGCCGACGTGGAGCAAGAGGGCGTAGGATGCGTACAGCATCAGGAAATTGTCCAGGCCGGCGCCGATGTAGACATAGTCTTTGACCAGCAGCAGCATGTAGCGGTACCACGCGGCGCGCGCCGCGAGGCTGGCGCTGTCAAACAGGCCGGTTCCCCACAGACCCATTCTGTCCAGAATGAGGATAGCCAGCACGGCGAGGAACGCACCCAGGACCAGCAGGCTAATCCAGACCCACAGCCTGCGTCCCAGGCGCTGACCGGCCAGTCTCCCGGCGACGAGCCAGGTACCCCCCGCATAGAGACCCACGCCCAGCGCCAGCCACGCCCCCCGCGAGCCGGTCATGATCAGGCCCAAGAGAGTGATGACAACGGTCAAGCCGCCGGCAGTCACGCCTATCATGCTCACAAGGGGCCGGCCCGTGCGCGCGCGAAACATGCGCCAGGCATCCCAGGTAGCCCAGGCGGCAAAGGGCAGGAGCATGGCCAGGATGCCGCCCACCTCGTTGGGGTTCAGGCGGGGGCCGGCAACCGCGGGTGCGAGCGACTGCAGCGTCTCGCCCAGGAGAGTAAGGGCTGCGCTGTCGGCCGGGTAGAAACCCCAGTCGTTGGTGATGACAAAGTAGACGGCCAGCATTGCGCCCAGGAACGCCGGCAGCCAGGCACGCGCTTTGCCCAGCACGGTGGCGTTCGCCAGGGCATAGTAGAGCAGAATGCCGCCGGCAATGAGCCAAAACTTGGCCCAGGCCGCCTCGCGATCGTAGGCGCTCCACACGGCCAAGCCGGCGGTGATCAGGAACAGCCCCAGCGGCACGTCGAAGGGCGTGCGCCGGCTGAGCCGGCCGGTCAAGAGCAGCCTGATGGCCACAGGGACCGAAGCCAGGATCAGGGGATAGGCTCCCAACTCGGGCACGAAAACCCACAGAAGCGCGGCAGCTGTGGCGCACGCCAGATCCAGCCAGGCCAGCCAGGCAGGGGCTTCGCGGTTCGCTTCAACCTTGATCTCGCGGGCGATGTCGACGGTTCGAGCCACCCTCTTCACCTCATCCAGCCCAGGGCTTGCCAGCCGGCATTGATCGCCGACTTGGCGGCCTCCCAGTTGTTCATGCTGCGCAGGAAGGTCAGCATCGGTTTCGGGCGCAAGGCCCACTCGCGGAAGGCCCGCCGCGCCCAGTACTCGATGCGCTCCGCCGGCAGGCCGGGGTAGTCGAGGACGGTCGACTCGTCCATGTCGACCTCTTCCCACTTGGTGCCGGGCCGGAACCAGCCCTGCTCGACCACCTCGAAGAAGAAGGGGGTGCCGGGATACGGCGCTGCGATGTGGAACAGGGCCAGATCCAGGGGCAGCTTCTTGGCCAGGTCGATGGTCTTGCGAATAGACTCCTCTGTTTCCCCAGGCAGCCCGATGATGAAATAGCCCCAGTTCATCAGGCCCGCTTCCTTGCTCCACGTCAGCGCCTGCGCGATCTTCTCGTCCGTGGTACCCTTGCGCACCCGCCTGCGGATCTCGGCGTCGGCGCTCTCAATGCCCCAAGAGACGAGCCAACAGCCGGCCCGATGCATCAACTGCAGCATCTCGGGATCGACATAGTCGACCCGGCTGTTGCACATCCAGCGGAATTTGTACCCGCGGCTCAACATGCCCTCGCAGATGCCCATGACGTGCTCACGGTTCACCGTGAACATGTCGGCATACATGTGGACGTTGCGCAGGCCCAGATCCCAGAGCACGCCCAGCTCTTCCAGCACGTTCTCAGGCGACCGGACGCGCACGGCGTACTGGTAGGTGACGTGCTTGATGCAGAACCGGCAGCCTGCCGGACAGCCCCTGCTGGGGACGACAAAGGTGAAGGGTCCCTTCATGCCCGCGACGCGATGCTTCTGCCAGGGCAGGAGGTGGTGCATCGGGAGCGGCAGGTCGTCGAGGTTGCGGATAAAAGGCCGGTCAGGGTTGAGGTGGATCTGGCAGTCGCCGTCGCGCCACGCCAACCCCTTGATCTCGCCCAGGTCCTCCTTCACCCCCGGGGTCCACTCCACGTCATGCTCGCGGAAGAGCTGGAGCAAGCGCTCGCCCGCCAACTCGCGGCCCTCCAGCGTGTCCAGCAGCTCACGGAGGGTCAACTCCGGCTCGCCGCGCAGCACATAGTCGAGGGTCGGAAATGCCTGGAGCGTGGGTCCCGGCAGCGGTGTCACGTGCGTGCCGAAGGCGATCGTCTTGGCACCCAGGCTGCGGGCGATGAACGTGCCGCGCATGTCGTTGGTCAGAGTGGGGGCCGTGACCTGCGTCACGTAGTAACGAGGCCGCTTGGCGGCCACCAGCGCCTCGAACTCCTCCCAGGTCATGCGCTGAGGAATGGCATCGATTATGTCCACCGAGTAGTCGGGCGAGAGCATGGCTGCCAGCTGCGCCAGGCTCACCTGGGGCCAGATCATGTTCTCGCGGCTGCGCCGGCCCACCCGATGCTGGCTGCGGATCCAGATGCCGCGGTCGGGGGCGGGAGGGTTGACCAACAAGACGTCGACGGCACCCGCGGGCCGGACGGCCGTGGGCAGCTCTGCCAGCGCACGCCCTACGTCGGGGAACGTGGCCACGGGCAGCGGGCGCACAGGGCGCGTCCCGAAGTTTTCGGGGCGATCAGCCATAGACTGCTCCCTCCACGGCCAGCTGCTCGGCCGGCATCGTTTTGGCCCCGTTGAGGTCACTCTGGACCAACACATCTCGCTGCACCAACTCGTCCAGGGCGCGCATCACAATCCAGGAGACGACCAGCTGCAGACCGACGAGGGCCAGCATCGCACTGCCCAGCAAATAGAGCCACAGGCGGCTCACCGGCCAGCCGGAAAAGCCCAGGCCGGCACTGATTGCCCCGAGAAGAAAACCCCCGGCAATTGCCGCCAAGCCAAGCCAGCCAAACTGCCGGTCCAGCGGTGGATCAAAGATCGGCCGGCCGAAAAGCCCGACGCGGACGCGCTCCCCTTGGAAGAGAGAGACCAGGTAGTTGAACGTGGCCCCCAGGGCAAAGAGGCTGACGCCGCCGACCATGAGGACCTGCGCGCTAAAGATGGCCAGGGTGCCCCAAGTACCCAGCTCCGTAACCCCCGCCAGGCGCAGGACAACCAGCGCCAGGCCAACAAGCAAGGCGAGGAGGATGCTGCCCAGGCCAATAGCGCCGAGGATGCGCACCGGATTGTAGCACAGGGCAGTCCAGACGATGGACTGCAGGAACCGGGTGCCATCGCCGACGATGGTCAGCTTGGAACGGCCGACGCGCTCGGCGTAGGGGATGGGCGCCTCGACCATCTTGATCCCCTCGTGCACGGCACGGGTGCTCATGACCGGCGTAAAGTTGAGCCCATCGGGCAGCGGATACAGGCGCGCCAGGACGTCACGGCGGATGATGCGCATGCCGCTGGCACTGTCCGACACGTACTGGCGGCCGATGAGCGTCACGAGGCGTGCAAAGAACAGGTTGCCTACGCGCCGACTCATCGGCATCTCGCTGTCTGTGCCCGACATCCGCGAGCCGATGACCAGCTCGGCCTGTTGGGCACGCGCCACCTCCAGCATCCCGGGGAAATACTCGGGGGGATAGGTGCCGTCGGCATCCAAAAAGCCGAGCCACTGCCCCCTGGCCTGCGCAAAGCCGGTCTTGAGGGCGGCGCCGTAGCCACTGTTGGCTGCGTGGCGCACGAGCTTGACCTCCGAGTAGCGGCCGACGATCTGCGCCGTGCGATCGCGAGAACCGTCGTCGACGACGATCAGCTCCAGGTCGGCTCCCTGGGCAGCCAGTGCAGGCCGGATGGCGAGCACACGCTCGACAATGTCGGCGATGCCCCCCTCCTCGTTATAAGCCGGAATCACAACCGAGAGAACGTCCATCATCTTGTTCACTCCATTTGACCCTTACCGGAGACTGCGCAGGCGGGGGCCAGCCGTTCCAGACTCATCGCGACCCCGACTAGTAGTAGACGGGCAAATCCTGCCCTGAATCCTGCTCTCCCACAGCCCGCACGGCGCGGGCCGGCACGCCGGCCACTACTGTGTGCGAGGGAACGTCCTTGGTGACGACCGCGCCGGCGGCCACCACCGCCCCACTGCCGATGTGGACGCCATCCACGATTACAGCTCCCGCCCCGATCCAGACGTCATCCTCGATAGTGATCCCCTGGGCGGTGATGCCCTGGTCCAGGAATGGGCGCGCAGGATCCGAGTAACAGTGGTTGACGGCCACGAGCTGCACCAGCGGCGAGGTGTACACGCGGTCGCCAATCTGGATGCCGCCCTGCCCTCGCAGCACGTTGAACTCGCCAATGAGGCTGTCGCGCCCGATCCGGATGCCGGCGTGGGGCAAATTCCGAAAGTTGTAGACGTGAAGCTCGGCGTGGTGCATGATCATCGTGTTCTCGCCAATCTGGATGCCGCCCGGACAGGCGTGGAGGTAAACTCCTTCGTCCAGGTACGCGCCCCTCCCTAAGCGAATCTGATCCGCAAAGCGCAAGCGCACCCCACGCTCAATGGCTGCCACGCCGTCCATCTTCAGGATCACGCCATAGGCGAAGGAGCGAAGCCCGATGCCCACGATGCTCGGCACCCAACCCAGGAGCCCGGTGACCGTCTGCTCCAGGCAATAGCGCAGGGGGCTGCTTGCCTGCCTC
Source organism: Anaerolineae bacterium (assembly GCA_041300865.1). Taxonomy (GTDB): domain Bacteria; phylum Chloroflexota; class Anaerolineae; order JAAYZQ01; family JAAYZQ01; genus JAAYZQ01. The sequence goes on from JBFYTF010000597.1 coordinate 4,657, forward strand.
GAGAGATAGAGCCGGAGGGTGGGCTGCTGCCTCTTGGAGGCTGGTGCCTGGCGTGGCTCGTCGTTCACATCTGGTTTCAAGGGGGCCGTGGGTCCTCTCGCCGTGTTCGGAGCAGGCTCCGCCGATCTGGCAAAGCTTGCACCTTTGCCAGACTAGCCGGTATGGTCTCCGCCGGATCGGAGTGCTAGGATGCGGTTCGCGAAGCTGGGCGCGAACCGGACGAACGACTCAGAGGCGCGAGCTAGGGGTGAGGCGCTCGGGTTCCCCCTGCGCCAGCCGCTGCAAGACGTAGCCCCTACCCCGCCGCGTCACGATCCTCTGCGGTTTGCTCGGATCTCGCTCCAGCTTGCGCCGCAAGTGGTGGATGTAGAGCTTGATCGCGTCCCGCCAACCTGGGTACTCGCTGCCCCAGACATGCAGCATGAGGCGCTCGTGGGACAGAACCTCCCCCACATTCGCCGTCAGGCAGGAGAGAAACTTGAACTCGGTAGGCGTCAATGCCACCGGTTGCTCGTCTAACCAAACTTCGCGCCGGGTGAGATCGACGACGAGGCCTTGATCTACAAAGTAGCTGCGCCCCCGCCAGGAAGGGCGCGAGGCGCTCCTGCGCAGCAAAGCCCGCACCCGCGCCACCAGCTCCACGGTCAGAACAGGCTGGCGCATGCAGTCATCGGCGCCCAACTCCAGCCCCCGCACCGGATCGAGCTCATTGTCCGTGCTCAACAACAGCAGCAATGGGGCGTCCAGGAAGGTCAACAAGTGGCGGCAGAACTGCCAGTCAGCCTCGGGAGGCGCAACTCCCAGAATGACCAGGTCTGGCTGATCGAGGAGCAGGCTGCGAATGGCGTTCAGGCCGGTCCTTTCGACCTTGACCTGGAAGCCCTCCTCTACCAACGCCGGCCGCAGCTTGTAAGCTGCCGCCTCGTCACTATCGATGACCAAGATACACGCTGTCAACGCCTTACTTTCTGACTTTGGATTCGGTACCCGCGAGAAGGTAGTAATCCGCGGGTGCACGACTTCTCATCCGGGAGGAGTAGGCCTGGCCCATTCCTTGGGACTAGGTCTCGGCGCTGAGCTCTCGCTCAGACTATATCATAAAGGAACAGGGTTAAGCTTGGGTAAAGGTAGGGTACGGAAAAGGTAAGCAGTATGGTTAATAAGGTTAAGACCCGGCAGGCACGTCGAAGCGGTAGCCCAGTCCTCGCTCCGTCAGGATGTACCTGGGATGGGCCGGATCTGGCTCCATCTTTTTTCTGAGACTGTGAATGTAGACCTTCAGATAGCTCAGTTCGCCGGTGTACTCCCAACCCCAAACCTGGGTCAGAAGATACCGGTGGGTCAAGACACGCCCCATGTTGTCCAGAAAGCAGCTCAACAGGGCAGACTCCTTGGGAGAAAGCGACACCGGCTGACCGTCGACCAGGAGCTGAAAAAGGCGCCGGTCAAAGGCAAGGCGACCGTCGATCTCGAGAATGCCGTCACGCAGAGCAGGGTGATCGCTGCGGCGCAGGAGGGCGCGAATGCGCGCCCCGAGCTCGCTCAGGCTGAAGGGCTTGGTCAGGTAGTCGTCAGCACCCAGGTCAAGCCCGCGAACCTTGTTCGCATCGCCGTCCAGCGCTGTCAATATGAGAATCGGAGCGTTGCT
>JBFYTF010000601.1:0-3542 GCA_041300865.1 Anaerolineae bacterium
GGTTGAGCCTCGGGGTCGGAAGGCACCAGGCCATCGGGATCGTAGCTGCCCCACTTGACGTCAACGGTCAACGCCAGCCGCAGGATGTCCTCGGTTTCCGACCTGGCAACAGCCTTTTCGAGCGCTGTTTGCCGGCCGGCCGCTGCGCCGGTCTCGGGGACGTCGCCGGGTACGACGGCCAGGATGCGCACCGAGACAATGTCACCCTGGCTGTAGGGCAAGACAGTGCCCGCCACCTGGCCCAGTAGGCACCTGCCCAGCGCTGTGCCGGTGCCCAGGAATCCACGCCGCAGATCGGCCCTGTCGTCAGGCACGAGAGTGGCTTCCAGCCGCTCGCCACGCCCAGCCTCGTCGATCAGCTCCACCGAGACTTGCGAGCCAAGCCCTGCGGCAGCCGGCCGCGTAGCCTCCGCCTGGCGCTCCTGGTGCAACATCGCCTCCCACTCTTCTCGGGTCCAGCGTTTGCTCTGCCGGTCCTCTGCCATCCTGCCCTCCCACCGACTGAGTATACCACCACGGCGCACAATCTACCAAACCGTTTTTGTCCTCTTTACACCTGGCCCTCGCCGTGGTACAATGGGATTGAATTAGCGCCGCGGAGACAGGCGAACTGAGTGGCGCCGGGCCGGAGCCGCGAAGGACGCCAGTAATAGCAACAGAAGAGACCGGCTGTTTGTCGTTTGCTGCTGGCTGTGCTACAATGGGCGCTCGTCAACGCGACCAGGTAAGACTCGACCTGTTGATGCAGGACAATAGAATACGAGGGAACAACAGCGGCGCGCAACTGGGACCTCGAGCTCAAGGTACCGGTACAGGGGTCTCACCAAAGGGGAGTGGGTGCCCCTGGCGGGCGCGGCACCGCAGCCGCGACCCAGGCGACGAGCGGGATCGGTGCGGAAGGTGCAGGGCTCAACCAAAAATCGAGGTGAGCGAGACACTCACCATCTTGCCTGAAGCGCTGCAGTCAAGGGCAGCGAGTGACAGGCCGCCGGCAAAGGCGCCAGGCAATGGAAAGGCAAAGTGTGGCTATGAGCGAAGAGCAGCGCAAGTTGGACTATGGTGGTCAGGCAGTAATGGAAGGCGTGATGATGCGGGGTTCGCAGTCGTTGGCCGTCGCCGTGCGACGGCCTGATGGCGAGATCGTGATGCATGCCGAGGACCTAGATCCGCGGATCTACAAGGGGCGACTGAAAAAGATTCCCTTCCTGCGAGCCATGACCGCCCTCTGGGACGTGCTGGTGTTGGGTATCCGGACCCTCATGTACTCAGCCGAGGTCGCCCTGGGACCCGTGGCAGAGGTCAAGTTTGAAGGGCCTGTTGCCTGGGGGACGGTCCTCTTTTCCCTCGGCCTGGGCGTCCTTCTCTTTTTCGTCACGCCCCTGTTGTTGGTAGGGGTGGTGGACCCCCACATTCAGTCTTCTTTTGTCAGCAACCTTCTCGAGGGTGTCATCCGCACGGGCCTCTTTATCGGTTACGTGGCGGCCATTGGCTTTGTCCCCGAGATCCGGCGCGTTTTTGCGTACCACGGAGCCGAACACAAGACCATCAATGCCTACGAGGCAGGTGCCGAGTTGACGCCCGCTTCCGTGGCGCGCTTTTCGACGTCCCACGTCCGCTGCGGGACGGCCTTTATGCTGACAGTGATGGTCATCTCCATCCTGTTCTTTGCCCTCCTGGGCAGGCCGCCCATCGGCCTGCGCATCTTGTCGCGCATCGTGTTTCTGCCGCTGGTAGCCGGCATTGCCTACGAGTATATCAAGTTCAGCAGCCGCCACCTGGATAACCCGATCGTGCGTGCGCTGACAAAGCCCGGCCTGGCGCTGCAAAAGCTGACCACCCGTGAGCCCGAGCCTGCCATGCTCGAGGTTAGCATCGCCGCGCTGCAGCGCGTCCTCGAGGCTGAAGGCGCCGGGGTGGCGCGGACGCCGACCAGCGCCTGGGACAAAGTTGCCGAGTACCCTGGGGCGGTGCTATAATACGTCCCGGACGCCAAAGTCACGACAGCTCAGGCACGCTGGAGAGCAGAACATGGTCCAGAAGCAAGCAGTTCCTTCAGCCGCACTGCAAAAGGCCCGCAAGGCGAATGCCGCGGGTATGGAGCAGTATGAGCGATGGGACATTGAGGATGCGATCAAGTCCTTGAATGAAGCAATCCGGCTTGCCCCTGAGGACCCCCAGTATCATCTGAACCTGGCCCGCGCGCTGGCTCGCTACGGCGATTTTGACGCCGCGAAACGCGCGCTGGGTTCTGTAATCCGGTACGAAAAGGATGGTGAGCTGGCCGAGCGGTTTGAGCAGCTCTTCGGCGAGGGCATGGATGACGTGGAGGTGCTGCTAACCAAGCAGATGACCGGCAACCATCTACCGTTAGAGTTCGTCGGGGCGGCGGTGCAGATGTGGTTCGAATACCGGATCTGCGTTGGACGCCGTCCGCTCATCATTCGCAAGCCGGAGACCTGGGCATCGGCTCTCGACTACACGATCCGTAAGGTGAACTTCTGTGAGCTCAGCCAGCGCGACATCGCCGACCTCTATAGCGTTAGCGCGTCGACGGTGCGCGCCTACCACAACGACCTGGTCCAGACCCTGGATATCATGCCCTGTGACTATCGCTACTTTCGCGGGGAGGAGAATCCCCTGGACAAGCTGGTGGAAGCAGCGGCGATGCTGGAAGAGCTGGAGGAGCGCTTCCGCCGGCCCTGAGGAGGCTGGCACTACGGAATCGACGCCATGGCGACGAGGCCGCAAGAGTAGGTTCTAGCGAGGGGGATCGGGGGCCCTGCCGAACAGCGGCGCGCCCTCGGCCCCCTCTTTGCGTTTCTCGAACATCTGCACCGGGAGGAGGAAGCAATGGCAGCGAGCGGAGGTACGGTGCGGGCGCAGGACTTGATGGATTTCTGCGTCCGGGTGTTTGTGACGCTGGGCGTGGCGCCCGAGGAAGGCTTTGTGACGGCCGAGAACCTCGTGACGGCGAATTTGCGCGGCATCGACTCCCACGGGGTCGCCCGCCTGATCCGCTACGTCAAGGGCCTGCAGGACGGAGTGATGGTCGCGCGGCCGGTTGAGACGGTCGTGGTGGAGACGCCGACGACAGTCACGATCGACGCGGGTGCCGGCCTGGGCCAGCCGGTGAGCCATCGGGCCATGACCAAAGCCATCGACAAAGCCCGGGAGTACGGCTGCGGCTTTGCTGCCGTGCGCAACAGCAACCACTATGGCATCGCCGGCTACTATGCCATGATGGCCCTGGAGCATGACATGATCGGCTTTTCCACGACCAATGCCGATCTGTTGGTCGTGCCCACGTTTGGGCGCGACGCCATGTACGGCACCAACCCCATCGCCCTGGCTGTGCCCGCGGGCGTGGAGCGCCCCTTTGTCATGGACATGGCCACCAGCACAGTGCCGCGCGGCAAGCTCGAGGTCTACCACCGTCTCGAAAAGGCCATGCCCACGGGCTGGGCCACCGACGCGAAGGGCTTGCCCACGTCGGATGCCGGCCTGGTCCTCGACAATTTCGCCAAGCGCGCCGGCGGTGGTCT
>JBFYTF010000579.1:0-9883 GCA_041300865.1 Anaerolineae bacterium
CGTCTCTGCCCCGACGTCGTGCTCATGGACCTCGTCATGCCCGGCATGGATGGCCTCGAGGCCACACGGCGCATCACGGCCGACCAGCACCCGGAGGGTACCCCCCGGGTACTGGTGTTGACCAGCTTTGCCGCCGACGACAAGGTCTTCCCGGCCCTGCGGGCCGGCGCCTTGGGCTACCTGCTCAAGGACTCCGGGCCGGAGGAGTTGGTGCAGGCCATCCGCCAGGTCCACCGCGGCGAATCTTCCCTGCATCCCTCCATCGCCCGTCGCCTCCTCCAGGAGCTGGCCGGAGAGGGACAGCAGGACCCAGCGTCGGGCAGTCTCAGCCCCCGCGAGATCGACGTTCTGCGCCTGGTGGCGCAGGGTTGGACCAACCGCGAGGTCGCCGAGCGCCTGGGGATCGGCGAGGCCACGGTCCGCACCCACGTCAGCAGCATCCTGTCGAAACTCAACCTCGGCACCCGCACCCAGGCGGCGCTCTATGCCCTGCGCGAGGGTCTGGCCTCCCTGTCCGAATAGGGCGGGCTGCCGGCCAGCCTGCTCGGCTTCCTGTCTACAACTTTTGGACGAGCCCCCTCCACAAATCGCTGGTTTTCTGGCCCCATCCCCTATCTGAACTGCGTAGCAAAGTTCAGAGCAAACGCTGATGACAGGCGCCCCTGCGCCTGATATAATGGCCTCAACATTGTCTCCACCCAGGAGAGCGTTCAAAGGCGGGCACCTTTTGAACGCTCTCGCCATTCATAGACCTTGATCACAGGAGGCCAAGCGGCACAGCCTGCGCAACAGGAACAAACACCGGCGAGTGACTGACCGGGTTGCCGCACCCGTTCGGACGCCGGGGCAAGAAATCCGAGGAGGAGAAACATGCAAACGCGAGTTCGCTGGACCGTCCTGGCTTTAGTCGTTGTCCTGACCATGATCGCATCGGCCTGCGGCCCGACGCCGGCCCCGCAGGTCGTGGAAGTGGAGAAAGAGGTGACGCGCATCGTCGAGGGTACGCCCATCGTCGAAACGATCGTCGAGACCCAGGTCGTCAAGGAAGAGGTCATCGTCGAGGTCACCCCCACCCCGCCGCCCATCCCCGAGGGTGGCTACGTCACCGAGGTCTCTTTTTCCGACGCCAAGATCCTGAACCCCATCCTCTCCACAGATGACGCCTCGTCCGACATTCACAGCATGCTCTTTGGCGCCGCCCTGCGGCAGGATCCGGAGAGCGGCGAGCTGATCCCCGACATGACCGACGGCTGGGAGGTTTCGGAAGACGGCCTGACCTACACCTTCAAGGTGCACGACGGCATCTTCTGGACGGACGGCACGCAGGTGACGGCCAACGACTTTGCCTTCACCTACCAGGCCCTCATGAGCGGCAACCTTGACTCGCCCCGCTTGAGCAACGTGGATTACGTGGACGAGATCAATGTCATCGACGACCTGACCGTCGAGTTTGTCTTCTCCGAGGTCAACTGCGTTGCCCTGGCCGACCTGGGCCTGGGCTGGCTGCCGGCCCACATGTACGCCCCCGACTTCAGTGATATTATGACCAACACCCTGAACACCGAGCCGACGGTCACCAACGGTCCGATGATCTTGGAGGAATGGGTGAAGGACGATCACATCACCCTGGTGCGCAATCCCAACTACTGGCGCGGCGCTCCCCATCTGGAGGGTTTTGTCTACAAGATCGTGCCCAGTGCCACCGTCGGCGTGCAGCAGCTGAAGACCGGCGAGGTAGACATTTACGATGGCATAGAGCCCAAGTACCTGGTCGAGATGGAACTGGAGCCGCAGTTGAACATCTACAAGTACTTTGACGACGGCTACACCTACGTCGCCTTCCAGATGGGCGATGCCACGAACCCGCAGCCCCGTATCAACGAGGACGGCACCGTCAACGAAGAGCACGGCATTCATCCGGTCTTCGGAGATCAGCGGGTGCGCCTCGCCGTCACCCACGCAATTGACCGCAACATCATCATCTCCAAGGTCATCTTTGGGCAGGGGGCACCCATGAACGCCAACGTGCTCCCGGCCATCACCTGGGCCTACAATGACCAACTCCCACCCGTCGAATACGACATAGAGAAGGCCGCCGCTCTGATGGAGGAGGCGGGCTGGCTCGACCAGGACGGCGACGGCGTGCGCGAGTGCCATGGCTGCATGTACGCCGACGAGGGCACGCCCCTGAAGCTCAAGCTCATCACCAACTCGGGGAACGAGACCCGCGAGAGCATTGGCCTCATCGTCCAGGACGAGCTCGGCGAGCTAGGCTTTGACATCGAATTCGAGCCCATGGAGTGGAACGCCTTCGTTGGCACGCTGGTGGGTCAGAACTTTGACATGTGCATCGTCGGCTGGACCAGTCTCGGCAGCGACCCCGACGACGAGGGGCTCTTTGCCACCGTGAACGACCAGCCCGGTGGTGGCTTCAACTTTGTCTCGTACAACAACACCGAGGTGGATGAGCTGCTCAAGCAGGCCAAAACGGTGCCCGGTTGCCAAGTAGAGGACCGCGGGCCGTTGTACAAGACGATCCAGGAAAAAATCTATGAGGACCAGCCCTACACGTTCCTCTACGTGCCGCGCTCGATCCTCGTCTACAACAAGCGCATCGCCGGCATGGAGCTTGGGGCCTGGGATTTCCGCTACAGCATCTACGACTGGTACATCCAACCCTGATGCGGGGGAGAGGGGATGGGGCGCAACCGCTGCCCCATCCCCTTACTTGACCGGCTCGCGGGCCGGCCCGCTCAATACCCGGGAGAGATGCCATGACCCGCTATGTGATCCGCCGCCTGTTGCAGGCCATCCCGACGTTTCTTGGGATCACGATCCTGACGTTTACCATCGTCTACCTGGCCCCAGGTGATCCCGTTCTACAGCAGACCTTTAACCCGCGCATCAGCGATGCCACCCGTGAGGAGCTGAACCATCGCCTGGGTCTCGATCAGCCGCTGGCCGCCCAGTACCTCACCTGGCTCATCGGCACCGAGTGGCAGAACGACGTAGACTTGGAGCCCCGGCGCGGCATCCTGCGCGGTGACTTTGGAGTGTCGTTCATCGAGCACCGGCCCGTGCTGGACATGATCTCCGATCGCCTGGGGGCGACGCTGCTGCTCACCGCCACGGCGACCCTGATCGGATACGTGGTGGGCATCCCCGTCGGCGTCTATGCCGCCGTACGCCGGGGAGGCATCTTTGACAACCTGTCGCGCATCCTGGCTGTGGTCTTTAACTCGATCCCCGGCTTCTGGCTCAGCCTGATTCTGATTTTGGTCTTTGCCGTCAAGTTCCGGGAGTGGGGCCTGCCGGCCATCGCCTCGGGGGGCATGTACACCGTCCGGCCGGGCATGGAGGACATAAGCCTGCTGGACCGCCTGGCCCATCTCCTGCCACCGGCCCTCGTTCTCGCCACGGCTCCCATCGCCACCGTCTCCCGGCTGATGCGCACCCAGGTGCTCGAGGTCATCCAGCAGGACTATATCCGCACGGCGCGGGCCAAGGGCGCGTCAGACCGCAGGGTCTACTTCCTCCACGCGCTGCGCAACGCCCTCATACCCCTGGCCACCATCCTGGGACCCACGCTTGCCGGACTTATCGGCGGGGCCGTCATCATCGAGACGGTGTGGTCCTGGCCAGGCCTGGGGCGGCTGTTCGTCAACGCCAACTTTCAACGGGACTATCCCGTGATCCTGGCCGGCTTTGTCATCGGTGCCGTAGGCGTCATCCTGGGCAACCTGCTGTCCGACGTGCTCTACGGCGTGATTGACCCCCGGGTCCGCTTGAGCTAGAGGTAGGATCATGGCCCCAACCACTTTTGAGAGGGTGCCCGCCGTCCGGCACCGGCTGCGCCGTTCCGAGTCCGAGCTCGACCTGTCCCGCGAGTCGCACGGCTACTGGGATTCGGCCCTGCTGGCTCTGCGCGGCGACCGGCTGACCATGCTGGCCTTTGGCGTCCTGCTGCTGACCGCCCTGTTATGTTTTGTCCTGGCCAAGCCCATCGCCGTTGCCCTGGACATTGACCCGAACGACACCGATCCCATCATTGCCTTCGAGGGACCGAGCCAGGCCCACCCGCTCGGTGTGGACCAGGTGGGGCGTGACCAGCTCGCCCGCCTGCTGTACGGCGGGCGGGTGTCCATTGGCATTGGCTTCTTTGCCGCCCTGATCATCATGACCCTCGGCCTCGCGCTGGGCAGCATTGCCGGCTTCTATGGCAAATTCATCGACGACGCCGTCATGTGGTTCATCAACACCCTCAACTCGATCCCGTTCATCCTGCTCTTGCTCATCATCACCCTGCTGTTCAAGCCGACGGCGGCAACCCTGACCATCTTTATCGCCCTGACCAGTTGGACCGAGATCAGCCGTATCGTGCGTGGCCAGGTGCTCCAGGTCAAGCAGATGGAGTACGTCACCGCTGCCCGCGCTCTCGGCACCCGCACTACGTGGCTGATCCTGCGCCACATCTTGCCCAACGTCGTGCCCGTGGCCATCATTTTTTCGGCGCAGGTCATCGGTGGCGTGATCTTGATCGAGTCGGCCCTCAGCTTCCTGGGGCTGGGCGTGCAGCCGCCGACGGCCACCTGGGGCAATATGCTGAACATGGCCCAGTCCTACTTTACCCTTGCCCCCCACCTGGTGATCTGGCCCGGCCTGCTGATCAGCGTCACGGTGCTGTGCCTGTACGTCATCGGCGACGGCCTGCGCGACGCGCTGGACCCCGCCATGCGCGGCAAGCGGTAGCGAAACCACGGAGCCACGGAGGACACGGAGGAGTCCGGGCAGAAGCTGCCGATCCTCCGTGTTCTGCGTGGCTCGAGCCCACAAGACTCAAACTCGGGCGGCGCCAAACCGGCAAGAGCCTTATATCGGCGCCACGGCCGCTTGCCGAAGCGCCCGTGAGGGTGTATACTGCTTCCAGCGATTGGAAAAAAAACGTGTCGTGGGAGGGAAGCGGCGCGGTGATCCGGCTGGAGCAGGTGCACAAGGTGGACGGCCAGCGCACGGTGCTGGACGTGGACGACCTGGCGGTGCACGCCGGGGAGATCGTGGCCGTGCTGGGGCTGGCCGGCTCGGGCAAAAAAGAGCTGCTGGACCTGCTCACCGGGCGGTCTCTGCCGACGGCGGGCACGGTGCGGATCGCCGGGCTCGACCCGGCGGCAAAGGGCGACCGCGCGGAGTTCGGCCGCCGGGTGGGCGTGCTGCCCGCCGAAAATGCCCTCTACGAGCGCCTCTCGGCCCGGGCCAACCTGGCCTTTCACTGCCGCCTGCGGAACCTGCCACCCGCCCGCGCCGACGAGGTGCTGCGCGAGATCGGCCTCGCCGACCACGCTGCCCTGCTGGCCCGGAACCTGCCGTCGGGTCTAGCCCGGCGCCTGGCCTTTGGCCGGGCCATCCTCCACCGGCCGTCCGTCCTTCTGCTGCACGATCCCCTGGCCGACTGTGATGCCAACTCGTCGGACCTGCTCGCCCGGCTCATCCGCCGCCTGTCGGGCGAGGGGGCAGCCGTGCTCATCCTGACCGGCGACGCGGCCGGCCTGGCAAGCCTGTGCCGGCCGGCCTACATCCTGGACCGCGGCCACCTCAGCGCAGCCCTGCCCCCCGCTCAGGTGGGCCAGGACGACCTACCCTTCAAGATCCCTGCCCGGCAGGAAGGCGAGATCCACCTCATCAACCCGGCCCAGGTGCTGTACGCCTCGGCTGAGGGCGGCCGCACCTGCCTGCACACGGCAGACGGCCCCATCGCCACCCACCTGACCCTCTCCGAGCTGGAAGGGCGCCTGGTGCACCACGGCTTCTTCCGCGCCCATCGCGGCTACCTGGTCAACCTGCAGCGCGTCAAGATGGTCGTCCCCTACACCCGCGACAGCTTTAGCCTGGTGCTCGACGACCCCGACGGTACGGAGGTACCCTTGAGCAAGGCCGCCGCCCGCGACCTGCGAGACTTTATCGGGTACTAGCCGCCTGCGCCGTTCGGGGCCGGTCTTGCGCCGTTCAGCCGCGGATGGCGCGGCCTGGCGCAAAACGCTTGCATCGGCCCTACCATGGGATATAATCCATGAGAGGTAGGCACCCACGCCCGGCAGCGGCCGGCCGCGAAGGTGTCGCCGTTCAGGGAGGAGGAGAACCATGGCGGCCATCGAGGTCGAGAATCTGACACGCGAATTCAACGGCAGGCGCGCCGTAGACGGCCTGACCTTTTCCGTGGAGGAGGGCGAGGTCCTGGGGTTCCTGGGGCCTAATGGCGCGGGCAAGACGACGACCCTCCGCATCCTAACCGGCCAGCTCTACCCGACGGCAGGCCGGGCACGGGTAGCCGGGTGCGACGTGGTCCGCGACCGGGAGCGCCTGAAGCCACAGATTGGGGTCGTGTTCGAGCACCAGAACCTCTACTCGCGGATGTCGGGCCGCGAGAACCTGGCGTTCAGCGCCGAGCTGTACGGCGTGGACGGCCGGCGCGTCGCGGACCTGCTGGCCGAGGCCGGGCTGGCAGATCGGGCCACCGACCGCGTGGAGCACTATTCCAACGGCATGAAGCAGCGGCTGCTCATCGCCCGCGCCCTGCTCCACCGGCCCCGCGTCTTGTTCCTGGACGAGCCCACGCGGGGTCTCGACCCCGCCGGAGCCCGCGACATCCGGCACCTGGTGGCCGAGCTGGCGCGCCAGGGCGTCACCATCTTCTTGACAACCCACTACATGGAAGAGGCTGACCAATTGTGCCGGCGTGTGGCATTCGTCCACGAGGGACGCATCCGCGCGCTCGACGCGCCCGAACGCCTCAAGGTGGCCCATGGCGAGCGCGCCGTGCGCGTCGTCCGTACTGACGGGCAGCAGGTCTGCCTGCGGCTGGACGATCCCGGCGAAGGCCGGCTCCTGGGCGAGCTGGTGTCCGGCGGCCGGGTCGCCACGCTGCACTCCGCCGAGGCTACATTGGAAGAGGTCTTTGTCCGGCTCACCGGAAGGAGGTTGATGGAATGAACTGGCGCATCGTCGCGGCCATCGCCCGCAAGGACATTGTGGACGCTGTCAAGAACCTGTACGTGCTCTTTAGCCTGGTGCTGCCCATCGGCGTTCTCTTGCTCTTTGGGCTGATGTTTCCCGACGCCGACGAGGTCGGCACCATGACCGTTGCCGTGTACGATCAGGGCGACTCGCGCCTGGTCAGCGGCCTGCAGGCCGTGCCCGGGGTGCAGGTGCTGGTGGTTGACTCCGAAGAGGAGCTGCTGGCCGAGACGCGGAACAAGGTAGTGGCCGGCCTGGTGCTCCCCACCGGTCTGGACGCCGCCGTGCAGGCCGGGCAGCAGCCGGAGGTGACCGTCTATCTGAACCTGAGGCGCGGCGGCGGCGAGCGCGCCGCCCTGCAGCGGGTGGTCGAGCAGCAGACCTGGGCTCTGACAGGCCAGGCGGAGCCGGTGCGACTTGCCTGGGAGACTGCCGGGTCGGCGGCGGGCAGCGGGGACGCGCCCGAGTTTCAGATCGACCGCTACTTGCTCATCGTCATCGTTGTCATGGGCCTGGCCATGACCGGGGCGTTCGTCGTCCCCACCCTGCTCGTGGAGGAGAAGGAGAAGCACACCCTGGCGGCGCTGCTCCTCTCCCCGGCGCGTCCCGTGGAGGTGGTGATGGGCAAGGCGCTGACCGGCCTGTTCTATAGCCTGCTGCTCGCCGGCCTGCTCCTCGTCCTTGACCGGGGCTGGGTGGGCAACTGGCCGGTGACACTGGCTGCCGTGGTCCTGGGGGCATTCTTCGCCGTCAGCGTCGGCCTGCTCATGGGCGGGTTGTTCCGGACCACCAACCAGGTCAACACCTGGTCGACCGTCGCCGTCATCGCCATCATGGCACCGACCTGGACGACATTGATCGGTGGCACGCCGGCCATGGAGGCGGTCTTACGCCTGATCCCCACCTACTACCTGGGCCACGCGCTTCAACTGTCCCTGGCCGGCCAGGCGACGCTGGCAGGGGTGTGGCGCGACCTGGTGATACTGGCGGGCGGCACCGCCCTCCTCCTCGCTGCCGTGGTGTGGACCCTGCGCCGGGAGGGCCGGTAGGTCCGGACGGAGGCGGCGCCGAGTCGCTACGCCGCCTGCTCCCGCAGGAAGGCCGCGATCTCGGCGCGCGCCTCTGCCTGGTGTCCCAGGAACAGGTGCCCGCCGTCCTGAAAGGCGATGAACCGCGCGCCGGGGATCCGCGCCGCCATCCGCCGGGCGACGGCCACGGGTGGCATGGGATCGTCCACGGCGTGAAGCATGAGCGCCGGGACCGAGATCGTCTCCAGGGGATAGCCCGCGTTCAGGTCGGGGTTGGAGACGCAGACGTCGTTCATAATGCCTCGCACCCGCAGGCTCACAGGCAACAGGTTGTACATCGCCTCCGTGTGCCACTGGCGCTGCTCCGAGTCGAGCCGGTCCTGCACGGGGCGCGGTGTGCCCATCAGGCCGAACATGCGAGCGCGAGCGTAGGTCATGGTTGCCCAGAAGGCAAAATCGGAACCGAAGTAGGCCCGCATCACTGCCTGCGCAGGCCTGGCAGGGATGGGGTGTGGCGGGACGACCGTGGACCAGAGCACGAGAGCGGCGCACCGCTCTGGGTGGCGCAGGGCAAATTGCAGCGAAGAGGAGCCGCCGGCCGAAGTGCCCACCAGGGCAGCACGACGAATCTCTAGGGAATCGAGGAGTGCTGCATAGAGGTCGGCCTGCGCGGCGGGGGTTGAGTTCTGCGGGAGGGGGCTACGCAAGTATCCGAACCGTGAGACGGCAATGATCTGGAAACCATCGCCCACGTACGCCCGGGCCATGGCCCGCCCTTGATCGCAGCCGCCGACGACACCGTGCACCAACAGAACGGGTGGGCCCTCGCCAAAAATGCTAGCCTCGATCGCACCCAGCCGGGTCTCCACCACACTGCTTCCGGATGCCTCGACCCTGTCCCTGGCCGCGGCCAGGTCTCGCCTATACCGAGAAAAGCACATTGACTCACCAGCCGGTAAAAAGATCCGCCGCACAAACGCCGTGAGCGACAGGCTCTCCCCAGTCCTGGCCTTGTGCTCGCGGATGTACCGCCGAACCACCGGTCACCCCTTTTGCGCGCCCTTTTCCACGTACCGGCACTTGGGGAAGTTGCTGCAGCCCACGAACTCGCCATACTTGCCGGTCCTCTTGACCAGGGCGCCACCGCAGCGGGGGCAGGCCTGGCCCACCGGCTCGGGCGCCCCGGCCGGCTTCTTGCCTGCCGCCTTGCCGCCGGCCCCCTGCCCCTTGCTCCCTCCCCTGCCGCCTCGGCCGCGGGGCTGCGGAGGAGGCGCCTCGACGGTGACGCTGGGCATCTCCACCTGGGCCTTACGCAGGGCGGGCTCCAGCCCGGCCCAGAAGCCCTCCAGCGCCGGCAGCCGCTCTGCTCGCCCGGCGGCGATCTCGTCCAGCGTTTTTTCCATCTGGGCGGTAAAGCCATAGTCGAACTGATCGGGGAAAAAGCCCACCAGTAGGTCGCAGACGGCAAACCCCAGAGCAGAGGGCTTTAAAAAGCGCTGTTCCTTGACGACGTAGCCCCGCTCCTGGATCAGCTCTACCATTCCGGCAAAGGTCGATGGCCGCCCGATGCCGCGCCGTTCCAGCTCCTTGATGAGCGAGGCCTCGGTGTAGCGCGGTGGCGGCTGAGTCCAGTGCTGCCGGGGGACAAGCTCCAGGAGATCGAGCCCTTCGCCCGCATGCAGTGGCGGCAGCGGCCCGCCCTCCTCGCCCTCGTCGCCCGGGTCGCGCCCCTCCTCGTAGACCTTCAAAAAGCCGGCAAAGATCAGCACCCGGCCGACGGCGCGAAACAGGTAGGGCAGCCGGTTGGCCCGCTCGCCCCGCGCCGTGGGGATGAGGACGGTCGTCAC
>JBFYTF010000614.1:0-9627 GCA_041300865.1 Anaerolineae bacterium
GTTCCGGTGCAGGTTCGGCTACTTGGGCTCTTCGTGTGAGACTGCAGAGGAACTGAGGAACGTCTATGTGAAATGTATTTTACCACATGGGGGTTGGAATGTCAAGCGGTGTTTCATAGCCGAGTGCGGTTCAAGGTTTTGCATCTGACTGATTGGCGGTCGGTTCGAAACGCGCTCGACCGATAGACATTCGACGCCAAGGATGATTGGCGGCGGGTCGTCGGGGTTCCTCTAGGGCAGTTTGCTGCCGAGGCTTGCTTTTTGCAGGTGGCGGCTGGCTTTCGCCGGGTGTCTTTTCGCCGACTGAGACGAGGACAGCCGCCTCCGCTGGGATGATCGAGGGTTGGATAGCTAACTTCTGGCGTTGATGACGGCGCTTTGCCCGCCGTTGGTGCTCTTGCTGGCGCAGTGTGCCGACAATCTGCGGCCACGCCTCGTCCCAGCGATCATTGCACGCAATGTTTCGCAACGCCACCATGGAGTCGACATGATCCGGTGCCCAATGCATACCACTGCCTTTCAGGCGTGCTTCGACCACCAGTTTGTTGGCACTTTCTACAGCCCCGTCACCGATTGGCCAGCCAGCGTCTTGGAATTGGGGATACTCCATGAGGGCACTGCGCTTCTCCAGATAAGCCAGTTCCTTGCCCAAATTTGATTGATCAGGGTGTGTGGTCACCAACTGGCGCACTTCAGCCAAGACGGGGGCAGGGCCTGCGTGCTTGAGTTGGTGCATCTGCTCAGCCAGCCAACTTTGTGCCTGAGCGGTGCCCTCGCCAAAGAGGTCCTGCCCTACCGCAGAAAGGTGGTCTCCGGCATGGGGAAAGTCCAGAATCCGGACTGCATCTGGCCGATGAAAGTCGATGAACCCTTGAATCCATTCCGCGCCGTCTGTGACTGCACCAACTCGGCCCGCTGTCTCCACCCCGCGCCGCTGAGTCTCAACAAGAGCCAGACGCTGGAAGGTGTCGGAATCGGTCAGGCGCGAAAAGTAAGAAAGCTTGTCGGTGCGGATCACCCGTTCCCCCTTGATCTGCGCGGGTGGCAACACCTCGCCCAAGGCCAAGGTCTTGACTTCGGCCCAGTTCCCACCGACTAAGGGAACCATGGCCCCATCCACACTCAGGAATTGCCGCTCTGGGCCGGCTGGGGGTGGTGGCAATTCCTTCTCGATGCGCTCCACTTCAGCGGTTTGCCAGACCACGTACGCAGCTCCAGCCGCTTCTGTTGAGCGTTCTGCCGTCGGTCTGGAGACATCCACGCCCCGAAAATGCTGCAGCTCCTTTACCGCTCGCCCAAAGGGCATCCAGGTGCCCAGGTGCACCAAGTCCTCTTGCAGGTTCGGTGTCAGAGTTCCTGGCAGCAGCTCTAGTTCTTCATCCAGGGGGAAAAACGCCTGCTCCGCAGGCGGGGCACACTCCGTAACTTCGCTCCAATTGCAGCACTTGATTGTGGAGTGTCGTCACCTGTCTTTCGTGTTTTCCTCGTGACTCGAGTCTTGCCCCACACTCGGGACAAACGGGCTGATCTTCCTCTGTGGCGGTTTGTATGTCTGCCGCCGCGCTGGCTAAAGCCGCGTCCTGCAACATCCGAGCCCGCATCTTTGCCAGCCGTTCGTCCAGCGCTCGTTCTATCGCTCGCAAAGTGGACTTGGGATGCTGAAGGCGCCACTCTTTCATGCCACTTATGACCTCTTCGGCCAGTTCGTTCCATTTAGCATCAAACTCGCTGTTCATTGCTCCTCCTCAATGCCACTGTCACACCACGCCCTCTGGAGGAGTCTGCAAACTTCTTGCGCTGGCCCTCGCTGCAAGTACGCCGGCCAAGAAAGCTGGCTACTCCTGCTCCCATTCTACCACATCCTGTCCCTATTGACGCAAAAACCTGAACCGCACTCCGGTCCGCGCTCTTGATTGACAAGCCAGGTCCGGCATGGTATAATGGTATACTAGTACACTATTAGGCCAAAGCAGGATCGATGACGGTACCTGTGGAGTTACACAAGCAAGCGCCTGTGCCGCTCTACTACCAGTTGAGCGAGCAACTCCGCGAGCGCATCGAAAGTGGCGACCTCGCCGCCGGTGAGCGCATTCCCTCTGTCCAGGAGCTGAGCACGCTCTACACCATTAGCCCCGTGACCGCCCAGAAAGCGGTCGCCGAGCTGGTACGGCGCGGCCTGGTCGAAGTCCGCCGCGGCATCGGTACGTTTGTGGCCCCGGCCAAGGTAACCTTTGGCCTCCAGACCCTGTCGAGCTTTAGTGAGGACGCGCTATCACACGGCACGGCACCGCATGGGCTGCTCCTGACGCAGGAGCTGGTGCTACCGCCGGAGCGCGTCGCCGCCTCCCTGGAGCTGTCGCCCGGCGAGCCGGCGGTGCACATCGCCCGCCTGCGCTTTTACGACGACATGCCGGCCGCCATCGAGGAATCGTACTTGTCTGCCCGCCTCTGCCCCGGCCTGGAGGCCGAAGACGTCGTCGGCCAGTCCCTGTACACACTCCTCGAATCGCGCTACTGCCTCCAGCTGGATCACGCGGCGCAGACCGTTGAGGCGGTGCGTGCCACCGCCTACGAAGCCCACCTGCTACATATCCCGCTTCAGGCGCCGGTGGCGCTGCTCCGCGGCGTCACGTACCTGGTGGACAGCCGGCCCATCGAGCACTTCAAGGCCGTCTATCGCGGCGACCGCTTTCGCTTCGAGCTGCAGACCGTGCGCCTCCGCAGGAAGGGATAGGCGATGGACATGGAAGCGGCGGTGTGCCATACCCCGGGCGACGTGCGCATTGAGCGCGAGCCCGTGGAGCCGCTGGGATCGGGCGAAGTACGTGTGCAGGTGGCCTACTGCGGAGTCTGTCCCTGGGATGTGCGCGTTTTCCACGGGCTCTCCTCCTCCGTGCGTTACCCCTTGCACATGGGTCACGAGCTCAGCGGCGTGGTAGCCGAGATCGGCGCCGGAGTGGAAGGCCTGCGGCCAGGCAGTCGGGTGAGCGTCGATGCCATCCGGCGGTGCGGCACATGCGACGCCTGCCGCCGAGGACTGGAGAACCACTGCCGCAGCGCAGACTATTCGCGGGGCGGCTTTGCCACCTACCTGGCCGCTCCTGCCGGCAACGTCTACCCGCTCCACGACAGCACGCCGCTGCTCCACGCCGCGCTCGTTGAGCCCATCGCGTGCATCCTCCGAGCGCAAAACCGGCTGGCCCTGCCTCCAGGGTCCACAGCCCTGGTGCTGGGCTGCGGGCCTCTCGGCCTGCTGCACCTCCAGGTGCTGCGCCAGCGCGGGGTGAACGTATTGGCAAGTGACCCGGTTGCTCACCGTCGGGAGGCGGCCCTTTCCTTGGGCGCTGCAGCGGCCCTTGATCCCGCGGCGACGGACCTGGCCCAGGCCGTGCCGGACCTGACCGGTGGCTGGGGGGTCGAAGCCGCCATCGTCGCCACCGGCGCCGTGGCCGCCGCTCAGCAGGCGCTGCCCCTCCTGGCGTTTGACGGCAAGTTGATGCTCTTTGCCGGCATTCACCCCAAGGCCAACCTGGCCATCGATCCAAACGATGTTCACTATCGCGAGAGCTGGATTACCGGCTCGTCGGACTATACGCGGTCCGAGTTCCGCCAGTCACTGGCCCTTGTGGAACAGGGCGTGCTGCGGCTTGACGCACTCATCACCGACGTCTTGCCCCTGGCGGAGCTCGGCGCGGCGCTGGCCCTCATCCAGAGCGGCCAGCGCTTGAAAGTAATGATCCGGTGCACTCCGGATCCGGGCCTGCTCTAGGCGCGGCAGCCACGGGTCATGTCGGTAAGAAGCACAAGAACCAGAGGTGAGCATGATGGAGAATCCTGAAGCCAACGTTCCGCCGCCCTGGGCCATCCAGGCCGGCCTGCTGCGCCGCACCCGCCGGCTTTTCTGCCACGCCGACGGCCGGGCCATCCTGGTGCCCATCGACCATGGGCTGTACAGTGGGCCGCTGCGCGGCATCGAAGATCCGCTGCGTATCGCCCGCGAGGTCATCCCCGGCGCCGACGGCTTGCTCATTTCGCCCGGGTTTGCGCGGGTCATCGCCGCCGAGCTGCCCGGTGACTGCGCGCTGGCCATGCGCGTGGGGGCCACCAACGACCTGAGCCCCGTGCAGGGCTACGAGGCGGTCTATGCCAGCGTCGAGCGCGCCCTGCGCTACGATGCCGACTGGCTGGTCCACTCCCTCTATATCGGTGGGGAGCAGGACGCGCAGGCGATCCGCGATGCAGGCGCCGTCGTGGAGGCGGCCGACCGCTACAACGTGCCCGTCATCCTGGAGTTCCTGGCGCGAGACAACGCCTGGCAGCCGGCCCATGTGGCGGCCTGGGCGCGGTTGGGGGCCGAGCTGGGAGCCAGCGCCATCAAGACGATCTACACCGGCGACCCTGAATCCTTCGCCAAGGTCACGGACGGCTGCCCGGTACCCGTGCTCGTCGCGGGTGGGCCGGCGTTGGGCACGGCGTCCGACCTGCTGCACATGGTCGAGGACCTGGTCGCGGCCGGTGGTGCGGGCCTGGCCATCGGCCGGCGTGTGTGGCAGGCCGCCGATCCTGGCCGCCTGCTGTAC
The DNA here is from genome assembly GCA_041300865.1 of Anaerolineae bacterium. Classification (GTDB taxonomy): domain Bacteria; phylum Chloroflexota; class Anaerolineae; order JAAYZQ01; family JAAYZQ01; genus JAAYZQ01. Next base: position 4,581 of record JBFYTF010000614.1, read on the forward strand.
GTCCTGAGCGGCCTGGTGCACTGCCAGATCACCGTCACAGAGGCGCAGGGGTTGCTGGGCGCAAGGGAGTAGCAGACCAGCAGTCACAGATTCGCAATGGCAACTGCGGGCACGATGCCCGCAATGGACAGCTCAAGACAGGAGAGGAGAAAACGATGAGCGAAAACGTCAACGTGACAGTCCGATGGCTGACGCGCCGGCAGTTTCTGCAGGGCATGAGTGCGGTGGCGGCCAGCACTGCCCTGGCCGGCATCATGGGTAGCTGCGGCGGCCAGCCGGCCGTCGAAGAGGGTGGCCAGCTCGATTTCTACGGCTGGGAGGGCTATGACGTGTTGGCCGCTACGGAGCAGTGGCGCAAAGACAACAATATCGATCTCAAATCCGCTTACATCGGCAGCTCCGAGGACACGCCTGCCAAGGTGCTCACCCCTGCGGGCAAGGGCATAGACCTCATCACCTATTTTTACGCCTACTACAAATCGTGGGCGGACCTTGGCGTGTTCGAGACCTTTAAGGCCGACGAGGTGCCCAACCTGAAGCGCATGTACCCCTACTTTCAAGAGGGAGAGTACTGGCGCCTGCCCGACGGCACCTACCAGGGCGCGCCCTTTACCTGGCTGAACTATGTGTGCAACTACCGCGCCGACCTTATCGAGCCGCCGCAGAGCTGGGAAGAGCTGACCACAGAAAAGTACAAGGGCAAGCTGGCCATCGTCGAAGACCCTGGAGCGAATATCCTGGTGGCCGCCACCGTGCTGGGCATCCCGACCGACACCATGACCAAGGCGCAGTTGGAGGAAGTGAAGCAGTTTCTGCTGGCCCTCAAGGCCAACGCCAAGACAATCTCCCCGTCTTACGGCGACCTCAGCAACCTGCTCATCTCCGGAGAGGCAGTGGCCGGTTTCGTCGGCTGGGCTGCCCTCGACGTCTGGGCAGGCGGCGAAGGGGTGGCAGTCAAGAGCGTCCTGCCGCCGGACGGTGTCGTCATCTCCATCGACGCCTATGCCATGGCCAGCACTGTGGACAACCGTGACGACTCCCTGGCCTGGCTCAACCTCATGCTCACCGACGAGGTGCAGCTGTCGGTGGCCAACGACCTGTTGACGGCAACCGTGTGCCCCGACACGGCCAAGCTCATCACCGATCCTGCCGTCAAGGCGATGTACGACTATGACAACTTTGACTCTATCATCCAGCAATACCCGCTGCACCTCTTCCCGCCCGACGAGGCTACCGGGGACCAGGTGACCTTTGGCGACTGGATGACGATGTGGGAAGAGGTCAAGGCGGCATAGGGGGCAAAAGTCGGGGTGTGGACGCCGCGGTGGCAACCCAGCGCAGACAGGGCGCCGGGATATGATCACGCGTAGGAGGGCAGCGAACTCCGGGGACGACCGGCCATCGCCGGCAGCGGGCGCCCTGCCGCCGGCACGTGGCCCGCGCTTCGCGGCACTGTCCGCCAGGAGGTTTTCAAACAGGAAGCTGGGTGGTTACATGATGGCCGCGCCTCTGACACTGCTCGTGGCCGGCCTGCTGGTGCTGCCCATCGGCACTTTCCTGGTCTACTCTTTCCTGACCGGCGGGCAATTTCGCGTCGGGTTGCCGTTTACCCTGGAGAACTATCGCCTGGCCTTCACGACTCCCACTTACTGGCGGCTCATGCTCAACTCGGTGCGTATTGGGTTGACTACGGCCGCCGTCTCCACCGTGTTGGGCTACGTTCTGGCCTACTATGCCAGCTTTCAGGCCGGCAGGGCCAAGATGGCCGTCCTTGCCCTGACCGTGGTCTCAATCCTGGGCGGCTATCTGGTGCGCATCTACGCCTGGCGCATTATCCTGGGCACCGAGGGCGTGCTCAACAGCGCCCTCGGTGCCCTGGGCCTGGCCCACAACCCGCTCGAGTTCTTGCTCTTCTCGCGCAGCGCGGTGGTGGTTGCCTTGGTGAACATCTATATCCCCTTTACCGCCCTCACGGTGTTTGCCTCCCTGGAGAACATCGGGCGCGACCTCATTGAAGCCGCGCGCGATCTGGGGGCCGGGCCACTGCGCGCTTTTGGCCGGGTGGTCCTGCCGTTGACGGGGCCCGCCGTCTTTACCAGCTTCTTGTTCGTCTTTCTTCTGACCGCCGCCGACTATATCACTCCGCAGCTCGTCGGTGGCACGAGTGGAGCCATGATCGGCGTGGTGGTCTATGACCAGTTCGTCAAGCTGGGCGATTGGGCGCTGGGTGCGGCCCTCTCGTTCTACATCGTCATCGTCTTTGGCGTCGTCCTGGTCGCCAGCTGGCTGGCACTGCGAACCTTTGGCATCCTGAGGAAGGGAGCCTGATCCGTGGGCAAGCACGTTCTCGCCGTCGTGGCCTGGGCCCTCATCGGTTATCTCTACTTGCCGGTGATCGTCCTGCTAGTGTTTGCCTTCCAGGGCTCTGGCCTCCTCTCGCTGCCCTTCAGCGGGCCGTCGCTGCGCTGGTTCGAGTTCGTCCTGGCCGAAGAGAGCTTTCGCTCGGCTCTGTCCTCCAGCCTCAGGGTCGGCCTCGCGGCCAGCGTCGTGGCGATGATCGTCGGCACCCTCACCGGCCTGGCCTTTACTCGCTACAAACTTGGGCTCCAACGCCCCCTGGAGGCCATGTCCATGGCTCCCATCGCTCTGCCGGGCCTCTTTGTCGGCCTGGCGCTGCTGGCATACTTTGGGCGCCTCGGGATGTCGCTGTCGCTGCTGACCGTCTTCCTGGCCCACCTGCTCTACGTGCTGCCCTACGTCCTGATCGTCATGCGCAGCCGCATGGAACGCTTTGACGTGGCCATCGAAGAGGCCGCCCGCGACCTGGGCGCCAGTGCCTGGCAGACCTTTTGGAAGGTGACCTTCCCTCTCACCTGGCCCACGATTCTGGCCAGCGGCATCCTGGCCTTTGCCCTGTCCTTCGACGAGTTCCTGATTACGCTGTTTGTCATTGGCTCCGATTCGACGTTGCCGGTGATGATGTGGTCGCGCATGAGGCGACGCATCGACCCGTCCATCAACGCCGTGGCCGCCATCATCTTTGCCGTCTTTGTGGCCAGCCTCACCACCGCAGGCGCCCTCGTCTGGCTGCGCCGTAGTCCCGCACCCCCAACGAAGGAAGGATCTGAGCTGTGAGTGCAGAAAACCCGGCGGCCCAGCCCGGTGCCCCCGTAGTCGAGGTGGTGGGCATCACCAAGCGATTTGGCAAAGTCGTGGCGCTCCAGGACGTCAATCTCGCCGTCTATCCAGGCGAGTTCCTGGCGCTTCTTGGCCCGAGCGGCTGTGGCAAGACGACCCTGCTGCGCATCATCGCCGGCTTTGAGGTGCCGACAGAGGGCCGGGTGCTGCTCGACGGGCGCGACGTTACAGCGCTACCTCCCGAGAAGCGGCCGTTGAACATGGTCTTCCAGCGCTACGCGCTCTTTCCGCACCTCACGGTCGCCGAGAACGTCGCCTTTGGCTTGCGCCTGCGGCACGTGCCCGACGCGCAGGTGCGCGAGCGGGTAACTGACGCCCTGGCCCTGGTCCGCCTGGAGGGGTTCGAGAAGCGTCTGCCGCACCAGGTCAGTGGCGGCCAGGCCCAGCGCGTGGCCCTGGCCCGCGCCCTTATTAACCAACCCGAGGTACTGCTTCTCGACGAGCCGCTTTCGGCCCTGGACCGCAAGATCCGCCTGCAGATGCAGGACGAGCTGCGGCAGATCCAGTCCCAGGTGGGCACCACGTTCGTGTACGTGACACACGACCAGGACGAGGCGATGGCTATGTCGACACGTGTTGTGCTGCTGCGCGACGGTGTCGTCACGCAGGTCGCTACTCCCCTGGCGCTCTACCAGGCGCCCACCTCCGAGTTCGCGGCCAACTTTATCGGCGACGCCAACCTGCTGGAGGCCCGCGTCGTCGAAGCGGCGGGCAGCCTGGCTGTGGCCTGGTCCGGGCTTGTGCTGGAGGGCTTGGACCTGCCCGGCCGCGCGGTAGGCGACACCGTCCGCCTCATGGTCCGGCCTGAGGCCATACGCCTGATGGAACCCCATTCTGGATCAGAACCCGACGCCTGCGCCGGTGGCTTCTTGGAGCGAAGCTCGTTCTACGGCTTCTATTGGATCCACCGGGTGCGCGTCGGCGACGAGCTCCTGGTGGTGCGCGAGATGGGCGCCACGCCTCCGCCGGCAGGCGGCGCGGCGGTGCGCCTGGCCATCGACGCGGCGCGCGCAGTCATCCTGCCCTGAAGCGAGGATGCTATGAAGCCCGAACCATCGTCCCGCGGCCGAGAGCCGGTGCGCATTGGCGTAGTCGGCTGCGGCAACGTCCTGGACGTCGGCTACCTGCCCGTCATCGAGCGCCTGCGCGCCCGCGGATTGGCGGAGCTGGTTATGGCCTGCGACGTGCGTGCCGAGCTACGCGAAGGAATCATGGCAAGCTGCCGGGTGCCACACTTCACGGTGGATTATCGGGAGCTGATCGAGTCGCCCGCCGTGGAGCTCGTCCTGGTCCTGACCAGCATGCCCCTCCACGCTCCGGTGAGCCGCGCTGCGCTCCTGGCCGGCAAGCACGTCCTCGTGGAAAAGCCGCTGGCAACCACGTTGGCCGAAGGTCTGGAACTGGTGGAACTGTCACGCCGGAGCCCGGGTTATCTCCTGCCCGCGCCCCACGTCGTCCTCAGCCCAACCTACCAGACCATCGCCCGCCGCATCCGCCGTGGCGACATTGGCAAGCCGCTCCTGGCCCGCGCCCGGTATGGCTGGACCGGGCCGTCGTGGGGCAAGTGGTTCTACGAGAAGGGAGGCGGCGCGCTCTTTGACCTGGGCGTCTACAACCTCACCAGCCTGACAGGCCTGCTCGGCCCTGCACTCCGCGTCTCGGCCATGGCCGGCGTTGCCATCCCGCAGCGCATTGTCAACGGGGAGCCAATCCAGGTCGAGGCCGAGGACAATGCGCACGTCCTCCTCGATTTCGGTGAGGGTGTGCTTGGCGTCGTAACCACCGGCTTCACGATGCAGCAGTACCGCTCGCCCTGCCTGGAGGTCTATGGAAGCAGCGGTACGATCCA
>JBFYTF010000619.1:0-14153 GCA_041300865.1 Anaerolineae bacterium
CGTGTGCTCTTCCGATCTAGCGCCGCGCCCACGGCCGCCCCGGCGGCGCGGCCGACCCTCGCTCCTCGTAGCTGGGACAGTCGCCTGGACGACCTCCGCGTACGCATCGAGCCGGTGGGTATTGCCGAGGGGCAGAGGTTCTGGCGCCTCGTGGAGGCGCGCTGGGCGGACGAGAGGCAGTCGGCCGGCAAACACAGCATATTTGTCGAGGTCCTAGACCACGAGGGCCGACGGGTGGTCGGCCAGCCGGTGATCGTGCAGTGGGCCGACGGCAACGTGGCCCTGCCCGTCGAAGACCGGCCGTTCCCCGACTGGGGCGTAGACTTTGGGATGTATAACTGCCTGGGCTCCTATGCCGTTAGCGTCGGTGGGGCGCCGAGCGACCGGATCGTGGGGCTGGGCCTCGGCACCCCAGACAGGCCCAACTTTACCATCCACACCAGTTTCTATCTCGTCTTTCGCCTGGCGCAACGCTGAATCGAGGAGGAACGATGGGCACGCTGAACCCCGACATCCCATCCGAAGAGCTAACCAGGGCCATGAACGAGGCGGCGACCATCATGCGCGGCCTGCGGCAGCAGATCATGATGCCCGAGCACCTGCTCCTGGCCTTTCTGGACAACGGGACCTACGCCGCCCATGCCCTGCTGGTGCGCCTGGCCGGTGAGCGCGGCTTCGAGATGGAGAAACTCGCCCGCGCCGTGGAGGACCAGGTGCGGGGCCGGCGCGTGACCGGCGTCGACTTTGACTTTGAGGCCGTGGATGGGACGCGCGTGCCACTGGGCAGTGAGATGCTGGTCGTCCTGGACGAGGGCCGGGCCATCGCCCGGGCGCGGGACGAGCTCTGGGTGGGCACCGAGGACGCCCTGGCGGCCATGAGCCAGTCAGGCGTTTCTACGGCCGGCCTGCTGCAGCAGCGAGGGGTCACCCCCCGCGCCCTCAGCTCCTTGCTGGCCGATGCGTCGCTGGCACCCCGCGGCACGACCCGCGACCTTGTGGCCCTGGCCCGTGAGGGACAGCTCCTGCCGGTGCACTATCGCGACGATCTCTTGCGCGACCTGCTAAACGTCTTGAGCCTGGCCCGCGACCGTCACGTCATTCTGCAAGGGCCGGCGGGCGCCGGCAAGCGCTCCCTGGTGCATGCCCTGGCCCTCCTCGTGGTCGAGGGGCAGGGTCCCCGCGACCTCGCCTCGGTAGTCGAGGTAGCCGAGGCGGCGTTGCTGACCGACGCTTCGCGGGCGGTCCAGGCCGGGCGTCGCAAGGCCGACGGCGGCGCCCTCTTTTTGCCCAACCTCCACCGGTTTTTCGGCGGGGTCCTCCATGCCGAGTTTCCCAAGGCCCAGGCCGACGTGCAGCGCGCCTTCCTCGATGGCCGGGCGGTGGTCATTGGCACGACCACAGAGGCGGACTACCAGGCCCGCCTGGCGGGCAACACCGCACTGGCCGAGCACAGCCATGTCCTGCGCGTTCCCGAGGCGGACGTGGAGACGACCATCAATATCCTGCGGGTGCACAAGCCTCACCTGGAGGCCGATTACGAGCTGGCCGTGGCCGACGAAGCGCTGGTGGCCGCGGCAACCATGGCCAAGCGGTACCTGGCCGACGCCGTGCTGCCGGCCGCAGCCCTGCAGCTCTTGCATCGCTCCTGCGCCCTGCTGCGCATGGGCACTCGCTCCCACCAGGAGGGACCAGCGGGCGGGGCTGCACCCGCGGCGGCCGACGCCCGCCTCGACGCCGAGGACGTCACGCTGGCGGCCAGCCTCATGACGGGCATCCCTGTGGCCAGCCTGGGTGCCGACGAGCGCAGCCGCTATGCGCGCATGGTGGAGCACCTCCACCAGCGCATCATCGGCCAGGAGGAGGCCGTGCTGGCCGTGAGCCGGGCGGTCAAGACGGCACGCGTGGGGCTCAAGGATCCCCGCCGGCCCATCGGCTCGTTCCTCTTTCTGGGGCCCACGGGCGTGGGCAAGACCGAGCTGGCCAAGGCATTGGCCGAGTTCCTTTTTGGGCAGGAAGAGGCCATGGTCACCCTGGACATGAGCGAGTACCAGCAGGAGCACACCGTCAACCGGCTGATCGGCGCTCCCCCGGGCTACGTGGGCTACGAGAGCGGCGGCCAGCTGACCGACGCCGTCCGCGACAAGCCCTACACCGTCGTCCTGCTGGACGAGGTCGAAAAGGCGCACCCCCGGGTGCTGGACATCCTCCTGCAGGTCATGGAGGAGGGCCGCCTGACGGACGGCCAGGGGCGCACGGCCAGCTTTCGCGAGGCGGTGATTATCATGACCAGCAACCTGGGCTCCGAGTACCTTGACGAGCCGGTGCTGACCGAAGAGGCCAGGGAGCGGGTGACGGCCAGCCTGAAGATGGTCCTCCGCCCCGAGTTCTTGAACCGCCTGGACGAGATCATACTTTTCCATCCCCTGTCGGCTGCGCAGTTACGCCAGATCCTGGGCCTGATGCTCAAGTCCGAGGCGCGGCTCCTGGCGGCGCAGGGGGTGACGCTCGAGGTGGGCGAGCAGGCCTACGACTGGCTGTTGGCCCAGAACGACCATCCCGAATGGGGGGCGCGGCCCCTGCGGCGCATCATCCAACGTCACCTGCGCGAGCCACTGGCCGAATCGCTCCTGGCCGCCGAGGCCAAGCCGGGGGCACGCATCGTGGTGGGTGCCGGGCCGGAGGGATTGACCTTCGAGCAGGATGCGGGGACGGGCGGTGGGTGACGGCTGCACACGCCCCGTTGCGGGCAGCGAGCCGCGGTTGCCGGTAGGCTCATGAGTCGAGCGGAGTGGGACGTGCTCGTGGCCGGGGCGGGAGCCGGCGGAGCGGCGGCTGCCTACCACTGCACGCGTGCCGGGCTGAGGACGCTGGTCGTCGAGAAGGCCCGGCTGCCCCGTTACAAGCCGTGTGGTGGGGCGATCCCCCGCACGGCGCTGGCCGAGTTCGACGCGGACTGGAGCGAAGTGGTGGAGGCCATCCCCGGGGAGGTGACCTTCACCTTCCCCGGGCTGCCGGCGACCAGCATCCCCCTGAGCGAGGAGCCGGTATTCATGGTCATGCGCTCCCAGTTCGACGCTTTGCTCCTGGCGCGATCCGGGGCAGAAGTGCTGGACGGGATGGCTGTGGAGGACGTGGCGGAGGACGGCGAAGGTGTGCGGGTGCGGGTCGGGGAACGGACCCTGTTGGCCCGCTACCTCGTCGGTGCCGACGGTGCGACGTCGCGCGTCGCGCGCGCGCTGGGCTTGCGGGCCGGGCGGCGGTGGGGCGGTACGCTGGAGGCCGAAGTATCCCTGGACGGCAGAGCGGAGCTGCGCAGCCGCTACGGGCAGCGCGCTGTGTTTGCGATGGGTGTGGTGCCCTATGGCTATGCCTGGGTCTTTCCCAAGGCGGAGGTCCTGTCGGCCGGCATCGGGCACTTTCGCCCGGGCCGCTTTAACCTGCGTGAGCGCCTCGAGCGCGAGATGGGCCGGCTGGGCATTCCCCTGGAGGGGGCCAGACTGCACGGGCACCCCCTGCCGAGCTACCAGATCCGGCGCTGGCCCTTGTGGGGCCGGGCGGCGTGGCGCACAACGGGCGATGGCCCGCAGGAACGTCTGGCCACCCGGCGCTGTCTTCTCGTGGGCGACGCTGCGGGCCTGGTCGATCCCCTCCTGGGCGAGGGGATACGCTACGCCCTGGCCAGCGGGCGCCTGGCCGCCGAAGCCATCGCCCGCGACGATCTGTCGGGCTATGACCAGGCGGTGTGGCGCGCGGTGGGGCACAGCCTGGCGACGGCGGGCGAGGTCGCCCGCGTCTACTACTCTATGCCGCTCCTGGGCTACGTCGTGGGCCTGCGCAACCCGGCGCTCGTGCGGCAGTTCATCGATCTTCTCACCGGCCGGCGGAGCTACATCGGTGCGGGGCGGCGGATCATCTGGAGCGCGCTGACTCTGGGCTGGCTTTACCGGCGGCAGTGAGGAACTCGGACAAGAAGGAGGCTACATGGCCGAGATACGTGACTTTCGAGAGGTAGAAGCTGAGGCGGCCGTGCCGGGGGTGACGATGCGCGTCGTCATCGGTCCGGCGCAGGGAGCACCGGTTTTCAACATGCGCGTCTTTGAGGTGCAGCCCGGCCACGCGACGCCGCACCACAGCCATTGGTGGGAGCACGAGGTGTTTGTGCTGGCGGGCCAGGGTGCTGTCAAGACAGACCAGGGCGAGGCCACAATCAGCCACGGAAGTACCGTGTTTGTGCCCGGCGGCGAGATGCACCAGTTCCGGAACACGGGCGACGAGGTGCTGCGCTTTATCTGCCTGGTGCCGCAGGAGTGGCTGCAGAGCGTGATGCGAAGCGGGCAATGAAAGAGCTCCTCATCGGCCTGCTGACCGGCCCCATCGGCGTGGGCAAGACGACGGTCGCCGAGCGGGTCGCCGGCTCGATCCTGCGCCGGGGCCTGGCCTGCGGCGGCGTGCTGGCCCCCGCCCTGGTGAACTCTTGCGGGCAGAAGGCCGGCATCTGGGGCGTAGACGTAGCCAGCGGCGAGCAGCGTGTCCTGGCGCGCACCGACCGGGACCTGGGCGGGCCGCAGGTCGGCCCTTACTCCTTCGACGGTGCGGCACTGCAGTGGGCCGTCGAGGTGGTCGAGGCAGCCATTCCCCGCGCCGACCTCGTCGTCGTGGACGAGATTGGCCGGCTGGAGCTGTGGCAGGGCGGCGGCCTGGCACCCGTCTTGCCCCGCCTGGCGGCCGGTGAGGCCCGGCGGGCCCTGGTCCTGGTGCGCGAGTCGCTCCTGGCAGAGCTGCAGGCTCGCCTGGAGCCTGCCCGCCAGGCGGTCTTCGTCGTGAGTGAGGAGAACCGGGGAGAAGCTCCTTCCCGGGTGGTCCAGGGCTTGGCCCTGGAAAAGAACTGAGGAGAGACAGATGGCAAATCTACGGATCGGAGACGAGGCGATCGCTTTCGCCCTGCCCGGCGTCGACGGCCAGACCCATTCCCTGGCCGAGATCGCTGCCGGGAACAAGGCCACGGTGGTCATTTTCATGTGCAACCATTGCCCGTACGTCCTGGCCTGGCTGGACCGGCTGATGGGCGCGGCCCGGGACTATGCCGGGCAGGGCGTGGGCTTTGTCGGCATCAATGCCAACGATGCCGGCAAATACCCGGCCGACAGCTTTGAGAACATGGTCAGGCTGGCCGGGGAGTGGAACCTGCCCTTCCCGTACCTGTGGGACGAGAGCCAGGAGGTGGCGGCAGCCTACGGTGCCGAACGCACGCCGGAGATATTTCTCTTTGACGGCGACATGCGCCTGCACTACCACGGAGCTCCCGATGACAACCGGGACGAGACGCAGGCCAGCCAGGCCTACCTGCGCGAGGCTCTGGACGCGGTCCTGGCCGGCCAGGAGCCGCGGGTGCAGGACACCCCGCCCGTGGGCTGCACGATCAAGTGGAAGTGAGGCGCGGGGCCGCTGTGCCCGCGCCGTTTCACCCGTGCTCCGCGCCGAGGAGAGCCCGGCGGATCATTTCTCGGGAGGGGACCGGCGAATAGCGGCCGCCCTCTTCCGGGTCCAGCCGGTAGACGCGGCACGCCAGGGCGACGCCCATCTGCTCCGCGCTCTGGGGGTCCACGTCCTGGCCGTCGACGCGGATGGTGGGCGAGCCGGGAAACTGCCACTGCTGCGCGTCCTGGTCACCGGCGATCAGGATGCGCTCCACCGGCCAGTCGAGCCCTTCCTCGGCCAGCACGTCGTGGAGGAGCTGCCACGCCTCTGGATGGGATGGGCAGTCCTCCCAATAGAGAAACTGGATCTGGGCCACGGTCGTCTATCCTTTCGCCTTGAGCCGTTGCCCATAGTATAACACACATCCCGCCGTTTCGACAGCTACCCTCTACTGCCAAACGGATTTGACATTTGTGACCAGTGCGGGTATAGTGGGGTGCGTGACTCAGGACAGCGCACGCCCTCTGGGCGAATGGTTGCGGCAGCGTCGCGAAGAGCTGGGAATAAGCCTGGAGCAGGCCGAGGTAGAGACCCGCATCCGCCGGCGTTATCTCGTGGCCCTGGAAACCGAAGATCTGGCTTCTTTGCCCGACCCGGTCGTGGGTCGGGGTTTTTTGCGCAATTACGCCGCCTACCTGGACCTCGATCCCAGTGTGGCCTCGGAGCGCTACACCCACATGGGCGCCCCGGCACCGGACGTGCCACCGGTGCCACCGCTGGAAGACTCGGCCTTCCACGGCGATTCCTTTCGACCCGTGCCCCTGCACCACATGCCCGGCTTCCGCGAGCGGCGTGGTTGGGTCGCCGCCCTGGTGCTGGCAGTGGTCGCCGTCGTGGCGCTGCTGAGCTGGCTGGGGGCACCTTACGTCTACCGCTGGTTTTACGCCGCCCGCGCGGCCGCAGCCCGGCCAACAGCCACCAGCGCGGCGGGGCAGGCGACCGATCGCCTGGCGGCGGCGCCGACGCACGAGGTTGCCGCGGCGACCGCTACCAGGACGAGATCGGCTGCCACGAACACGGCCGAGGTCACGCCCTCACCTGAGACAACCCTGACCTTGACGTGGACACCTTCTCCCTCGCCCAGCCCCTCACCGCCTATCTATACCGGCATTTTCATGGAGTTGGAGTTAACCGGCACCTCCTGGATCCAGGTGATCGTGGACGGCGTGCGCCAGTTCCAGGGCGAGCTGGAGAAGGATACGTATCGTACCTGGTATGGCGACGAGCGCATCGTGCTGCGTGTCGGCAACGCGGGCGTCGTCCTCGTGACCCTGAACGGCCAGTCACTCGGTACGCTGGGTGCTTCCGGCGAGGTCGTCGACCGGGTGTTTGAACGGGCCGGGGCAGGCTGGACCGAAGTGACGGCCACGATCACGCCGACCCTGGAGTTCACGCCCGTGCCAACGCGGGTGCCGGTGTCTCGGCCCACACTGACGCCTACGACGGCGCCCATCGCTCCTACCGCGACCATTTCGCCCACGATCAGCCCCTGAGATAGAGACCCAGGCCATGCCCGGCAGCCACCCGCCCACCATCGGCCTGACCACCATTGTCGTTGCGCCGTCCGGGGCGCACAGCCCTCCCCGCCTCGGCCAGAACCGGACCTACATTGAGGCCGTCATCCGCGCCGGAGGGCTCCCGCTGCTCATCCCCCATCTTCAGGACACCGGCCTGCTGCGTGCCATGTACGAGCGGCTGGACGGGCTGCTGCTGCCCGGCGGCGAAGACATTGACCCCGGCCACTATGGCGAGGCGAGACATGAGCGCTGCGGCGCGATCTCGCCGGAGCGGGATGCCACCGAGCTGCCCCTGGCCCGCTGGGCCGTGGAGGAGGGCAAGCCGCTGCTGGCGATCTGCCGGGGCATCCAGGTGCTCAACGTGGCCCTCGGCGGCAGCCTTTACCAGGACATCGGCGCCCAATGTCCCGGCGCCGGCCGCCACGACTGGTATCCTGACCTTCCACGCAACCTCCTGCCCCACAGCGCGGCCCTCGTAGAGGGCACATACCTGGCCCGGATCCTGGCCGTCTCCGCCTTGCGGGTCAACAGCCTGCACCATCAGGCCCTGAAGGACATCGCACCGTCTCTTGAGGTGACTGCCGTCGCCTCGGACGGCATCGTCGAGGCCGTGGAGGTCCCGGACCATCCCTTTGCTCTGGGTGTGCAGTGGCACCCGGAGGAGCTGGCCGAGGCGGACGCCGGAAGCCAGCGGCTGTTCGACGCCCTGGTGAGCGCCTGCCGCAGAGAGTGAGGTTAGACCACAACCCTCAAGGAGGAGGACGAGATGGGAGAGTGGCTGCAATCGCTGGTGGTGCCGGGCACCGAGTTCCTCGTTTGGCTGCAGTCGTTCAGCAACGCCTTTGTGGAGGCGTTCTTCCGCTTCTTTACCATACTGGGCAACGAGGAGTTCTATCTGTTCCTGCTGCCCGTCGTCTACTGGTGTTTCAGCCGCAGGGCCGGCATTGGCCTCGGCTACCTGTCGATGCTGTCCGTGTGGGTGAACAGCGTTGTCAAGCACCTCTTTGACATTCCGCGCCCGTCGGACGCCCGACTCCGGGTACTTTGGCCCGAGACCAGCCCTTCGTTCCCGAGCGGGCATTCGCAAAGCGCCGTCACCAACTGGGGCTACCTGGCCCTTCAGCTTCGCCGCCGGCTGTGGACGGTGGTCGCCTTCCTGCTCATGCTGCTGATCGGCCTGTCGCGGCTGGTCCTGGGCGTCCACTTTCCTCAGGACGTGATCGGCGGCTGGATCATTGGGCTGGCGGTGCTGTTCGTCTACGCCTGGGCCGAGCCGCGCGTCGCGACCTGGCTGGGCCGGCAGGGGGTGGGGCTGCAGGCGACCCTGGCCGTAGCCTTTCCGCTGCTCCTCATCGTCTTGCACCCCGCCGACACAGCCGGCCTCTACCCGGCCGAAGGTGCCCTCACACCGGGCAGTGCCATGGTCGGGCTGGGACTGGGCGTCATCATGGAGCGGGCCTGGGTCCGCTTTGAGGCAGGGGGGCCCTGGTCGCAGCGGCTGCTGCGCCTGGCCCTCGGCCTGGTCATTGTCGTGATCTTTTACGCGGGGCCGAAGCTACTCCTGCCCGAAGGCATGTCCTACACGGCCGAAGTTGCGGCTCGCTTTGCGCGCTACGTGCTCCTGGGCTGGGTCACCGCCTTTGGCTGCCCCTGGTTATTTGTGAAGCTTGGTCTCGCATCGCGGGAAGGTGAGCCGGTGGATGCCTACCGGGTAACTACATCCAGTCTTTGAGCTGCTGAACCGTATCAAAGATCAGGTCGGCCCCTGCCCGCTCCAGGTCGGCACGGCTGCCAAAGCCGGTGAGGACGCCGACGGCGTGGGCACCCGCAGCCCGTGCGGCGCGCATGTCGGCCGCGGTGTCGCCGACGACCAGGCAGCGCTCGAGGGGCACGCCCAGCTTCTCGGCCGCGTAGCGCACCGAGCCGGCAGCGGGCCTGACGTGCCACGTCTCGTCGCGGGCGGCGACGACCTCGATAAGGCTATCAAGGTGCTGCTGACGGACAAAGGCCTGGGCGTGAAGGCTGCTGCGCGTGGTAAGCAGGGCAAGGTGGTAGCGCCTGCTCAGGTCGTGGAGTGCGTCCACACTGCCGTCAATTGCCGTGAAGTTGTGGGGTGTTTCCAGCGCCCGCACACGGTAAAGCCGGTTTCCAAGGTCCAGCGCGCCATCGTCCCAGCCTACCCGTTCGAGCACGGACAAGAACCTGTTGGCCGGGCTCTCCCAGGCCAAGATTATGCGGCGGGCAACCTGTGCCGGATCTCGCCTGTTCAACAGCCAGGGGACTGTGGACAGGCGATGCGCCAGGGCCCGGACGGCGTCTTCGTCCGCTTTGATCAGGGTCCCATCGAGGTCGAAGAGAATGGCATCAATCTCGCCAGGATATAGCTCTCCCCCCTCGTCTGGTAGGGGGGGAAAGGGCTCCTGGTCAAGGAGCTTGGCGTAGATGTAGGTCAACAGGACGCGCAGCGACCCGACGGCCGGCGCGGCCAGGAGGACGCCCAGGGCGCCGGCCAAGGCGCCACCGGCCAACACGCCGACGAAAATAACGACGGGATGGAGTTGCATGCGCCGGCCCATGATGCGCGGCACCAGGTAGGCGTTCTCTACCTGCTGGATGACGACATAGATGCCGAGGACCAACACGGCAAACCAGAAGTTGCTCAGCGGCAGGTAGACCGAGCCCATGAATAAGGCAATGAGCACCGCCGGGATAGTGGCCAGGACGGGTCCAAAGGTGGGCACCGCCTCGAGCAGGCCCGCCAGGAGACCCATGAGCCCCGCGTTGGGCAAACCGACGATGGACATCGAGATCCAGACCGTCATGCCGACGACAAAGCCCAAAACCACCTGGCCACGAAAGAAGGCCTTCCACACGCGGTTGACCTCTTCTCGCAGGCGGCGAAGCTCCTCGGTATAGCCCGGCGGCGCCATGCGGTCCAGGAACTGGCGCAGCCGGTCCGCATCCTTCACCAGGTAGAAAGAGATGATCGAGATCGAGATGACCCACAAGAGGCTGGAAACGACGTTGAGGACCAGGCCAACCGTCTGGCTGGCAAAGGGCTCCAGGATGTTTTGAACGGTACCGCGCACATCGCCGAGAAAATCCTCCAGGCTGAAGCGGTAGCCAAACAACATGAAGGGCTGGGAGAGAAAACCGATCAGGTCGTCGGTCAGCGTTTGCACATCCAGGTTCAGGCGAGTGATGCGATCGACAGCGTAGGGCACGACTGTGACGGGCACGAGGCTCAGGATGGCCAGGACGACGATGTAGACCAGGACGACGGCCACGACGCGCCGTACCTGGAGCCGCTTTTCAGCCCAGTCGGCCAGGGGCTTCAGGAGATATGCCAGGACAAAAGCGAGAAGGATCGGGGGCAGGATGCTGCGAAAGACGTACAGCAGCAGGAGCAGGACGATGATCAGTCCCACGACGACCAGGCGCTTGGTTGTCCGGCTCCATTCCGTGGAAATCATGGGAATGCCCAGCCGTGCTCGTTCAGATTACTCGACGGGCCCCAGGTCCTCGAGTGGCCAATACGAAATCCAGGCGCGGCCCACGACGTTGTCGATGGGCACCGGGCCAAAGCTCCGGGAGTCATTGGAGTGGTCGCGGTTGTCGCCCAGGACAAAGACGTGGAGCGGCGGCACGACCACGCGGCCGTGGCGACCCGGCCGTGTGTCGCTGAGGAGGAAAGGCTCGTCGAGGGGTTGATCGTTGATCCACACCTGGCCGTCTCGGATCTCTACCGTCTCGCCCGGCAGGCCAATGACCCGTTTGATCAACAACTCGTCGCCCTGGCTGGGCACCTCCAGGACCACGACGTCAAAGCGCTGCGGCGCGTGGAAGCGGTAAGAGAGCTTTTCGACCACGAGCCGTTGGTTCGTGTGCAGGTTTGGCTCCATGCTCTGGCCCTCGACGCGAGTGGCCTGCCCGACAAAGACGTTGATGAGCAGGGCGATGAGGATCGCCGGAACGAGGGTCTCGAGAGCCTCTCGTACCAGGCGCACCAGGCGCCGCCCCCAGCCTGGTGGCTGAGGCGGCATGCCTTCGAATTGGTCGTCCATGAAGTGCTGCCCTTTCCAGGGCCCTAGCGCCGGCTCGCCGGCCGGCGGGCCCTGTGGTGCAAAAGTGCGACGAACCCTGCGGACAGGTGCGTCGCACCGTAAGTCGTGCTGTTAACGCTGCCGGCGGGGCGGGCGCTCTTCACGCTCGACGCCCGCGCCCACGCGTGGACCACGGGGCCGGCCGCCACCACCGCTCCCGCCACGGTCACCGCGCCCGCCGCCACCGCCAGGGCTGCCCTTGCGGTCGCGCTCGCGGGCCTCGTCGGCGGTCCAGCCTTCCAACACCGCCTGGCGGGACAGCTTGATCTTGCCGCCCTCGTCGATGTCGATGACCATGACCATGACCTCGTCGCCCACGCGTACCACGTCCTCAACCGACGGCACCCGGTAATCGGCCAGCTGCGAGATGTGCACCATGCCGTCAACGCCGGGCATGATCTCGACAAAGGCGCCATAGCTCTCGGTGCGGACGACTTTGCCGACGTAAACCCGGCCGATCTCGGCTTCCTCGGTGAGGGATTCGATCATCTCGATGGCCTTTTGGGCACCCAGGCTGTCGATGGCCGCGATATAGACCGTGCCGTCGTCCTCGATGTCGATCTCGACCTCGCACTCTTCCTGGATCTTGCGGATCATCTTGCCGCCGGGGCCGATGATTTTGCCGATCTTGTCGGAATCGACGTGCATGGTAGTGATGCGCGGCGCGTAGGGCGACATCTCGGTGTGGGGCTCGGCAATGGTCTCTTCCATCTTGCCCAGGATGTGGATGCGCCCTGCCCGTGCCTGGGTCAGCGCCTGGCTCAGAATGTCGTAGCCGAGGCCCTTGATCTTCATATCCATCTGCAGCGCGGTGATCCCCTCGCGGGAACCGGCCACCTTGAAGTCCATGTCGCCCAGGTGATCTTCCAGGCCCTGGATGTCGCTGAGGATGGCATAGCGCCCATCCTCGGAAATGAGGCCCATGGCAATGCCCGCCACGGGGTTCTTGATCGGCACGCCGGCGTCCATCAGCGACAGGGTACTGCCGCACACCGAGGCCATGGAGGTCGAGCCGTTGGAGGCCAGGACCTCGGACACGACGCGCACGGTGTACGGGAACTCTTCCTCCAGGGGGAGGACGGGTTCAAGAGCTTTTTCGGCCAGCGCTCCGTGGCCGATCTCGCGGCGCCTTGGCCCGCGCATCGGCCACGTCTCGCCCGTGCTAAAGGGCGGGAAGTTGTAGTGGTGCATGTAGCGCTTGCTTTCTTCTGGCGCCAGGGTGTCCAGCTTTTGCTCCTCGCGGGGCGTGCCCAGGGTGGCGATGCTCATGACCTGGGTCTCGCCGCGGGTGAACAGGCCCGAGCCGTGGGCTCGGGGCAGGATACCGATCCTGCTCCAGATGGGGCGGATCTCGTCCGTCGCCCGGCCGTCGGCCCGCACACCCTTTTCCAGGATCAGCTTGCGCATCTCGGCCTTGTGCAGGTCATGGAACACTTTCTTGACGTCTTTTCGCTCCACCGTCTCGTCATCGGCGAACGACTCCAGGATCTCGGCTTCGAGGGCGTCGGTAGCCTCTCCGCGCTCGTGCTTTTGCATGGGCCGCGTGGCCAGCTCCGCGACTCGTGTGCCGATGCGCTCCACGATCCGCTGCCGGACATCCTCGTCGATCGAGTCGACGGCATAGTCTGTCTGTTTTGGCTTGCCTATTTCAGCCCGCATCTGCTTTTGCAGGGCGATGACGGGCTGCATGGCTTCGTGCCCCAGCTGCATGGCCTGGAGCATGACCTCTTCGTGCACCTCCCAGGCACCCGCCTCGACCATGAGGATGGCGTCTTCGGTGCCGGCCATGCGCAGGTCGAGGGAGCTCTGCTCCATCTGCTCGGCGGTGGGGTTGATGACGAACTCGTCTTCGATGAGGCCCACGCGGCAGGCGCCGATGGGGCCGTCGAAAGGTACGTCCGAGATCATGAGGGCGGTCGAGGAGCCGATGATCGCCGGGATGTCCAGGTAGTTTTGGCTGTCGGAAGACAGCGCCGTGGCAATGACCTGGACGTCGTTGTGATAGTCCTTGGGAAAGAGAGGCCGCAGCGGGCGGTCGATGAGCCGCGAGGTCAGGATGGCCGATTCGCTGGGGCGACCCTCTCGGCGGAAGAAACTGCCAGGGATGCGGCCGGCAGCGTACAGGCGTTCCTCAAAGTCGACGGTCAGGGGAAAGAAGTCGATCCCTTCTCGCGGAGACTTGGAGGCGGTGGCGGTGCAGAGCACCACCGAGTCGCCAAGGCGTACCACGACGGCGCCCCCTGCCTGCATCGCCAGGTCGCCGGTCTCTATCGTCATGGGCTTGCCGCCCATTTCGACGATATACTGCTTGCTGTTATTCACTTTTGCCTCCGAGTTTTGCGAGAAAGGCAGGGGTCGAGGGACTGGGGAATGGGTCCCAGCCGCCGCCGGTCAGGGCCCATTCCCCAATTCCTGACCCGCACCTTTCCCGTGATTGGCCTCACCTGCAAATAGCAGATGGCCTATGGCAAGCGGCGCGTAACCTACCTCACCGTAGGCCATAGGCCATCTATTATGCGCAGGGGCTCGTTTATCTGCGCAACCCAAGCTTTTCGATGATGGTGCGGTAGCGCTCCGCGTCCTTGGTCTTCAAGTACGCGAGGTGCCTGCGCCGCTGGCCGACCAGCTTGTAGAGGCCGCGCCGTGAATGGTCGTCATGCTTGTGCACCTTCAGGTGCTCGGTCAACTGGGTGATCCTGGTGGTCAACAGGGCAATCTGCACTTCGGGCGAACCTGTATCACCCGGATGAACGTTGAATTTTTGGATAATGTCCGTTTTTTCGGTTTTCGTTAAAGACACACGCCGATCCTTTCTTGTGATGCCCCGGGTTCCGCCTGCTCGCACAGACGAGCGCGGGGGGCCGATCCCCGCGCTTGGGATACGCGTGCATTATAGCATAATACGGCTCTGGACGCAAGTTGGGGGAGTGGTTCGCCAGCCATTCTCAATATGGAAAGTGTGGTATAATTCAGGGCGACGAGGAGAGGAAGGGAGAATGATGGAGACATAGGAGCAGCGGCAGATGCCGGAGCGCGTGAAGTTTGAAGATATGTT
>JBFYTF010000621.1:0-6889 GCA_041300865.1 Anaerolineae bacterium
AACATATCTTCAAACTTCACGCGCTCCGGCATCTGCCGCTGCTCCTATGTCTCCATCATTCTCCCTTCCTCTCCTCGTCGCCCTGAATTATACCACACTTTCCATATTGAGAATGGCTGGCAGGCGCACCACGGTTGCTGCCTGGCCGGCAGCGCGCCGTCTCGGGCTCCTGCCGGGTTTGGCGACCCGGCAGGACGACTAGGACCCCCCCTCGCATATAGCCACAAACAATACAATCCGACGGCCCTGCGCCCCAAGGGCGCGTGGGGCAGCGGCGGGGAGGGCGCTCCGGCTGGCGTGCGGCGTTTGACAGGCGGCCTGTAGGGCGCTATACTCTCCCGCTGGAGGATGACGCGCATGCAAGCTGAAACCCAGGCCGAGGCCCGGCCGGCCGAAGCCGAGGCGTTCGACACCGGCCAGGTCTTGACCATCGTCGGCGCCCACGCCGTCCACGACACCTACACCGGATTTTTGCCGCCCATGTTGCCCGTGTTCGTCGAGACCCTGGCCCTGAGCCGCACAGAAGCCGGGCTGCTGACGGTCTTTAACCAGGCGCCCTCGCTGCTGCAGCCCTTCATCGGGCACCTGGCGGATCGCAGAGGCCTGCGCTCCCTGGTCATCCTCGCGCCTGCCATCGGGGGCGCGACGATGAGCCTGCTGGGCATCGCGCCGACCTATGGCCTGCTGGCCCTGCTGCTGGTGATCTCGGGCATCAACTCGGCGGCCCTGCACTCGGTGGCGCCGGTCATGGCCGGCCGGCTTTCGGGCCGCAGCCTGGGGCGGGGCATGGGCCTGTGGATGCTGGGCGGGGAGCTGGGCCGCGCCCTGGGACCCATCATCATTGTCACCGCCATCGAGGTCCTGGGCGTGTCGGGTACTCCCTGGCTCATGGTCGGCGGCTTTGTGGCTTCGGCCATGCTCTACGTCCGGCTCCGCGACGTGCCCGTGCACCTGTCCCGGAGTGCCGAGCCGCTGCCCTGGCGCCGGATGCTGACGATCATGGGCCCCTTTCTCGTGCCGCTCATCGCCATCATCACCGTCCGCGCCTTCATGATCTCGGCCCTGACGACCTACCTGCCCCTTTTTCTGACGGAAGAGGGGGCCGAGCTATGGTTGGCCGGGGCCGCCCTGACGCTCCTGGAAGCGGCGGGGGTGGCGGGCGCCCTCCTGGGCGGCTCGCTCAGCGACCGGCTGGGCCGCCGGCCGGTCATCGGCATTGCTCTCGCGGTGACGCCCGTCCTCATGTTCCTCTTTCTGCTGGTTGACGGCTGGCTGCGCGTGCCCCTGCTCCTGGGCCTGGGCCTGACGGCCCTGTCGGTGATCCCCGTGCTCATGGCCCTCGTGCAGGAGAGCTTTCCTGAGAACCGCGCCCTCGCCAACGGCGTCTACATGGCCCTCAGCTTCTTGATCCGTTCCGCCGCCGTCCTCGTCGTGGGCGCCATCGGCGACACCTGGGGCATGCGCACGGCGTTTGCCGTCAGCGCCGTCGCCCCCCTGCTGGGACTGCCTTTCCTGTGGCTCTTCCCCAAGGAGCGACGCTGATCCGCGGTCACACGTGTCTCGCCCTCTCGATGGAGCGGCGCCTCTGTTTGATGCGCCGTGCGGCCTGTGGTATAATAGCTCGATTGTCTCATCTGCTCGAGGCGGAATAGGGTATGGCACGCAACTATCGGAAGCTGGCAACATCACAGGATTTGACCCGGCTGATGACCCGCTACTATGCCACGCGCAAGGTGGTCGGCAAGGTCAAGCCACTGGCCTGGGTGACCAGCGGGGCGCCCGTGGAGATCCTGCACGGCATGGGTGTGGCCACAGTGTACCCCGAGAACTATGGCGCCCTCGTCGGCGCGCAGCGCGCCGCCGTGCCCCTGGCGCAGGTAGCCGAAGAGCGGGGCTATAGCCCCGACCTCTGCTCCTACGCCCGCTCGCACATCGGCTCGGTGCTGGCGCCCGGCAAGGCGCCTCAGGGCGGCCTGCCCCGGCCCGACCTGCTCATCGCCTCCAACAACATCTGTGGCACGGTCATCAAGTGGTACCAGGCCCTCGCCCAGCAGCTCGGCGTGCCCCTCTTTCTGCTCGACGCGCCCTACCAGCACGAGCCCGGCCTGCACGACCACACCGTCCAGTACGTCGCTGCCCAGCTGGAGGAGATGATTGCCTGGGTGACGCGGCACACCGGCCACAAGCTGAACGACAAGAAGTTTGCCCTGGCCCTGGAGCGCTCGAACGAGGCCGTGGGGCTGTGGCGCGATATCCGCGAGCTGTGCCGGGCACGGCCCTCACCGCTCAACGCCCCCGACCTCTTTTTGACCATGGCGCCTATCGTCGTCCTGCGCGGCACCCGCGACGCCGTGGTCTTTTACCGCAAGCTCAAGGCCGAGGTCGAAGAGCGCGTGGCCCGCGGCGAGGGCGCCATCTACGAGGAGCGCTACCGGCTGCTGTGGGACAATATCGCCATCTGGTTCCAGCTCTTCCGGCTCTTCAGCCTCTTTACCCAGGCCGGCGCCTGTTTCGTGGTCGACACCTACACCAACGCCTGGTCCATGTCGGTGGACACCGGCGAGCCCATCGAGGGCTTGGCGCGCACCTACGCCACGGTCTATATCAACCAGAGCCTCCAGGTGCGTGCCGAGCTGGTGGCCGGCATGGTCGAGCGTTTCGGCGTCGACGGCATGGTCTTTCACTCCAACCGCTCCTGCAAGCCCTACTCCCTGGGCCAGTACGACCTGCTGGAGCAGGTCAGCCGCCAGACGGGAGTGCCGGGCCTGATCCTCGAAGCCGACATGTGCGATACACGGCTCTACGCCGAAGAGCCGGTCAAGAACCGTGTCCAGGCCTTTCTCGATCTGTTGCAGGCACGCTGAGGGGACTGCAATCGCAGACGGGGAGAGGGCGCGCCTGGATCCCGCGCGGTGCACCTGCGGCGTTTGCCTGCACGGTTTTCCGCCGGCGCCGGCGTCTGCCAGGGAGGCGGCTTGAGCGGCGAGTTCATGGCCCTGTTCAGCGCCCTATTGTGGGCCATTGCCAGCGTGCTCATGGCCCTGGGCAGCAAGCGGGTGAACGTCCTCCCCATGAACCTGGTGCGCTGCGTCGTGTCGTCCACCTTTTTCCTGGCGCTGCTGCCCTTCTACGGTGGGATCGCCGCCGTGCGCAGTGTGCCGCCTTCGGCCTGGCTGTGGCTGGTGGTCTCGGTCCTCGTCCTGCTTGTGATCGGCGACACGCTCTATTTCCGCAGCCTGGACCTGGCAGGGGTTTCGTGGGCCATGCCCGTGGCGGGCATCAACCCCCTGTGGGCCATCCTGCTGGCCACGCTGTTCGTCGACGAGCCCCTCAGCTGGGGCCTGCTGCTGGGTGCCGTGCTCGTCGTGGCCGGGGTCGCGCTCCTCAGCCGCTCCGAGATCCACCATAGCAACGGCCAGCTCATCGAGCCTGCCGCGCGGCGCAAGGGGCTGCTCCTGGCCCTCCTGGTCTCTTTCCTGTGGGCGGCCGGGCAGGTAGCCCTCAAGCCGGCAACCGCGGGCATGCATTCGGTCGTCGCCAACAGCATTCGCCAGCCCATGGCGATGCTGTTCCTGCTCGCGCTCAACTTGCGGACCGGGCTGTGGCGTGAGCTGCGCCATCTGGACCGCCGTTCGTGGCTGTTGATCCTGCTGGCCAGCTTTGTCGGGACCGCGGTGGGCACGCTGTTTTTCGTGATGGCCATCCAGAGCATTGGTTCGGGGCGCACCGCCGTCATCACCACCACTGCCCCGCTGATGGCCATCCCTTTTTCCATGGTCTGGCTTCGAGAACGCCCCACGCGCTGGACCGTGGCCGGCACGTTTTTCACCACGGTGGGCATTTTCCTGGTAGCATGATGCGCCCTCGCCTGTCCTCCGGTCCCACTGTCCCGCCCCCGAGCTGCCGGCCATGACCTGGCTGCATTTGCGCATCGTCGACCTCTTTAGCGCCCTGGCTGCCTGGTACTACCGGCACAAGTTCGGCGCCGCCGCGCGGCACTTGGGCCGAACGACCGACCCGGAAGGCAAGATCGCCGGCCAGCGTGGCTTTGTGGCCATCGAAATCGACGGCCTGGGCTACAGATACTTGCGGCAGGCCCTCAGCGCCGGCACCATGCCCTACCTGGCACGCCTGGTCACCTCGCGCCGCTTGCGGCTGGCCCGCTGGCGCTGTGGCCTGCCCAGCACAACGCCTGCCTCCCAGGCCGGCATCCTCTACGGCAACAATTGGGACATCCCCGGCTTTCGCTGGTACGACAAGCAGCGGGGTGAGTCGATCATGTGCAAGCTGCCGGGCACGGTACGCGCCATCCAGGAGCGCATCTCCGAGGGGCGGACCGGCCTCTTGCACGGCGGCTCCAGCTACACCAACATGTTCGACGGCGATGCCCGCCTGGCCCTCTTTACCCTTTCGGCCACGGGCCGCGACCGGTTCTTTGAAAACGTTCGCGGCTTTGGCTTCCTGGTGCTTTTTGCGCTGAGTCCGGGACGCGTGCTGCGCGTCCTTGGCGATTCATTTTGGACCTGGCTGGTGTACGTCGGCAAGCGGGCCGGTGCCTGGCTGCGCGCGCGGCAGCCGGTGTCTCACTTTACCTTTCTGGGGCCCATCCTCGAGATCGCGAACAATGTCATCTTTCGTGAGGTGACCACCTTCAGCGTCATGCTCGACATCTACCGCCAGATGCCGGCCATCTATGCCTGCTATACCGGCTACGACGAGATCACACACCATTTTGGTGCCGGCAGCCCAGAGGCCCGGCGCGCCCTGCGCCGGATCGACAACCAGATCCGGGACATCGACCGTATACGACAGGCCTACCGTCCCGGGGAGTATGATCTCTACATCCTATCCGACCACGGCATGACCCCCTCGGTGCCCTTCCGGTTGGCCTTCGGCCAAAGCCTGGAGCAGCTTGTCGCGGAGCGAACGGGCCAGCAGGTGCATGCCGGCGAAGGCGAGGACGAAGGGCGGCCAGAACGGGGTGCCCGCTTCCTGGTGGCAGAGATCCAGGCGCTGGAGGCGCGGCGCCGGGGGCAGATCCCGGTGCTCCTCCTGCAGGCCACCCGCCGCCGGCTGGAGGAAAAGCTTCTGAACGAGGCGCTGGAGGCGGAGTGGGACCTGAGCCGCCGGGGCGAGATTGCAGTGCGCAGCTCCGGCTCGCTTTCCCACCTCTACTTCGAGGTTACGCCGCGCCAGATGGACTTGGGCGAGATCGCCCTCCTCTACCCCCAGCTTCTGCCCGACCTCGTGGCCCACCCCGGCATCGGCCTTGTCGCCGGGCGCGATGGCGACCAGACGATCCTGACCGGCAAGCAGGGGACGCTGTGGATTGGCCCCGGCGGCGAGCGGCTGGAGGGCCAGCATCCTTTGACCGGCTACGAGGCCCGGGCGTGGGCGGTGGAGCAGGTTGTGCGCCTGGTGTGCTTTCCCCACGCGGGCGACCTCGTGCTCTTTGGGGCGTGGGATGGGGAGCAGGTGATCTCTTTCGAGAACCAGGTCGCCTCGCACGGCGGGCTGGGCGGCCCGCAGACCCAGCCGTTCCTAGCCTACCCGGCCCGCGTGCCGCTGTGCGCCGCCGAAATCGAGAACGCGGAGGAGGTCTACGGGCAGTTCACGGCCATCTATGCCCCGCCCGAGACCTCACCCCAAGCCCAGAACGGCCAACAACCGAGTTAGCGCCTACAGCACCGCACCGACGGCCAGCGCCCGCGCCATGCCTTCCGGGTCGTTGGTCGTGATCCGATCCACCCCCTGCCCCGCCAGCCGGCGCGCAAGCGCCACAGACGCCGGATTGTCGGGGTCGAGCGTCCAGGACGTCACCCGCGTCCCGCGCCCGTGCAGGTAGGCGATCCAGTCAAAGCCATCGTCGAGGGCGTGGGCCAGCACCCGCGCCCGGATGTACCACATGTCCACCCCCGGGGCCTGGGCGCAGAGGGCCTCGGCGCGCGCTGCCAAATAGTCCGCCGCTGAGCCCCAGCGCCGGCTGGCAAGCGGGTGGTCGTCCAGGTAGCCGTACGCTCCCAGCCGGAAGGGCGCGTGATCGCGCTCTCCCCACTCGTCGTCCAGCTGCTCCAGGTAGAGCAGCGGGTCAAAGCCCAGCGGCAGCTCGGGGTCGAGGGCTTGCAGCCGGCGCACCAGCCAGTCGGCCTCACTGCTCAGCCGCACCCGGTGCTTGACCGGCTGCAGCCGCTGCACCAGGGAAGCCATCACCGCCGGGTCGGACAACCCATCGGGCTTGGTATCAAGCTGCACCTCGACGGGGTAGGGGTGCGCCGCCAGCAGCTCCAATGCCTGGCCCAGGAGCCCCACGCGCAGGCCGGTGACCTGGCCGCGCCAGACGTGCCGCAGCCCGCTCAGCTCGGCCGCCGTGCGGGCCTGGATCGGCCCGGAGCCGGTCGTCTCGTCCTCGAGGAGCGGCCCGTGCAGGAGGACAAAGTCGCCGTCGGCCGTGAGGTTCAGGTCGACCTCGACGACACGCGCCCGCGCCGCCAGGCAGGCCTCGACGGCGGCCAGCGAGCTGGGCGGCAGGCCGTGGCTGCGGCTTGCGCCGTGGTGGATCAACTCCAGGGGTGTGGCCGCCCTGCGGCGCTCGAGCTCGCGCTCCAAGCGCTCGACGAGCGGCAGCAGCTCCAGCGGCGTTCCGATCCGGTACTGCGGAACCTCCGCCGGGGCGGTGGGCTCCTTCGGGTAGCGTGGCGACCAATCGAGCCAGACACTGATCATCCCCGTGTCGTTGGCCCCCTTGACATCGCGGTCCAGGTGGTTGCCGACCATTACCGTTCGGCCATAGTCCGCCGGGTCGATGCCCAGCCGGTCCAACGCCCAGTGGAAAATGGCCGGGTCGGGCTTGTGCAGGTCGATGGCGTCGGAGATGGCCATCACGTCGAAC
>JBFYTF010000622.1:0-3320 GCA_041300865.1 Anaerolineae bacterium
CTTGACCATCTATTCAAGTGAGGCACGCTTCTTTGCGCCTTGAAACTGATAGTTGCTCAAAGATCGTCCCACAGCCGAAGTCTCACAGTTCTCCAAAGCACTGGTTTTATTAACCATTGACGACCCGAGAGGGAAGCTGGACCGCGGGCCACGGCCTCGCGGATGGCCGGCGGCGGCTTCTCTGCCGCCGGCCGGCACGGCTGCACCTGCTCGGGAGTGCGAGACGGGCGCAGCAGGCCGGAGGGCATCTCTCAGCCCCACAAGTCGCAGGCCACGTCTTCCAGGCCGAGGCTCACGAGGCTCTGCCTGGACGGCCGGCCTGTTTCCCAATCCCAATCGCGCTCCCGGTAGAACTCGCGCAGGAGAATGTCCATGCGCGGCACACGTCCCTGGGAGCCGTTCGCCATGGGCCGCAGCAGCCGTTCGGGCAGGCGGTCGTGGCCGCGGCGGATGCCCAGGCGGTTGTTGAACGCGCGCTTGAGGACAAACGCCCGTTCGCCCGCGCGCAGCCAGTGCTCGAGAGCCGGAGGCCCGCCGGTCGCCGCCGAGAGCATCTCGGCCAGGAGGGGTGGGGTCGGGTTGACAAAGACGCACATGATGGCGCTGTTGTACAGGCTGCGCCAGTTCTGGAGCCGGGTCACGACGGCGGCCTTGCCTCGGTTGCGGAAGCGGCTGCCGGGCAGCAGGCCAACCTCGGGCACGGCCATGCCCATGTCCACAGTGTAGACGTCGCCCTGCATGTGGCACGCGCCACGGGGAGACGTGGCGTAGACCAGGCCCATGCCCGCCATGGCCCGCGGGTCGTGGGCCGCCGGCTCCAGGCCGTTGACGTGCACCGCCAGGTCCGGGGCACCGTAGTGGGCCGCGATGCGCAGCGTGCCTTCGGCCAGGATGTCGCCGAAACCCTGGCGCGCGGCGATCATCTCCAGGAGGACGTGGGTTGTGGCGATATCGCCCCATTTCAGGGGCAGCCCGCCGGTGTCGGCAGCGGTCACGATGCCGCGCTCGTAGAGCATGTAGGCCAGGCTGATGCTCGAGCCGGCAGTGATGGTGTCCATTCCCAGCCGGTTGCACAGGTGACCGGCATAGGCCACACCCGGCAGGTCGTCCACCAGGAGCTGCGAGCCGAGCATGGCCACCGTCTCGTACTCCGGGCCGTCAACCACCTCGACGCCGTAGCTGTCTTTCAGGTTGACCTCGCGGCCACAGGCCACGAAGCAGCCGTAGCAAGGCACAGCCCGGGTGAGGATCGTCTCCATCATCGAGATACCGCTGAGGTTGGTTGCCTCTTCAAACTCGCCCTGGCCCCAGTATTTGTTGGGCATGTTGCCCCACATCATGCTCATGTCGACAAAGGAGGCAGTGCCCATCTGGCGATAGACCGTGGTGGTCAGGTCGTCCTTTACGAACTGCAATGCCTGGCGGGCCGCCTGTCCAAACCGCTCTCTGTCGGCCAGGGGCACCTGGAGGCGGCCCCGGACGGCGATGGCCTTCAGGTTCTTGGCGCCCATCACTGCCCCGAGGCCGGTGCGGCCCGCCGCGCGGCCGTGGTCGTTCATGACCGCGGCAAACAGGACGCGATTTTCGCCTGCCGGCCCAATACACGCCACCCGCACCTTGGAGTCGCCCATTTCCTCCCGCAGGCGCTGCTGGGTCTCGTAGGTGTCCAGGCCCCACAGCCCGCCCGCGTCGTGCAGGGCAGGGGGCTCTCCGGCGACGATGGACAGCCAGACCGGCTTTTCGGAGCGTCCCATGACCACCACGCCGTCGTAGCCGGCAAAGCGCAGCTCCGGGCCCCAGAACCCACCCGAGTTGGACTCGCCCCAGATGCCGGTGAGGGGCGAGAGGCCGCACACCTCGTAGCGGCCGCACGACGGCGCCCGGGTGCCTACCAGCGGCCCGGTCATGAACATGAGAATGTTCTCCGGGCCCAGGGGATCGGTGCCCGGCCGCAGACGGTCGTAGAGGTAGCGGGCGGCAAAGCCCGCTCCGCCCACCAGGTCCCGGGCGGTGGAGGCGTCCAGGAGCTCATCTTGCAGGTGGCGCCTGTCAAGGTCGACGACGAGCAGCTTGCCCATTGTTTCAGTCATGGCATCCCTTCGCATTCGCAGACCACGGAGCTACCCCCTGTGCCGCATTGCACAAGCAGATGGATTATAGCACATCTGGGACAGGACGCAACTTGTCAGCCTTCTGGGTTGTGCAAAGGCCGCTTAGAGTCGAAAGAAGAGCGTGCTCGTTGGAGCTGGCGAGGGCCGGCGTGGAGCATATCACGGGTTGAATAGCGAGCTGCGGGCCGCGGAAATGCAGCACCTGCTGGGGCGGATCGAGGACTAGCGGCAGGGGCTTGTGCATCCGACATTGTTGATCGTCACCTAAAGCCGCTAACCTTCCCCGGCCAGCCTCAGAACCTCGGTGACCAGGGCATCGCCCAGTCGAATGCCAGCCTGGCGTAGTTGATCGATGAGCGGTTCGATAGCCCCCACCATGCCGAGTTGCTTTGCCTTGAGGAGAATCCCCAACGTTCCGGTCAACCGCATACCAAGTCTCGTGGCGTGTCTCCGTGCCAGGCGTTCGTCGACTATCACCAGATCGGCGCCTTGCTCCTGGGCGATAGCAATAACCTCTGCTTCGCCTCGCTCCAAGTCGGCAATCAGGTCGGCACGGCTGGGGTTCTCCAGTGAGACGATGTTGATCCAGGATGCTTCGCGTAGCTCACGGACCCCAACGCTTGCTGCACCGCCGATCAATATCTCTGCCTGTACGGCGGTCGGGATCAAAACGCGGCCATATAGCTTTTGCAAAAGATCCAGCTGGTTGATGAGCGACAGAGCGATGATTGGCGTGGTGTTTACAACAACCAACTGAGATCCGTTAGGCATTCGCCAGATCCTCAGCGACTTCGGCCGGCGTCTGGCCCAGCGGCGACAGCCCAAAGCGTCCCAGCTCGAAGATAAAGGCCACGCGACTGATGCCGGCCAGCTCCGCGGCAACCCCCGTCGACACGCGGCCGAGTTCGTACAGCTTTATAGCGAGCAGGAGGCGAGCTTCGTCCTCGAACTCTTCCGGGCTCTTTTTCAGCGAGAGCAACAGATCGTCCGAGTACGGAATAGTGAGAGTGTTCCTTGACATGGCCAATTTCCCTCTGACATCCATTATACCTTTCAGCACGTGGCCTGTCAACCAGTCAGTTCGGATGATCAGCCATTCTCAATATGGAAAGTGTGGTATAATTCAGGGCGACGAGGAGAGGAAGGGAGAATGATGGAGACATAGGAGCAGCGGCAGATGCCGGAGCGCGTGAAGTTTGAAGATATGTT